>NZ_JBVIGA010000012.1:0-25878 GCF_055571035.1 Streptomyces malachitofuscus | reverse complement strand
ATCCCTCGCGCGGCGGTAAAAACACAAGAACCCTCCCCCCACCCTTCCCCTCCCCCCCCCTCCCCCCCCCCCCCCCCCCCCCGCTGCGGGGGGAAGCACCTGCGCGATCTGTTACGACGGGGGAATCGCGTCAGGCACTGCGGGGGGTGGCCGAGATGGTCCGGGGGGCGGGGGAGTCGGACTCCACCTGCCGATGGTCCCGCTGGTCCAGGTTCACAAAGATCATTCCGTACCGGATGGCACACCGCACGGGTTTCGGCGCGCCCCGGGGCCGCCGCAGACACCGGTACGCCCGCACGTCCCCGTCCTCGTCCCGCGTGACGACGACCGGCTCACCGAACACGGTCACCATCAACGAGTCGCCGCTGTGGGGGATGGCGGTGACCAGGTCGATGAAATGCCATCCGGATCGGTAGGCGGTCGCCATCTCACGGCGGAAGGAACGGTCGTCAGGTGGGGTGGTCACGTCAGCTCCAGACGGTGTCTGCCGGGAGGTAGACCACGTCCTCGCCGTCACCCGCGCCCACGGCCCCACTCGACCAGACCGTGTCACCCTCCACGTCACTCTGTGTGCCGGAAAGGCCACTCAGCGCACCGAAGGCCACAATGGCGGAGAAGGCGGCGACAAGCACCGAGCGAAGCATTCTCTTACGCATAGTCGGCTTCGTCCTCACTCGAAGGTCCCCTTTTCCCCCGTCAAGTAAGACGATGGCTCATTCGGGCACGTCATGGCCACACGATCGGTGCATCATGTTCCTGCATGTTCAGGAGCCTGGGGGGTGGAGATTTGTCAACGAATCGGACCAAAGCCGTGCATCCCCATCCCATGTCGGAGCTGTGCGCGGAAGGAAGTCGTCTGTACGCGAACGCTCTGCGTACGGGGCGTATCCCCCGGGCGGAGGCCGAAGCCGCACCCTGCCTGGTCGGCTTCTCCCTGCTCCACCCCGATCCCGACGACCCCGACTGGCTGCGCCCCGTCCCGCCCTCCGTCGTCCTGGCCCAGCGTCTGGACCCGATCGAGCGCGAGATCACCGAACGCAGGCGGCTGACCATGGAGTTGGCGGAGACGTTCGAGCCCTTCATAAGGCTCGGCGCGCCCCTGACGGAACCGGTCCACTCCATCACTGTGCTCGAAGGCCTCGACCGCATCAACGAGGCGCTCGACCTGGCGACCTCCCAATGCCGGCACGAAGTCCTCACCGTCCAGCCGAAGAACCGTCACCCGGAGCAGCGCCTGATCGAGGCGCTGGAGCGCGACCGGCCACTCATCGAACGCGGGGTGCGAATAAGGACGCTCTACCAGCACACCGCACGGTACAACCCCGAACGCATCGCCTGGACCGAGCAGTTCGCTGACGGCAAGGTGGAGTACCGCACCATCGACGAGCTCGTCGAACGCCTCATCATCTGCGACGACACCGTCGCCTTCATCCCCGTCCGGGACGACCGCCAGGTCGCCCTCGAACTGCGCCACCCCGGCCTGGTCCGCTACCTCATCAAGGTCTTCGAGTTCATGTGGGGCCGGGCGGTCCCGCTCACCGCCGGCACCCCGTACGAGACCGCCGCGGACGGCCTCACCGACATCCAGCACTCGATAGCCAAACTGCTCGTCGAGGGACACGTCGACGAGGCCATCGCGCGCCGCCTCGGCATGAACGTCCGCACCTGCCGGGCCCACATAGCGAAACTGGCCACCGCGCTCGGCAGCGGCAGCCGTGCCCAACTGGGGTATCTGATCGCACAGTCGGGCATTCTCGAGCAGGACCACTGAGCGGGGGGCGACCAGCATGAGCGGCGACGCGCCACGCGAGGCCACCGAGGCGCTGCGGGCGAAGGCACTGGACCTGTACGCCCGCGCCCTGGACGAGGGCCACCTGCCCGCCGCGACGGACGCGGATGCGCCCCTCCTGCTCCGCCTCGGCCTCCTCCGCCCCACCCAGGACGACCCCGCGCGGCTGGAGCCGGTCGCACCGCACCTGGCCCTGCACCGGCTGCTGCGCGCCTCCGAGGACCGCGTCGCCGAGGAGCGGCGGCGTCAGGAACGGCTCGCGGAGACCCTGGCCCCGCTGCTGCGCGCCCGTGAACCGGTGGAGCAGCAATCCTCCCTCGTCACCCGGCACAACGGCATGGAGCGCATCGGGCTGGTCATCGGCGAGGCGATGTCCGACGCCACGGAACTCCTCGCGGTCCAGCCGTACCGCAGCTACGTCCGGTTCGACCCGGCCGTCCACGAGCCCGCCATCCGGCGCGACCAGGCCCTGCTGGACCGGGGCGGCCGCATCCGCGCCCTGTACCAGCACACCCTGCGCCACGCGCCCTCGCTGGCCTGGCGTTACGAACGCCTCAGCGGCGACGTCGAGGCGCGCTCCCTGGACGAGATCACCGACCGTCTGGTCATCGTCGACCGCGAGGTCGCCTTCATCCCGGCCGGCCCCGAACGCTCCACGGCCCTGGAGGTCCGGCACCCGGCGATCGTGACGTTCCTGGTCACCACCTTCGACCGGCTGTGGCACCTCGCCTCGCCCATGTACCCGGAAGCGGACCGGAAGCCCACCCTCAACGGAGTCACCCCGCGCCAGCGCGCCATCGCCGCCCTGCTCGTCGAGGGACACACGGACGCCGTCATCGCCGACCGGCTCGGCATGAACATCCGCACCGCGCGGGAGCACATCGCCAAGCTCGCCGCGGTGCTGGGCAGCAGCAGCCGCGCGCAGCTCGGCTACCTCATCGGACGGTCGGGGATCCTCGACCAGGGGGAATGACCACCGGCGGCCGTGCGCCGTCCAGCCCCGCCTGCGCGATCCGCACCCCCAGCTGCGTACGGCTCGCCGCCCCCAGTGTCTCCGACAGGCGGGCGATGTGGGCCCGGCACGTCCGCACGCTGATGCCCAGCCGCTCCGCGATCACCGCGTCCTGGTGGCCCTCCGCGAGCAGCGCCGCGATGGACTGCTCCCGGTGCGAGATGCCCTCGATGCCGGTGTCGGGCAGCGGGGCGGTCAGCGGGATGGCGAGCCGCCACAACCGCTCGAAGACCGTGCCCAGGTACTCCACCAGCGCCGGGTGGCGCAGCTCCAGCGCCATGGTGCGCTCGGAGTTCGCGGGGATGAAGGCGACCGTGCGGTCGAAGAGGATCAGCCGCTCGATCACCTCGTCCAGCGTGCGTGCCTCCACCGCGTCGCCCATCAGCTCCAGGTAGGACAGCAACCCGTGCCCGTGCCGGGCGACATGGGTGTACAGGTCCCGCATCCGCACGCCCCGCCCGCGCAGCGCCATCGCCCGGTGCAGGCCCTCCGACAGCTCCGCCTCCCGCCGGATGCCGCCGGGCTGGACGGTGAGCACCTCGCTCGTGCACGCCTGGGTCGCCTCGTCCATGGCGGCCTGGATCCGCGCGAGCCCGTCCAGCACCCGGATCGCCGGGCCCTCCGCCGCCGAGGGTGCCGTGAGCACCTGACGGCCCAGTCCGGCGTACCGCTCGAACGCCTCCACGGCGGACCCGACCCGGCGTCGGCTCGCGCTCACCTCGTCGTACATCTCGCGCAGCAGCCGGGTCATGACCTCCTGCGGTGCGGTCGGCACGAGCCAGTCCATGTCGTCCGGGTCCGGGTGCAGCAGGGCCAGCTCCAGCAGGCACGGCACCGGTCCCGCCTCCCGCCGGGGCAGCCGTCCGCGCCGTACGGCCCGGGAATACACGCGATCCCCGGCCTCGCACAGTCGGTCAGCACCGTGTGGATGCCCGTCCGTCCCGTGCCCGGCCATCGCCCATCCCACCCCCGGTTCCAGCTCCTCGGCCGGTCGGCCCGCCTCGGAGTGCCAGCGCTCTCCGCAGGCGCAACTATGCGCGGACCGTCCCCGCTCCCGCAACGTGACTCCGCTCGCCCGCCGCCCCGGAATGCCATGTAAAGCATGTTTTATGGACCCCACCGCTTGCTCGGCGTGCAACAAGCTGAAGGTGGCGACGGGGTGACAGCCCGTGCATGCTGGACGAAACGGAAGCCGACCACTTCCGCACGCAAGTGGCCTTTTGCACTGGCCATTTCGGCACGGTGGAACGCAACGGGGCACGGCCGAGCGCCGGGAGAACGCCCTCATGGACGCGCGGTCGGCCTGCCACGAACCCCTGGGGGAGCACAGAAGAGTGATACGCGTGGGCATACTCGGCTGCCGAACGCCGGAACGGGCGGGCGTCCGGCACATCCTGGAGACCGACGACCGGATCACGGTCGTCGGCGACGGCACGGTGGAGCAGGCGCCCAGCCTCGTACGGTCGACGCGGCCGGACGTCCTCGTCGCCAGTCACCACGACCCGGACGAGGCACTGGCGGCCCTGCGGGCCCAGCGCGCCGCCGAGCCCGCCCGCGTCGTGCTGGTCGGCCGGCTGACGGACCGGGCCACCCGCATGCTGTTACGGCTCGGCGCCCGCGGGGTCCTGCTGCGCGAGGACGGTGCGCGGCACCTGCCGTGGGCGGTCCGGGCCGCCGCCGCGGGCAGTGTCGCACTGGCGCCGACCGCCGCCGGGTTCGTGGTCGACCAGTACGTACGGCCGGGGCAGCCGGCCGAGGAGGCCGTCGCCGCACGGAAACTGCTGGCCTCGCTCAGCCCGCGCGAGCGCCAGATCCTCGAACTGGTGAGCAACGGCGCGTCGAACCCGGTCGTGGCCGAAACGCTGAGCATCAGCGGCCACACCGTGAAGGACCACATCCGGGCGATCTACAACAAGCTCCTCGTCGGCAACCGCGTCCAGGCCGCCCGGATCCTGTGGCAGGCCGACAGCGCACCGGGACGGACGGCACAGCACACCACGGCGCCGGCCGGCCACCCCGGAGACGGCATAGTGGGCCGGCCGCGCTGAGGCCACCCGCCGGCCGGAGGACCGGGGGTGGCTGGAAGGCGACGGGCGGGGTTACTTGAGCTTGAGTTCCGCGCAGGCCGACTTGAATTCCGCCGTGCAGATGTCGGACAGCTCGTAGATGTTGTCCGCGATGACGGTGTCCTTGATGTTGTCCTGCGTCAGGGCGACCACGGGGACGAGCTGGGCGGGGATGTCCTTGTCGGTGGGGCTGTCCACCCGCTCGCGGGTCAGCGCGTCGAACTGGATGTCACGGCCCTGGACCCTCGCCACGGCCATCTCCGCGGCGCTCTCGGCCTCCTCCGGGTAGGACTTGTACACGCTCATGTACTGCTCGCCGGTGATGATGCGCTGCACCGCCGCGAGTTCGGCGTCCTGGCCGGTGATCGGGGGCAGGTCGGTCACTCCGGCCGCCTGCAGGGCCTTGACGATGCCGCCCGCCATGCCGTCGTTGGCGGAGTAGACCGCCTCGATGTTCTCCGCGCCGATCGCGTTGATCGCCTCGGTCATGTTGGCCTCGGCGTTCTCCGGCTTCCAGTCCTTGGTGTCGTAGGACTTGGCGATCGTCACCTTGCCCTTGAGCTCGGAGAGCGCGCCCGCCTTGAACTGCTTGGCGTTGGGGTCGGTCGACGAGCCGTTCATCATCACGATCTTGTCGGTGATGCTCAGGTCCTCCCCGAACGCCTCCAGCAGGGAGCGGGCCTGCACCTCGCCGACCAGCTCGTTGTCGAAGGAGATGTACGCGTCGATCGGACCCTCGGCCAGCCGGTCGTAGGCGATGACCGGGATGCCCGCGTCCTTGGCCTTCTTCACCCCGTCCGCGATGGCGTGGGAGTCGACCGCGTCCAGCACGATGACGTCGACCTTGTCGTCGATCATCCGCTGCAGCTGGTTCGCCTGCTTGCCGGCGTCCGCCTCCGCGTTGGCGTACTCGACCTTGCCCTTGCTGTTGGTGAGGGACTCCACCTTCGTCTTGAAGATGGGGTAGTCGAACTGCTCGTACCGTGTGTTGGCCTTCTCCGGGAGCAGCAGCCCGACGGTGATGTCGTCGCCCTTGGCCGGGCTCGCGTCGTCGCTGCTCTCCGTCGCGTTGAGCACGCCGCAGCCGGCGAGCATGACGGACATCGAGGTGGCGGCCACGGATATGGCGATACGACGCATGCGAGGGCTCACTTCAGGTGCGTTTTGGACGTGGGCACAGCTTTGCGACCCATGTGACTGAAAAGCCAACGCTTCCGCCCCCATCGGAGTCAAGGGCAGCCACTTAACGAGATGGACACGACACGGTGCGCTGAACTCGTGTGTGACCTGCGAAGGCACGGCAAGGATCATCTGGACACGCAGCCATACCATAGTCACAGACGGGGCCGGACAGAAGGGAAGGGGCCCGGTGGGCCGACGAGTTCGTCGGTCCACCGGGCCCCTTGCCCCACGTCAGCCGCGCGGTCAGTCGGACTGCTGCCGTTTGGGCCGCCACACCACCAGCGCGCTGGTCTGCTGCACCTCCTGGTACGGCACCAGGTCACGGCGGTACGAGGCGTGCACCGCGGCCTCGCGCTGACGCATCGTCGCCGCGGCACCGTCCAGCGCGTCCTCCAGCTCGGCCACCCGGGCCTGGAGGGCCGCGACCTGGTTCTCCAGTTCGATGATGCGCTTGATTCCGGCCAGGTTGATGCCCTCGGTCTGCGACAACTGCTGCACCTGACGGAGCAGTTCGATGTCACGGGCCGAGTAGCGGCGGCCCCGGCCGGCCGTACGGTCCGGGGACACCAGTCCCAGACGGTCGTACTGGCGCAGGGTCTGCGGGTGCAGGCCGGAGAGCTGGGCCGCCACCGAGATGACGTAGACCGGGGTGTCCTGGGTCAGTTCATACGGATTGCGTCGACGGCCGTCCATCTGAAATCAAGCTCCCTTCGCGGCCTGGAACAGCTCCGCCCGCGGATCCTCGTCCGCGGTCGCCTCGCGATACGCCTCCAGCGCGTCACGAGCCTTCCCCGACAGGTCCCCCGGAACACTCACCTCGACGGTGACCAGCAGATCGCCGCGGGTGCCGTCCTTGCGGACCGCGCCCTTGCCCCGCGCCCGCATGGTGCGGCCGTTGGGCGTGCCCGGCGGCAGCTTCAGCGTGACCGGCGGACCGCCGAGCGTCGGAACCCGGACCTCGCCGCCGAGGGCCGCCTCGGCGAACGTCACCGGGACCGTGACGGTCAGATTGTCACCCTTACGGCCGAACACCGGGTGCGCGCCGACGTGCACGACGACGTACAGGTCACCGGCCGGCCCGCCGCGCTCGCCCGGGGCGCCCTTGCCGCGCAGCCGGATCCGCTGCCCGTCGCTGACGCCCGCGGGGATGCGCACCTGCATCGTCCGCGAGGACTTGGCCCGGCCACTGCCCTTGCAGACCTCGCAGGGGTCCTCCGCGATCAGACCGCGGCCCTTGCAGTCGGGGCACGGGTCGGTGAGCGAGAAGCCGCCGCCGGAGCCCCGCGCCACCTGCCCGGTGCCGACGCAGGTCGGGCACACGCGCGGTGTGCCGTTCTTGTCGCCGGTGCCCGAACAGGCCTTGCAGGCCGCCTGCGACGACATCCGCAGCGGGACGGTCGCACCCTCGATCGCCTCGGTGAAGCTGAGCGTCACCTCGGACTCGATGTCCTGACCGCGCCGCGGCTGGGTGCGCGTGGCCCCCGTGCCGCCGCGGTTGAACAGGCCCCCGAAGACGTCACCCAGGCCGCCGCCGAAGCCGCCGCCCGCCTGGCCGCCGGGCTGACCCCCGAAGAGGTCACCCAGGTCGAAGTTGAAGGAGCCGCCGCCCGCGCCCGGCCCCGGACGGAATCCGCCGTTGCCGAAGAGGGCGCGCGCCTCGTCGTACTCCTTGCGCTTCTTGGGGTCGCCGAGGACGTCGTTCGCCTCGGAGATCTCCTTGAACCGCTCCTCCGCCTTGGTGTTGCCCTTGTTGGCGTCCGGGTGGAACTCGCGGGCGAGCTTCCGGTACGCCTTCTTGATCTCGGCCTCGGTGGCGTCCTTGGGGACGCCGAGGACCTTGTAGTAGTCCTTCTCGATGAAGTCCTTGGTGCTCATCCCCGACGTCCCTCCTTCCCTGCGTCAGCTCCCGCGTCAGCCCTCGTCCGGGCCACCGCTCTCCTTGTTCTCCGAGCCGTCCTGCTCCTCGGCCTGCTCCTCGGCCGGCTTGACCGGCTGCGCGCCCGGCTGCGGCTCGGCGACGGCCACCCGCGCGGGGCGGATGGTGCGCTCGCCGATGCGATACCCGGGCTGCAGGATCGCCACGCACGTCGTCTCGGTGACGTCCGGCGCGTAGCTGTGCATCAGCGCCTCGTGGATCGTCGGGTCGAAGGGCTCGCCCTCCTTGCCGAACTGCTGGAGGCCCAGCTTGGCCACCGTGGTCTCCAGCGACTCCGCGACGGACTTGAAGCCGCCGACCAGCTCGCCGTGTTCGCGGGCGCGGCCGACGTCGTCGAGCACGGGAAGCAGCTCGGTCAGGAGGTTCGCGACGGCGACCTCCTTGACCGCGACGCGGTCCCGCTCGACCCGGCGGCGGTAGTTCTGGAACTCGGCCTGGAGGCGCTGGAGGTCCGTCGTGCGCTCGCTGAGCGCCGTGCGTGCCTGGTCGAGCTGCGCCACCAGGGCCGCTTCACGGCCCGTGTCCCCGGCCGGGGCCGCCGTGTCCTCCGCGGAGGGCGTGTCGGCGGCCTTCGGCTCGGCGTCGTCGGTGGGTGCGCCGGAGGGGACGTCGGGCTGCTGCGACTGCTCGTCGAAGCCCGGGGTCTCCTCGGTCACGCCGCACCGTCCTTCCGGTCCTCGTCGACGATCTCGGCGTCGACGACGTCGTCGTCGGCCTTGGCCTCCCCGGCACCCGCACCGGCGGACGCGCCGCCGGCCGCCTGGGCGCCCTGGGCGTCGGCGTACATGGCCTGGCCCAGCTTCTGGGAGACGGCCGCGACCTTCTCCGTGGCGGTGCGGATCTCGGCGGTGTCGTCGCCCTTGAGCTTCTCCTTCAGCTCGGCGACGGCCTCCTCGACCTCGGTCTTGACGTCACCGGGGACCTTGTCCGCGTTGTCCGCGAGGAACTTCTCGGTCTGGTAGACGAGCTGCTCGCCCTGGTTGCGGGACTCGGCGGCCTCGCGGCGGGCGTGGTCCTCCTCGGCGTACTTCTCGGCCTCCTGGCGCATCCGGTCGACCTCGTCCTTCGGCAGCGAGGAGCCGCCGGTGACGGTCATCTTCTGCTCCTTGCCGGTGCCGAGGTCCTTCGCCGTGACGTGCATGATGCCGTTGGCGTCGATGTCGAAGGAGACCTCGATCTGCGGGACGCCGCGCGGCGCCGGGGGCAGACCGGTCAGCTCGAACATGCCGAGCTTCTTGTTGTACGCGGCGATCTCGCGCTCGCCCTGGTAGACCTGGATCTGCACGGACGGCTGGTTGTCCTCGGCCGTGGTGAAGATCTCGGAGCGCTTCGTCGGGATCGTGGTGTTGCGCTCGATCAGCTTGGTCATGATGCCGCCCTTGGTCTCGATGCCGAGGGACAGCGGGGTGACGTCGAGCAGCAGGACGTCCTTGACCTCGCCCTTGAGCACACCGGCCTGGAGCGCGGCGCCGATGGAGACGACCTCGTCCGGGTTCACACCCTTGTTGGCCTCCTTGCCGCCGGTCAGCTCCTTGACGAGCTCGGCGACGGCGGGCATACGGGTGGAACCGCCGACGAGGACCACGTGGTCGATCTCGTTGACGGAGATGCCGGCGTCCTTGATGACGTTGTGGAACGGCGTCTTGCAGCGCTCGAGCAGGTCCGCGGTCAGCTGCTGGAACTGGGCGCGGGTGAGCTTCTCGTCGAGGTGCAGGGGGCCCTCGGCGGAGGCGGTGATGTAGGGCAGGTTGATCGTGGTCTCGGTGGACGAGGACAGCTCGATCTTCGCCTTCTCGGCGGCCTCGCGCAGGCGCTGGAGCGCCATCTTGTCCTTGCCGAGGTCCACGCCGTGGCCCGACTGGAACTGCTTGACCAGGTAGTCGACGACGCGCTGGTCCCAGTCGTCACCACCGAGGTTGTTGTCACCGTTGGTGGCCTTCACCTCGACGACACCGTCGCCGATCTCCAGCAGCGAGACGTCGAAGGTACCGCCGCCGAGGTCGAAGACCAGGATGACCTGCTCGTCCTTGTCGAGCCCGTACGCCAGGGCGGCGGCCGTCGGCTCGTTGACGATGCGCAGCACGTTCAGACCGGCGATCTCGCCGGCCTCCTTGGTCGCCTGGCGCTCGGCGTCGTTGAAGTACGCCGGGACGGTGATGACCGCGTCCGTGACCTTCTCGCCCAGGTACGACTCGGCGTCGCGCTTCAGCTTCTGCAGCACGAAGGCGCTGATCTGCTGCGGGTTGAAGGGCTTCCCGTCGAGCTCGATCTTCCAGTCGGTGCCCATGTGGCGCTTGACGGACCGGATGGTCCTGTCGACGTTCGTGACCGCCTGACGCTTGGCCACCTCGCCGACGAGCACCTCACCGTTCTTGGCGAAGGCGACGACGGACGGCGTGGTCCTGGCGCCCTCGGCGTTGGTGATGACGGTGGGCTCGCCGCCCTCCAGAACGCTGACGACGGAGTTAGTCGTGCCCAGGTCGATGCCGACCGCACGTGCCATTTCGATTCCTCCAGCTGACTTGAGTGGAACGGACTCAAGCATGCATGACGCCCGCCGCAGGGTCAACAGAGCTGAGTCGAGCGGACTCAACTCTTATCCGTTCCTTACACGCAACTGCCCCGTGACCTGCGACGACGCACTGGAAGATCGTTGACGAGGACGGAAAACAGGGGTGACGGGAAGGCGTACGAACGCCAGGACGACCACCGCGGCGACCGCCGCCACCCACAGCACCGCACCCCCGGACAGCCGTCCGATGTGCACGCCCACCCCCACCAGTACCCCGCCCAGGGAAGCCACACCGAGCAGGACGGCCACCGCGCGGGGGGCGATCCCCAGCCGTCGCAGCCGGTGCCCGAGATGGTCCGGCCGGCCGCGCGTCACCGGCCACCGGGCCAGCCGCCGCGCGAGCACCACCAGCACGGCGTCCGCGCACGCCACCGCGGTCAGCGCGTACAACACCCCCGCGCCGGCCCCGATTCCCTGCCCGGCCCGCACGAACACCGCCGCCGCGGCGATCACGAACCCGGTGAACAGCGAGCCGCCCGCCCCGAGCGCCGCCCGCGCGGGATGCCAGTTGTGCAGCAGGAACCCGGCGAGCGCGGCGGCCAGCACGCCCAGCAGCACCGCGACCCCGTCCATCAGCTCGGCCGCCGCGCAGGCCGCCACCCCGAACGCGGTCACCGCCCCCACCGTGCCCGCCACCCCGTCGGCGTGGTCCAGCCCCCGGAAGGCGGCGGTGACGGCGACGATCCACGCGGCGGCGAGCGCCCCGCCCGGCACCCCGGTCCACTCGTACGGCACGACGAGCGCCGCCGCCACGGCCGTACCGGCCGGCGCGACCCACCACCGCAGCCGCCACATGTCCGCCGCCAGCCCGAGCACGCCCACGCACGCTCCCGCGGCCAGCAGCCGCCCCACCCCGGTGCCGAGCGGCGCGACGCCCGCCGCGTCACCGGCGGCCGCGAGCAGGCCGGTGGCCAGCCCCACGGCCACTCCCCCGGACAGCGGCAGCGGGCGCCGCCGTCTGCGGTCCAGGATTCCCAGGAGCAGGGCGGGGGCCCGCAGCAGTCCCGTGAGAAGGGCGGACAGCAGCAGGGCGGTGGCGGCGGCGGCGATCCCGTAGAGCACGGATATAAGTTAGGGGCGTATGGACCGATTTGGCGCGAATAACACGATCGGATCCCGGACGCCATCCGGGACACCTCCGAGGGCCGCCTTGGTAGGCAACCCTCAGCGATTCAGATCACCCCGTGCCCGGCTACAGTGCGGCCGGGGATCGGGGTAGTCTCAAACGGACTGCATAAGTTACCGCTTAGTAATCTCGGGAATCCGGTAGTGGAACCCCGAGGACATCCAGAACACCGGAACATCCCTCTCCAAACCCTCGCAGGCCCGAGGAGCCCCCATGCAACTCGCCGCGATCATCGTGTCGCTGGTCCTGACCGTGGTCGGCGTCGCGCTGCTCGCACGCGCGATCGGCCAGTTCGTCCGGTACTTCAAGCTGGGCCAGCCGGTCCCGGCCGGCGCCCGGACCGACAATCCCTACCAGCGCAGTGTGACCCTCGTGCGGGAGTTCCTCGGCCACACCCGCATGAACCGGTGGGGCATCGTCGGATTCGCCCACTGGTTCGTCGCCGTCGGCTTCCTGACCCTGCCGCCGACCCTCGTCCAGGCCTTCGGCCAGCTCTTCCAGGCCGACTGGGTGCTGCCGGTCATCGGCGGCTTCCTGCCGTTCGAGATGTACATCGAGTTCATCGGCGTGATGACCGTGATCGGCATCGCCGTGCTCATCGCCATCCGGCTGCTGAGCCTGCCGACCCGCCCGGGCCGCAAGTCCCGTTTCACCGGCTCCAAGTCCGGCCAGGCCTACTTCGTCGAATCCGTCATCCTCACCATCGGCCTGGCCATCTACGTGCTGCGCGGCCTCGAGGGCGCCCTGCACCACGTCGACGGCTACGAGGCGGCGTACTTCGCCTCGTACCCGCTGGTCCTGGCCTTCGACGGCCTGTCGGTCGAGACGCTGCAGAACCTGGTCTACCTGGTCGCCATGATCAAGGTCGGGACCTCGTTCGTCTGGATGATCGTGGTCTCGCTCACCCTCAACATGGGCGTCGCCTGGCACCGCTTCCTCGCCTTCCCCAACATCTGGTTCAAGCGCGAGGCCGACGGCGGCACCGCCCTGGGCGCGCTCCAGCCCATGACGTCCGGCGGCAAGCCCATCGACTTCACCGACCCCGGTGACGACGACGTCTTCGGCGTCTCCCAGGTCGAGCAGTTCTCCTGGAAGGGCCTGCTGGACTTCTCCACCTGCACCGAGTGCGGCCGCTGCCAGTCGCAGTGCCCCGCCTGGAACACCGGCAAGCCCCTCTCCCCCAAGCTCCTGATCATGTCCCTGCGCGACCACGCGCACGCCAAGGCCCCCTACCTGCTGGCCGGCGGCGGCAAGACCATGGAGGGCGAGGAGAAGGCCTCCGAGGAGCAACTGGCCGGCGTCCCCGCCGCCGCCCTCGCCGAGGCCGAGCGCCCGCTGATCGGCACCGCCGAGGAGAACGGCGTCATCGACCCCGACGTCCTGTGGTCCTGCACCACCTGCGGCGCCTGTGTCGAGCAGTGCCCCGTCGACATCGAGCACGTCGACCACATCGTCGACATGCGCCGCTACCAGGTCATGATCGAGTCCGCGTTCCCCTCCGAGGCGGGCACGATGCTCAAGAACCTGGAGAAGAAGGGCAACCCCTGGGGTCTGGCGAAGAAGCAGCGCCTGGAGTGGACCAAGGAGGTCGACTTCGAGGTCCCCGTCGTCGGCAAGGACATCGAGGACCTCTCCGAGGTCGAGTACCTGTACTGGGTCGGCTGCGCCGGCGCCCTGGAGGACCGCGCCAAGAAGACCACCAAGGCCTTCGCGGAACTCCTCCACATCGCGGGCGTCAAGTTCGCGATCATGGGCGGCGACGAGAAGTGCACCGGTGACTCCGCCCGCCGCCTCGGCAACGAGCCCCTGTTCCAGGAGCTCGGCATGGAGAACGTCTCCGCGCTGAACATGGCCTTCGGCGAGGAGATGGACGACGAGGGCAACTTCACGGAGGAGTCGAAGAAGCCCAAGTCGGCGAAGAAGATCGTCGCCACCTGCCCGCACTGCCTCAACACCCTCGGCAACGAGTACCCGCAGCTCGGCGGCGACTACGAGGTCATCCACCACACCCAGCTGCTCCAGCACCTGGTGGACGAGGGCAAGCTGATCCCGGTCACCCCGGTCGAGGGCCTCATCACCTACCACGACCCGTGCTACCTGGGCCGCCACAACAAGATCTACACGCCCCCGCGCGAGATCATCGGCAGGGTCCCCGGCCTGCGCAACGAGGAGATGCACCGCCACAAGGAGCGCGGCTTCTGCTGCGGCGCCGGCGGCGCCCGGATGTGGATGGAGGAGCGGATCGGCAAGCGCATCAACAACGAGCGCGTCGACGAGGCGCTGGCGCTGAACCCCGACATCGTCTCCACCGCCTGCCCGTTCTGCCTGGTCATGCTGACCGACTCGGTCAACGGCAAGAAGAACGACGGCAAGGCCAAGGAATCCATCCAGGTCGTCGACGTCGCCCAGCTGCTGCTGGAATCCGTCAAGACCCCGGTCGACCCGGCCGGGGACGAGGAGAGCGAGAACGCTCCGGAACCGGAGCCGGTGAAGTAACTCGCCGCCGACCGGCGGGAGAAGGGGCCGTCCGACAGGGCGGCCCCTTCGCCGTGCCCGGCCGACCCTCGGCCGTGTCCACGCGGCCCCTTCGCCGTGCCCGGCCAACCCTCGGCCGTGTCCACGCGGCCCCTTCGCCGCGCCCCGGCGTCCCTCAGCCGTGCATGCCCAGGTGCCGCATCGCCGTATCAGCGCGCCCTCATGCCGTGCCCGCAGGGCCCCTTCGCCGCGCCCCGGCGTCCCTCAGCCGTGCATGCCCAGAGCCCGGGCGTCCCTCGGCCGTGCATGCCCAGGCGCCCATCGCGCCCTTCGCGCGGCGCCCTCGCCGTGCCCCGCCACCGGGACCCTCGAAGTTGACCGAACAGACGTACAACCCTCCCGGCCCGCCGCCGGTCTCATGATCGCCGAACCTCCGGTGAACCGCGGGACAACTCCCGGCGAACCCGGACGGCCCCGGCACCTCATCGACTCCGGATGCCCGCCAGGCATCCCTCGCATGCCGCAGGGAGAACCCGCATGCACCGACACACGAGACTCGCCCTCGCCTCGGCCACCGCCGTCGCGCTCACGGGCGGTCTGCTCACCCTCGTCGCCTCGCCCGCGACCGCCGCCGACGCCACGCACGTCGCCATGGCCGACTTCAACGGCGACGGCCGGGGCGACGTGGCCACCTCGGCCCTGGGCGCCCACGTCGCCGGCAAGGCCGAGGCCGGACAGTTCGCCGTCCTCTACGGCACCTCCACGGGAGTGTCGTCCGCCAAGCGCCACACCATCAGCCAGAACACCAGCGGTGTCCCCGGCGGCGCCGAGACCGGGGACAACTTCGGCTACGACCACGCCTACGCCGACTTCAACGGCGACGGCTACGACGACGTCGCCGTCTCCGCCCCGTACGAGGACCTCGGCAGCGACAAGGACGGCGGCCTCCTCACCATCCTGTGGGGCTCAGCCTCCGGCATCACCGGCAAGAGCATCACCGTCAACGACCCGGCCCCCTCCTCCCACGACCTGTGGGGCAAGAACCTCGCCGCCGGCGACTTCGACGGCGACGGCAAGGCCGACCTGGCCGTCGGCACCGACCACGCCACCCTCCACGTCTTCAAGGGCGGCTTCACCACCACCGGCAAGTCCGGCGGCCGCTACACCGTCACGCCGCCCATCCAGGGCGCCGAGGCCGACGGCCCGCTCAACCTGACCGCCGGTGACGTCGACGGCGGCGCCACCGACCTGGTCGTCGACGGCTTCGAGACCACCTCCGAGTACGGCTGGAACCGCAACTTCTTCATCCCCGGCTCGAGCACCGGTCTGAAGGCCTCCGCGGCCAAGTCCCTGAAGCCCGGCGTCATCACCGCGATCGGCGACATCGACAAGGACGGCTTCGGCGACATCGTCAGCGGCGCCTACTGGAACTCCACCACCGAGGACGGCACGCCGATCCCCGACTCCGCCAAGGGCGGCAAGGTCTGGGTCACCTCCGGCTCGGCCTCCGGCCCGCTCACCGCCTCCGCCACCGGCATCACCCAGGACACCGGCAACGTGCCCGGCGGGTCCGAGGGCAACGACTACTTCGGCTACGAACTCGACCTCGGCGACATCAACGCCGACGGCTTCCTCGACCTCGCCATCGGTGTCGCCGGCGAGAACATCGGCTCCGAGGCCGACACCGGCATGGTCATCATCCTCTACGGCACCGCGAACGGCCTGAACACCTCCTCCGGCGGCCAGTCCTTCCACCAGAACAACACCGGCGTCCCGGGCGGCAACGAGGACAACGACGGCTTCGGCCTGGACGTCAAGCTCGACGACGTCACCGGCGACGGCAGGGCCGACCTGATCGTCGGCTCCGCCGAGGACAAGGGCGACGGCGCGATGGTCTACATGCCGTCCAACGGCACGAAGATCACCACGAGCGGTTCCCGCTTCATCGGCGCGGGCACCTCCGGCATCTCCACGGCGGGCACCCCGTACTTCGGCTCCAACTTCGCCGACTGACCGAGCCCCGCGTCTCCGTCCTCCGTAGGACCGGACCGACCCGCACCCCTACGGAGGACGGACAACGGGCCTGACGACCCCTTAGGGGATGTCACAGCTCGGCCGCAAAGCCCTGCCCGAAAGCCGGGGTCCGGCACGCGGCCGCCGGGGACCAGGTACGTTCGATGACGTGGCTGGATTCAGGATGGGACGCGGCCGGAACAACAACGGCGCTCCGCACGCGCGACCGCAACACCCCCCGCACGGGCAGCAGACGCCGCCGGGGCCGTCGTACGGCTACCCGCAGGCGCCGCAGCCGCCGTCGTCGTACGGCAGCGGCAACGGGGGCGGCAGCCCCTGGCCGCAGGCGCACGGCGGACGCGGTGGCTACGGCGGTCAGGGCGGGCACGGCGGTCACGGCGAGCCCGAGTACTTCGGCGACGGCGCCCACCCCCACGGCGGCGCCCCGCACGATCCGTACGCGGCGAACAACCCGGGCCACACCCAGGCCTTCTCCATCAACGACGACCCCTACAACCAGGGCGACACCTACCGCGCCGGCTCGGCCCCGCCGCCCGGACCGGTCGGCCCCCGGCTGCACTGGAAGGACCTGCTCAAGGGCGTCGTCCTGTCCCCCGCGCAGACATTCCTCCGGATGCGCGACTACACGATGTGGGGCCCCGCCCTCGTCGTCACCTTCCTCTACGGCCTGCTCGCCGTCTTCGGCTTCGACGGCGCCCGCGAGGACGCCATCAGCGCCACGCTCTCCAACGCGGTCCCGATCGTCCTGACGACGGCCGTCGCGATGGTGCTCAGCTCCTTCATCCTCGGCGTGGTCACCCACACCCTGGCCCGCCAGCTCGGCGGCGACGGCGCCTGGCAGCCCACGGTCGGCCTCTCCATGCTGATCATGTCCATCACGGACGCGCCCCGCCTGGTCTTCGCCATGTTCGCGGGCGGCGACGCCGCCTTCGTCCAGATGCTCGGCTGGGCCACCTGGGTCGCGGCCGGCGCCCTGCTCACGGTCATGGTCAGCCGCTCCCACGACCTGCCCTGGCCCAAGGCCCTGGGCGCGTCGGCGATCCAGCTGGTCGCGCTGCTGTCGATCGTGAAGCTGGGCACGTTCTGATCCGACGGACTGCACACGGAAGGGGCTCCCCGGGGAGCCCTTCCGTGTGGTCGTGGTCAGGCGTCGAGCACCTGCCCGTCCCGCCGCACCACCGGCGGCTGAACGCTCCACGGGAAATTGATCCACTCATCGGTCCGCTTCCACACGTACTCGCACTTCACCAGCGACTGCGTCTTCTCGTAGACGACGGCGCTGCGCACCTCGGCGACCGCGTCGAGGCAGAAGTCGCGCACGAGCTTGAGCGTCTTGCCGGTGTCGGCGACGTCGTCCGCGATCAGCACCTTCTTGTCGGTGAAGTCGATGGCGTTGGGCACCGGCGCGAGCATGACGGGCATCTCGAGGGTCGTCCCCACGCCCGTGTAGAACTCCACGTTGACCAGGTGGATGTTCTTGCAGTCGAGCGCGTAGGCGAGCCCGCCGGCGACGAAGACTCCGCCCCGCGCGATGCTGAGCACCACGTCGGGCCGGTAACCGTCGTCGGCGATGGTCTGGGCGAGCTCGCGGACGGCGACGCCGAACTGCTCGTAGCTGAGGTTCTCGCGCACGCCGCTCACACCTGCGTCCGGTGGAAGTTGAGGAACGACCGCGAGGCCGTCGGCCCCCGCTGCCCCTGGTAGCGCGACCCGTAGCGCTCACTGCCGTACGGGTGCTCGGCCGGCGAGCTGAGCCGGAACATGCAGAGCTGCCCGATCTTCATGCCGGGCCACAGCTTGATCGGAAGCGTCGCGAGGTTGCTCAGTTCGAGCGTCACGTGCCCGGAGAACCCGGGGTCGATGAACCCGGCGGTGGAGTGGGTGACCAGCCCCAGCCGCCCCAGCGAGCTCTTCCCCTCGAGCCGCGAGGCGAGGTCGTCGGGCAACGTGATGACCTCGTACGTGCTGGCCAGCACGAACTCACCGGGGTGCAGGATGAACGGCTCGTCGCCCTCCGGCTCCACGAGCCGGGTCAGGTCCACCTGCTCGACGGAGGGGTCGATGTGGGGGTAGCGGTGATTCTCGAACACCCGGAAGTAGCGGTCGAGACGTACGTCGATGCTGGACGGCTGCACCATGGATTCGTCGTAGGGATCGATCCGCACCCGCCCGGCGTCGATCTCGGCCCGGATGTCCTTGTCTGAGAGAAGCACGCCCCGAGAATACGCAAGGCGCGCGGAACGCCCACAACCGGCCGCCCCGCGCGCCCACGCCCTCTGTCTCTCTCCCCGCGCTACCGCTTCAGCAGGCTGACCGGCACGACACTGCGAAGCCGCGCACAGCGCGGACACCGCAGAAGCCGGCCGGGGCCGAGCCGCTCGGCCTGCTGCATCGGGAACGAGGTGGCGGTGAACACGTGCCCATCGGCACAGCGGACGACGGTGCGCTCCATCAAGTCCAAGAGTCCCTTCCCCAAGAGCCGCGTCTGGCTTGCTGCCCTGACGACAAAAGCCACGTTACGGGATCAAAGGAACGACCCTCCAGGCGGCACCCCGGACACGCGCCACGGCTTCACGGTACGCCCCGACGACTGCCCTCCGCAGCCGCATCCACGCCTGAAACACCGTCAGGCCCCCGGGGGTTGAACACCGGGGGCCTGGCATGAGGTAGAGTGAGCGAGCGTTCGGACACCGTTGATTCGACGGGGTCTGGATCTTACGCGGGTGTAGTTTAATGGTAGAACATCAGCTTCCCAAGCTGAGAGCGCGAGTTCGATTCTCGTCACCCGCTCCATGCTAAACCCCCAGGTCAGTGACCCGGGGGTTCTTTGTTGTCTAGACCGGCGAGTGGATGCCGCACCACAACCGCACCATTAGCCCGACGACTCCTCCCTGTGGTGCGCACGGTCGTCGGTGTGGTCCTTCGCACGTTCGGCGCGTACGAGGTCGTCCAGCCCGGCGGCGACCTCCCGTTGCCGCTCCTCGTCGGAGTGCTGGTAGATCAGCGCCGCCTTCTCGGAGGACTGGCCGGCGCGCACCATCGTGTCCCGGAGGGTGGCGCCCGAGCGGGTCGACAGGGTGTGCCCGGTGTGACGGAGATCGTAGAAGCGGAAGCCGTCCGGGAGACCGGCGACCTCACGGGCCCGCCGCCACTTCCGCCCGAACGTCGTGCGCCGGAAGGCCGCGCCCTTCTCCCCCACGAAGACCAACCCGTCCGGACCCTTCTCGGCGAACCAGTCGAGGTGCCGCTTCACCTCCTTCCGGAGGAAGGCCGGGAGGACGACCACGCGAGCACCCGCATCGGACTTGGTCGGCCCGGGCGCCCGCCTGCCGTTGGTCCGACCCAGGCAGAGCCGAGCAGACGCGGCCCCTGGCGTCCAGGTCGTTCGTACAGTGGCGCGCTCCACCTGGACGCCAGGAACCACGCCCGCTCCACGGTGTGTGGGTCGACGGCGGACGGGATGGGAACCGGGGTAGTGGTGGGAACCGGCAGGTAGAGAACCGGCGAGCGTGAATTAAGTGACCTTCGTTACGCCTTAAATTGGCACATCCCACTCATGTGCCCATGTGACACGAGATTATCGTGGACAGTAAGAGTCGGCGTTGTCAGTCCGGTGTGATATAGGAGCGGATCCTCGCAGGTCAGGCGACTGAAGCATCATGGCCTAGGCTCGCCTGAGTTGACCCGAGTGCATCCTTACGGGGGTGCCGTGTTCAAGTTCGCGACTTGACCCCGAGAAGCACCTACTGTCAGGCCCGTGCCATACCGTTGGAGCATCAACACCGAAGGGCGCGCCCGCCTTTGGGAAGAGGCTCCGGGCGCGCCCTCCTGACAACCAAGGAGGAACTATGCCCATCCCGGGTCTCGGTGGACTGTCGGTGCTTGACACCCACCTGCTTGCAACTCTCGCACGAGGGACTGACAGTCGCAAGAAAATCATGCTCCTACTGGCTGTGGCCATGGCGTGTGTGATCAACGGCGCCACGATGACTGGCGTTCTGCGTCAGGCCACTTGGTTGGTGGTTGCCGCGATCGTGCTGATCGTTGTGCAGGCGATTGTGGTACGCCTTCCGCAACCGCGCGTCAAGCCCACCGTCTGCTGACATCAGCGGCTGACACCAACAGTCGCGTACGGGTCGGCTCAGGGCGGACGACGGCGACCAGCACCAAGCCTCTGAGTTGCCGAAGACCACGCTCATCGCAGAGTTCTGATCGGCCTGATAAGGATGAGGACACAGGTTCAAAATCCTGTCTGCTGAACTTGCTGAGGTCCCCGGCCAGTACGGTCAGGGACCTCAGCCTTGGCGCCTCACACCCGCTCCTGACTGTCAGCAGCCACACCCCTGCCACCATGCGCAAAGGTGCGATCACACGGGATGCCGTACTCAATGCCATCGCCGCGCACGAGGAGCTAGGCTGGTCCGAGTTCCCGGCTAAGTACCACTTCAGCGAGGCCCGCTCGTATCTCCTTCTGCACGAGGGAGGGGAATATGACTCGAAGGCCATTGCCGGGGTGACACACAAGTAGGACCACGGTCGGGCGCTGCTACCGGAGGAGTTCAGCGGCGGGGTGTCGGGTTGTGGCTGAGCCTCCTGGTTGGCCACTCGTTGCCTGTGTGGATTCCGGGCGGCTTCCCGCACCTGCCAGCGCGGCTGACTGACGTGAAAGGGTTCCGTGGGCTGGAAGCAGGAAGATCAGGCGCGGAAGATGTCAATAAGGTGGACCAGCCGCCGCCATTCCGATCCGAATGCCAAAAGAGAGACGAGGACAAACACCCCCGCGATTACAGCCCAGGCTGCGACATCCCCAAGTCCCAATAATCCAACGCCGATGGCCGCGCCCGTGATCACCACCGCGACCACTGCAGTGCGTAGGACCTCCCAATCGCGCACCCGCACGTCCCTGTACTGAGAAGTGACGCCCTCCGGTAACAGTGCACCAATTCGACCCGTAGCGGCGCTGGAAGCGATACCAATTAGGAGGCCGGCCAGAGCCTCCAGCGCCGCATCCTGACGATCTACGTCCATTCGTGCCTCGGCGGCTCGTAGAGCGGCCACCACTCTTTCGGCATGCTGGCGGAGACCAACCTGCCGGGAATGACGTCCGCGTGCCACTCTTAGTTGAGCCCGACGCGCGCGGAAGATGGCGCGCTCCACGGAAGCCACCTCAGACGAGACCGCTTGCAGGAGCCAAGAGCGCTGGACGCTTCCCTCTGTCCGGGCTTCGGCGCAAGATCTGATCGCTGAAATACAGGCGGCCACCAATATGTACCGGCGCCGCTGACGCGGAGCCCGAAAGGTGAGGATAATCCCGTAGAGGGGAAACCAGAAAAAGAGCCAGGCGAACACTGCACCAGGCTGCCACGGCTCGTTTCTGAGGAGAGCCATAATGTACACGACGCCGTAGTAGGCCAGGGCTATGCGGCAGATCTTCTGTACCGTGGCCCGGGTATCCCACCATCGGTGTTCGCGAAGCGCGACTCGAATGTGCAGGGGCAAGGCGATCCACGAGTAGCCCAGGACGCCAAGAGCACGTTCAACTTCATCAATCTGGTCGTCCACCACCTTGGTGCGGTGGCGACGATAGGCGAGGACGAAGCCAGGGGTGCGCATAGGACGGTCGAACTCCTTCAGAGGCAACCATGCGAGCCTGCCACCGCGATCGGCGCTCTGGAGGCTGATCGCTGAGATGGCTAGCATCGCCCGCTCTGGTTCTGCCCTCGCCCGTGCCTGCCTGCTCACAGTATCCACCGGACGTCGGATCAACAGTTACCCGTGCCCCATCCGTGCCCGATCGTGCGGGAAGCCGCGGGAAGTCACGGTGCCCAGAGGGGCGCTGCACAGCACAACGGCCCCCGACCGTGCACCTGGTCGGGGGCCGTTCTCACTGCTCGTCGCGCGGAGGCGGTGGGATTTGAACCCACGGTGACATCGCTGCCACGACGGTTTTCAAGATCGTCGGTTCCACGGGCTGCACCACAACCGCACCAGATGGAGCGGGGAACAGCGGGGAATCACGGTGAAAGTAGCCGAGCCCGGCAGGGCCACGCCCCGACGGTTCGCACCAGACAGGGACGGTGTGCGCCTTCCCTGCCGGCAGGAGCCGAGACACCGTGCCTAGAGCTTCACGAGGCCGGAGGGGGAAGCAGCATGGCGAAGTGTGGTGCCCCGATCCAAGCCGGAGGCCGGTGCGGGATCACGGCTGTGACGCGGCGGCCTGAAGAGCTTCCTGCTTGCGCTTCTCGTCCTCGATGTCCAGGCGCCGCATCAGGAAGCTGGCGAACACCAGCATCTCCTCCGCCTCGTCACGGTCGTCCTCCTCAGCCGGCCCGTGCATCCGAGGGTTCCGCAGCGCGCCAGTTGCGCCCTTGAAGAGGAACTGCATGCCGTTCTGCTCGCTCTCCAGCGAGGCTCCCGTGGACCGGGTCACCGTGAGCTTTGGGGGGTCTGGTCTGGCGCCGAAGGCTATACCCATGAGCCTCTCCCCGACCGCATCACTGCTGGCCAACTCCTGCACACGGTTCTCGATTGCCTGGAACGCGCGACTCACCGCGTCGCGGTAGAAACCGCTGGCGAACCGATCGGCGGCCACCTCCGCGACCAGTGGGTGCAGAACGCACTCGACGGTCAGAGTCTTCGGCGACTTCTCGGCAAGGGCTGGCACGGGTGGCGCTGCTGACGGCCATGGCGCGACGTAGTCGTAGTTGGTCCGCAGATCCGCGAAGGGCAAACTGTCGCCCTCTGCTCGCGGCGCCCCGAGTACCTGCGTGCGTCTCTCCCAGTAGTCCTCCAACTGGCGCACGTCAGCGAACGGCCTAATGTCCCGGTCGAAGTACAGCGTCCAGTCCTTCGCCCCATGGCTGAAGCTGCCACCGTTAAAGCAAGGCTCGTGCACGCCGATCACAGCTGCGGCGTACATCGTCTCGCTAGTCAGCAGCCCGGCGTCGATACCGTCGGCCGATCTCAGATCCTGAGGTCTCAGCGATGGCCGCTCATCGGGCCTACCGAAGTGGGGCTCGATCGCGGCTGCAGTACGCACCATGCCGAGGAAAGCGCCGATAACGGACCCGCCTTCGGTATTCGCAGCGCCTGCGATCGTCAGTTCAAGTAGCGCCGTGCCCTGTGGGAGCAGCGAGATGTCTCGGTTCAGGCCCCGCAACAGCGCCGGACACAGCTGCTGGACGGCCTCCTCAAAGACCAGACCTTTCAGGTGCAACCTGCGGTCGATCTCATCGAAAGTCGGCCACTGACGGGCGGCGCTGAAGTGCAGCCAGATCGCATCGAGAAGCGCCTGGCCCTCATCGCCTGTGGGACGCGGCATCCCTTCCGGCACCCTGTGGCGAACGATCACGTGCTTCCCCCAGCATCCAAGCCCGAGCAATGCCCGCAGGTTACTACCGCGCTCTGCCCCACGGGCACCGGATTTGACGCAGTCGAGGACGACCAACGCACGTTGACGGCTGTGCCTCAGGCCGGCGGGGGCACAGCGAGGCACACGCGTGCCTGCAAGGGCGGCTGACCCATCGTCTTGGCTGACTGTCGTCGGCTGAGGTTCAGACAGGGCGCATCGAGGGTGCTGGCCGTCAGCCGAGCGCGCCAAAACTGAGCCGTCCCTGGGCCGTCCGAGGTCGCTCGACAGTAGCCAATGATGACCAACGTCGACTACCAGGCGCACGTGCCCATTACTCCTGAACAGCGAAAACGCAGGCCACCAAGAGATCCGACAAGACCCAGGGCAAGAAGGCACCTGTGAGCGAGAGGCCTTGACCACGTGTGACCGCGCAGGTCACGAGCGGCTATTCAACAGCACAGCGTGTGCATCATGAGGCATGGGGATTGATCTGAAGCTGCACTCATCACGGCCGGCACGCAAGAACTGGCGCGCGACACGCCTGCAGAGCTCCTACGGGCATGGCGACGCTCTGGCCGATGCGCTCGGCTCTCTTCAGCTCCTCGGCGTACCCGGGAGGCTCACTGCCGTCGATCTGTACGGGGATACGTTGATGAACGAGCAGGAGGCCACAGCCGCCGTCCGCGAGATTGGCGATCTGAAGCAACGATGCAGTGACGAGCGTCAGCTCGCCGCATTGGACGACCTCGCGAGGATGCTGGGTGAGTGCGCAGCCACTCCAGGCAATTACCTGTGGTTCGCGGGCGACTGAAGCTCGCGTAGCGCCTGCTGGGTGAGTGTCTAACTGCGTGACAACGCCGACGTACGGCGGCGGACAAGCGCGGACGCCTGTGGACCATCGGGGCAGGTGAGAGGCTCAGCGGCCCAAGGTCAGACGGTCATCCAAGTTGCTTCGGGACGAAGAGGTCGTGGTTTCAAAGGCCGCCACCCCGACGCTGGACAGATGCCCATTCACGTGATCGTGAATGGGCATCTGTCGTGCCCGGCGGACCAAAGAGGGGGCCACAGCAAGCCGATCTCCGCCCGAAGGTTTGGGTTCTCAGCTTTACTGCTGCCGTGGATCAAGGCATAGCAGGGTTGGTAGGAGCAGTGGTCGGGGGCCTGATCGGCATCGTAGGCACGTTGGGGGCTGCCCGACTCAGCGGGAAAGATCAGAGAAGGACCCAGCATGAGCACTGGCGTCGACAACTGCGGCGGGATGCCTTCAGTCAGCTTGTGAGTCAGGCGACGGAAGCTCTCAGGTTGGGTGACAGTGCCGTAGACGCCTTCGAAGCGCGGGCCTCCTCCTCTGCTCGCCTTCCGAACAGTTCAGCGAAGTAATCGAGCGTCTGGACGTCGCTGGGAGTCTGATCGCTCTTGAGGGACCGGAGGAAGCGGCAAACGAAGCTGGCGAGGTCATCACGGAGCTGCACTCATGGGCGAATGCTTTGGACATCGCTATAGCCGCCAGAGAGGGCCGACACAGGTTCCCCTCTGAGCTGTGGTCCGTCCCCTCCCTTGAGGAGCTGGTCGAGGATCGAGAGCGCAGCCACGAAGCCGTAGCCACCTTCACCGCAAACTGTCGAAGTCTGTTGGACTGCTGACTTGGGTCTGCCGGGATGGCCTCCAGGTGCTCCCAGCTATAACGGTGGAGTTCACCGGCCTCCGGCAGCTCGGCTAGCTTGATGACAACCCATTCACCGCGGTCAGGTACGGACTCGATGTACCACAAGCCGCCCGCCTCGTCAGCGTGGCCGAAGTGGTGCCGATGGGTGGCGGCTTCATCGACTGCTCGGAAGTACGCCACGGTCTCCGCTTTGATGCGCTCCAGGTCAACCACGGGACCATCGTGTCAGCGA
Source organism: Streptomyces malachitofuscus (assembly GCF_055571035.1). NCBI lineage: Bacteria > Bacillati > Actinomycetota > Actinomycetes > Kitasatosporales > Streptomycetaceae > Streptomyces > Streptomyces malachitofuscus. The sequence goes on along the minus strand of NZ_JBVIGA010000012.1, from coordinate 437 downwards.
GCGCACGCGGTGGCTCCGTTCTGACATCCACGAGTGACATCAACGGCGCCGGACGCCAGCACTCCCAGGCGGTCCGGCACGGCCAGCGTGGCCAGGCGGCTCCCCGGCAGTGCCACGAATTGATCGAACTCCTAAGGCGGGTGTCGCAGGTTCGAATCCTGCCGGGGGCATTCGCCGCCCTGTCACAGCTAGTACTCCAGCAGCGTTTCGCTATCTGGCCTGGTCAGAGGCGTCGTCGGGAGTGTAGTTGGCTGCTGGCACGTCAGGGGCGGTCTTGCCGGACCGCCCCTCCAACGAATGACATCGAGAACTGTCTGCGTTGTGACGAGGGCAGCCTTCCCGCGTGATCGACGACCTTGCCGACGCGACCTGGGACCGTGAACTCGACGACCTCTTTCTGCGCATCGGCCACCGTTTCGGCCGTGCCGACCTGCGAC
>NZ_JBVIGA010000011.1:102924-261489 GCF_055571035.1 Streptomyces malachitofuscus | reverse complement strand
CCGGTGGGGGTGCGCGTAGCGCCTACGGTGGGTGGGGGGTGCGGGGCCGGGGAGGGGGTGTCCGTCCTCGGACTGGCGCGATGGGGCTTGTTGGTGGGGTGCGGGGTGCGGACGCGCCAGCCACTGCGGGCGGACACCCCCGCCCCGTCCCCTCCCCGCCGTCGGCGGCTACCCCGCGCCCGCCGCGATCCGCACCTCGCGCCGTTCGCGGCTGCGGCCCGCCGCCGCTCCTGCCGCGATCCGCGGGCAGTCGTGCCTCCCCCAGTGCCTTTAAGGGCCTTGGAGGTACCTCCCGCTCGAGCGCGGTCGAGAGTGGGGGGAGGCACCCCGTAGGCTGCGCAACCCACCCCCGGACCGCGCCGACCAGCAGGCTCACCCCCGCCGCGGCCCCCGCGCGTACGACGCGGGCAGGCGGGCCGACGCCACGGCCAGCGCGGTCGCCGCGCTGGCGATGCCCAGTACCGCACCGGCGGCCACATCACCCGGATAGTGCACCCCCGTATGGATTCGCGAGTACCCGACCGCCCCCGCCAGCGCCCCCAACGGCACCGACGCCGCAGGCAGCACCGTCCCCACCGCCGTGGCGAACGCGACCGCCGACGCCGTGTGCCCGGACGGGAACGAAGCCGACGTCGGCATCGGTACGTGCCGGTCCACGGTCACCCGCGCCGCCTCCCGGTCCGGCCGGTTCCTGCGCACCAGGCGCTTGCCCAGCAGGTTCGCCGATGCCGACGCCACGGCGATCGCGCCGACCCCGGCGAGCGCCGCCCGGCGCGGCCGTGAGCCGGCCAGGGCGAGCGCTCCGGCGATGGTGAAGGAGATCTTGGAGTGGTCGGCCGCGTGGGAGAGACGGCGCAGTGCCCGGTCCAGGGTCGGCGTCGGAGTGGCGGCGACCGCCGCGTACAGGGCGCCGTCCACGGCCCTGAGGTCGCCGAGCACCGCGGAGGCTACCCTGCGCACTCCGTCGGCGGGCGGTACGGGCCCGGTGAGCGGACGGGTGACGTCCTGGTCGGTGGTGGGCGGCTCGCTCATCTGTCTCTCCCGCGGTGGCATCCTGGAGTGGCGTACCCGCACCGTGGGGCGGGAACCACCAAGTGCCCACGGTACGCATGATCCATCCGGCCCGCCCACCCCGGGTTCAGGCCGCCCGGAACGTGCGCAGACGCAGGGAGTTGCCGACCACGAAGACCGAGGAGAACGCCATGGCGGCCCCCGCGATCATGGGGTTCAGCAGTCCGGCCGCCGCGAGCGGCAGAGCCCCTACGTTGTAGGCGAATGCCCAGAACAGGTTGGACCGGATGGTGCCGAGGGTGCGGCGGGCGAGCCGGATGGCGTCGGACGCCGCCCGCAGGTCCCCTCGGACCAGGGTCAGGTCACCGGCCTCGATCGCCGCGTCCGTGCCGGTGCCCATGGCCAGGCCCAGGTCGGCCTGCGCCAGCGCCGCCGCGTCGTTGACCCCGTCGCCGACCATCGCGACCGAACGCCCCTCGGACTGCAGCCGCTTGACGACGTCCACCTTGTCCTGCGGCAGCACCTCGGCGATGACGTCCTCCGGCGGGATACCGACCGCGCGGGCGACCGAGCGGGCCACCGCCTCGTTGTCCCCCGTCAGCAGGACCGGGCGCAGTCCGAGCGCGCGCAGCCTGCTGATGGCCTCCGCGCTGGTCTCCTTCACGGCGTCCGCGATCTCCAGTACCGCGCGCGCCTCGCCGTCCCAGGCGACCAGGACGGCGGTGTGTCCCGCCTCCTCGGCCCTGTCCCTGGCACGGGCCAGGTCCTCGGGGAGTTCCAGGGCCCACTCCCGCAGCAGTCCGGCCCGGCCGACCAGGACCGCGTGGCCGTCGACGACGCCCTGGACACCCAGGCCGGGGACGTTCGCGAAGTCCTCCGGCGTCAGCAGGCGGCCCAGCTTCTCCCGTGCGCCGTCGGCCACCGCGCGGGCGATCGGGTGCTCCGAGGCGTGTTCCAACGCGCCCGCGAGCCGCAGCACTTCGGCCTCGTCCTCGGTGGTGTGCACGGCGAGCAGGGTCATCCGGCCCGTGGTCACCGTGCCGGTCTTGTCGAGGACCACCGTGTCGACGCGGCGGGTGGACTCCAGGACCTCCGGGCCCTTGATGAGGATGCCGAGCTGGGCGCCGCGTCCGGTGCCGACCAGGAGAGCGGTGGGGGTGGCCAGGCCGAGGGCGCAGGGGCAGGCGATGATCAGGACCGCCACGGCGGCGGTGAACGCGGCCGTCAGGCCGGCGCCGTTGCCGAGCCAGAAGCCCAGGGTGCCCAGGGCCAGGGCGATGACGACGGGGACGAAGACGGCGGAGATGCGGTCGGCGAGGCGCTGGGCGGCGGCCTTTCCGTTCTGTGCGTCCTCGACCAGCTTGGCCATACGGGACAGTTGGGTGTCCGCGCCGACCCGTGTGGCCGTCACGACGAGACGCCCGCCCACATTGACGGTGGCTCCGGTGACCGGGTCTCCGACGGCCACCTCCACCGGCACCGACTCGCCGGTCAGCATCGAGGCGTCCACCGCGGAGGAGCCCTCGACGACGGTTCCGTCGGTGGCGATCTTCTCGCCGGGGCGTACCAGGAAGCGGTCGCCCGTCTTCAGTTCGGTGACGGGGATCGTCTTCTCGGGTCCGTCGGCGGGCAGCACGGTGACGTCCTTCGCACCCAGCTCCAGCAGTGCCCGGAGGGCCGCCCCCGCCTTCCGCTTCGCGCGTGCCTCGAAGTAGCGGCCGGCCAGGATGAAGGCGGTCACTCCCGCTGCGGCCTCCAGATAAATGTTCCCGGATCCGTCGGCGCGGGCGATGGTCAGCTCGAAGGGGTGCGTCATACCGGGAGTGCCGGCGGTACCGAAGAACAGGGCCCACAGGGACCACAGGAACGCGGCCGACGTGCCCACCGAGATCAGCGTGTCCATGGTGGCCGCGCCGTGCCGCGCGTTGGTGAACGCCGCCTTGTGGAACGGCCAGGCGGCGTAGGTCACGACGGGTGCGGCCAGTGTCAGGGACAGCCACTGCCAGTACTCGAACTGCAGCGCCGGGACCATCGCCGTCGCCACGACCGGTACCGCCAGTGCCACGGCCGTGATCAGGCGCTGCCTGAGGGAGCGGAGCTCGTCGGGTTCCCGGGCCGGCTCGGCCGGTGCCGGCTCTCGGGCCGTGTACCCGGTGGCCTCGACCGTGCTGATCAGGTCGCGGACGGTCACCTCACCGCCGTAGCTGACCCGCGCCTTCTCGGTGGCGTAGTTGACGGTGGCGGTGACCCCCTCCATCCGGTTGAGCTTCTTCTCGATCCGGGCGGCGCACGACGCACACGTCATCCCGCCGATCGCGAGCTCCACCTCGTCGGTGCCGACTGTCGGGACGGTCATGCTGGGCTCCTGTCAGAGATACGGGGTGGGGGTATGTAGGGCGGGTTCCATGTATACCCCTGGTGGGTATTTTCGGCAAGGGGGTGGATGGCTTGACTTGGTACCCCCTAGGGGTATGGTGACCTGTATGGATCGGCTCCGAAGGGAGTCGGCGACCCCGTTTTCGAGGAGAGACGGTCATGAACACCGGACTGAAGATCACCGCGTTCGCCGCCGCCCTGGCCGCCACCTTCGGTACGGCGTACGGCGTCGGCGAGGCGCTCGACCCGGTCGTCGCCGAGCCTGCGCCGAAGCATGAGAAGCGGCACGAACCGCCGTCGGCGGGGGCGCACGCGGCCGGCGGGCTGCCGATCTCCGAGGGGGGTTACACCCTCGAGCTGGAAACCCCTCGTGTTGCTGCGGGGAACCGTGCCGACCTGCGTTTCACCGTCCGGGACGACCGAGGCCGCGCCGTGACCGAATACCGTCGCGAGCACGACAAGGAACTCCATCTGATCGTCGCCTCGCGTGACCTGCTCACCTACCGCCACCTGCACCCCGTCCGGGCGGCCGACGGCACCTGGAGCACCCCCGTCGACCTCCCCCGGGCCGGCGGCTACCGGGTCTTCGCCGACTTCACCCCGGCACGCAAGGGCGCGGAGAACCTCACCCTCGGCGCCGACCTCGCCGCGTCCGGCTCCTACCGGCCGCAGGAGCTTCCCCGGCCCGCCGCCACCGCCCGAGTGGACGGCTACGACGTCGAGTTGAGCGGGTCCCTGCAGCCCGGCAGGGCGAGCGAACTGCGTCTGAGCGTCTCGCGCGACGGCAAGCCGGTCACCGACCTCCAGCCCTACCTCGGCGCCTACGGCCATCTGGTCGCCCTGCGCGCCGGAGACCTCGCCTACCTGCACGTCCACCCCCACGGCGAGCCCGGCGACAGCACCACCGAGCCCGGCCCGGAGGTCTCCTTCACCGCCACCGCGCCCAGTACCGGCAGGTACCGGCTGTTCCTGGACTTCAAGCACGACGGGGTCGTCCGCACCGCGGCGTTCACGGTCGAGGCGGGGGAGCAGGCGGCTCCGAGCGCCACGCCGGAGCACTCCGACGACGGCCACGGACACTGAGACTCAGCCCAGGGCGCGATCCAGGTTGAACGCGGCGCTGATCAGGGAGAGATGTGTGAACGCCTGGGGGAAGTTCCCCTGTTGCTCCCCGGTGTGGCTGATCTCCTCGGCGTAGAGGCCGACATGGTTGGCGTAGGTGAGCATCTTCTCGAAGGCAAGGCGTGCCTCGTCGAGCCGGCCGGCCCGGGTCAGCGCCTCGACGTACCAGAAGGAGCAGATGGAGAACGTGCCCTCGTCGCCGCGCAGTCCGTCGGGACTCGCGTCCGGGTCGTAGCGGTACACCAAGGAGTCCGACACCAGGTCGGCGGTGAGGGAGTCGAGCGTGGACAGCCACTTGGGATCGGTCGGCGCGATGAACATCGCCAGCGGCATCATCAGGACCGACGCGTCCAGCACGTCCCCGTCCTCGTGCTGCACGAACGCCTGCCGCGCCTCCGACCAGCCGCGGCTCATGATCCGCCGGTAGATGGTGTCCCGGGTCGCCCGCCAGCGCGGGAGATCGGCGGGCAGGCCCCGCCGGTGCGCCATCCGGATGGCCCGCTCGATCGCCACCCAGCACATCAGACGCGAGTACAGGAAGTTCTTCCGCCCTCCGCGCGTCTCCCAGATGCCTTCGTCCGGCTGGTCCCAGTGCGCACACACCCAGTCCACCAGGGCCGTCACATGGTCCCACTGCTCGCTGGAGACGGGCTCGGCCCACTTGTCGTACAGATAGATCGAGTCGACCAGCGCCCCGTAGATGTCGAGCTGCAACTGCTCGGCCGCCGCGTTGCCGACCCGCACCGGCGCGGAGCCCTGGTGTCCCTCGAGATGCCCCAGTTCCGTCTCGGACAGATCGGTGCGGCCGTCGATGCCGTACATGATCTGCAACGGGCCGGAGGCCTTGCAGTCACCCGGGCTGATGTGCCGGGAGACGAACGTCATGAAGCCCTTGGCCTCCTCCGTGAACCCCAGCCGCAGCAGCGCGTAGACGCAGAACGCGGCGTCGCGCACCCACACGTACCGGTAGTCCCAGTTGCGTTCCCCGCCGAGTTCCTCGGGCAGGCTGGTCGTCGGCGCGGCCACGATCGCGCCCGTCGGCGCGTGGGTGAGCAGCTTCAGGGTGAGGGCCGAGCGGTGCACCATCTCCCGCCACCGCCCCTTGTAGCGCGAGGACGACAGCCAGCGCCTCCAGTACGCCACCGTCGCGTTGAACTCCCTCTCCGCCTCCCCGCACTCGCACCGGTACGGCGACGCGCCTTCGGCGCACGGGTCCAGGGTGAGCACCGCGGTCTCGCCCTCGGCCAGCTTGAAATCGGCCCGTACATCCCCGCCGTCGGTCTCCAGCGGGACGGTCGCGGTCAGCGCGAGGCACAGGCCACGGGATGTGAAGAGCGCGATGTCGCCGGTCAGCCGCACGGTGTGCGGCAGGGCGCCGTAGCCGAAGCGCGGGGCCACCCGCGTCCGGAACGGCATGGACCCGCGTACGCAGAGCACCCGCCGGATCAGCCGGTGCGGACGCTGCTCGGCCGACTCGCCGTCGATGGGAATGAAGTCCTGCACCTCGCCGATCCCGTCCTCGGTGAAGAACCGCGTGATCAGCACGTTGGTGTCGGGGAAGTAGAACTGTTTGGTGTGGGCGGGCACGGCCGCCGCCAGCTGGAAGGAGCCGCCCCGCTCGGCGTCCAGCAGCGCGGCGAACACGCTCGGCGAGTCGAAGGACGGGCAGCAGTACCAGTCGATGGTGCCGTCGGTCCCCACCAGCGCCGCGCTGCGCAGATCACCGATCAGCCCGTGATCGGCGATCGGCGTGTACCGCGGCCTGCCGGACGTCTCCTGTTCCTTGGCCGTCCCGTCCATCGCAGCCTCCCAAGCGGCGCACATCGTCCCGTGTGCACCACTTCGTCCAGCGTAGGTCCGTCCGGCGGATCGAGCGGGGAACCCTCGCCGGGTCCGGCCGCGGAGGCGTTCAGGCCAGCGCGACCCGCAGCCCCGCCTCCTCGAAGCGGCGCACCGTCTCCGGATCCGCCGCCGAGTCCGTGACCAGCGTGTTCACCGACTCGGTCGCACAGATCCGGGCGAACGCGCGTCGGCCCAGCTTGCTGGAGTCGGCGGCCACGATCACCCGCTCTGCCCGCTCGCACAGCAGCCGGTTGATCGCGGCCTCCGCCTCGTCATGGGCGGCGGCCCCGTGCGCGGCGTCGAAACCGACGACACCGAGCACCGCCACGTCGAGGGTGATCTGGCTCAGGACCCCGTCCGCGAGCGGTCCGACCAGCTCGTAGGACTGGGCCCGGGCCACGCCGCCCGTCAGCACGATCTTGAACTGGGGGCGCACGGCCAGTTCGTTGGCGATGTTCAGCGCGTTCGTCACCACCGTCAGCGCGGGCGACCCGGAGGCGAGGTCGCCGCGTACGGCGAGCGCCCGCGCCACCTCCGTGGTGGTCGTCCCGCCGGTCAGGCCCACCGCCTCGCCGGGCGCGACGAGCTCCGCCACCGCCTTGGCGATGCGCTGCTTCTCCGACGCGTGCCGCGCCGACTTGTAGCGCAGCGGCAGCTCGTACGACACCCCGTGCACCACCGCGCCGCCCCGGGTGCGTACCAGCATCTGCTGCTCGGCCAGCTGGTCGAAGTCGCGCCGGATCGTCGCGGCCGACACCGCCAGCTCCCCGGCCGCCTCCTCGACGTCCAGCCGGCCGCGCTCGACGAGCAGCTCCAACAGCGTCTTCCAGCGGGCGTCCCGTGACATCCGCCCTCCCGTTCCCGGCCGTTCTCCCGTTCTCCGGCGACCCTAACGCACCCGGCTGAGCGCATGATGCTTGATTATGCTTGAAAGGTGGCTCTATCTTGCAGGAACAATCACCAAGCCATCAGGGGAGCGGCATGACACATGTCGAGGACGAACTGAACAGCCAGCCCGAGTGCTGGCAGCGCGCAGCCGGGCAGGCCGTCGCGCACGCCCCGGTGCTTCCGGCGCGGGGCGAGCGGGTCGCGGTGGTCGGCTGCGGCACGTCGTACTTCATGGCGCAGGCCGTCGCGGCCCTGCGCGAGGGCGCGGGACAGGGCGAGACCGACGCGTTCGCGGCCTCGGAGTTCCCGCACCACCGCGCCTACGACCGTGTCGTCGCCCTCACCCGCTCCGGCACCACGACCGAAGTCCTCGACCTGCTCGGCCGGTTGAAGGGGCGCACGCACACCACCGCGCTCACCGCCGACCCGGCCACCCCCGTGAAGTCGCTCGCCGACGAGACGGTCGTCCTCGACTACGCGGACGAACGCTCCGTCGTCCAGACCCGGTTCGCCACCACGGTCCTCACCCTGCTCCGCGCCCACCTGGGCCTGCACGGTGAACGGGTCGTCGAGGACGGGCGGACGGCCCTCGGCGCGCCGCTGCCCGAAGGGCTCACGGACTGCGCCCAGTTCACCTTCCTGGGCCGCGGCTGGACCGTGGGCCTGGCCAACGAGGCCGCGCTGAAGATGCGCGAGGCCGCACTCGCCTGGACGGAGGCCTACCCGGCGATGGAGTACCGGCACGGCCCCATCAGCATCACCACCTCCGGCACCGCGACCTGGATGTTCGGCGACGCACCGGAAGGGCTGGCGGCGCAGGTCGGTGGCACCGGCGGGCTGTGGATCGAGGGCACCCTCGATCCGCTCGCCGAACTCGTCCGCGCCCAGCGGCTCGCGGTCGCCGTCGCGGCGGTCCGAGGCCTGGACCCGGACCGGCCCCGCCACCTCACCCGCTCGGTCGTCCTCGCCCCCTGACCCGTCGGAAAGGAACGACCGTGCCCCTCTCCACCACCGGCGAACTCGTCGGCCGCGCGACCGCGAACCGCTCAGCGGTCGCCGCGTTCAACATCATCACCCTCGAACACGTCGAGGCCGTCATCGCCGGTGCCGAGTCGATGGACGCCCCCGTCGTCCTCCAGGTCAGCGAGAACGCCGTCACGTTCCGCCAGGGCCGGCTGCTGCCGCTCGCCCGGGCCGCGGTCGCCGCCGCCGAGCGCGCCGCCGTCCCCGTCGCGCTGCACCTCGACCACGTCCGGAGCGACGCCCTGCTGCGCCAGGCCGCGGACGCCGGCTTCGGCTCCGTGATGTACGACGCGTCGCGGCTGCCCTACGCCGACAACCTCGCCGCGACCCGGGCGGCCGCGGACTGGGCTCATGCCCAAGGGCTGTGGGTCGAGGCCGAACTGGGCGAGATCGGCGGCAAGTCCGGCCGGCCCGCGCTGGACGCCCACGCCCCCGGCGCCCGCACCGACCCCGAGCAGGCCCGCGCCTTCGTGGCCGACTCCGGCGTGGACGCGCTGGCCGTCGCCATCGGCACCACCCACGCCATGACCACCCGCACCGCCACCCTCGACCACGCCCTCCTCAAACGGCTGTCCGCCGCCCTGGACGTCCCCCTCGTCCTGCACGGCTCCTCCGGCCTCCCCGACGACGAACTGGCCGCGGCGGTCACGGGCGGCATCGCCAAGGTCAACGTCGGAACGGCCCTGAACATCGCCATGACCGGCGCGATCAGGGAGTTCCTCACCGCCCACCCCGAGGTGGTCGACTCCCGCGGCTACCTCACGGTCGGACGGGAGGCGATGACCCGGACGGTGGCGGCGGTCATCGAGGCACTCACCACGCCCTGAGCGCCCCGTCCCGGGCGTCAGCGCTTGACGGCCCTCAGCACCACGAACTTCGGGTCGCTCGCCACCACGTCGCTGTTGCCGAACAGCCGCCGCAGCTTCACGTGGTACCCCAGGTGCCGGTTGCCGATCACCCACAGCTCGCCGCCCGGGCGCAGTGCGCGGCGGGCTCCCGTGAACATGCGCCAGGCGGTGGCGTCGGTGGTGGCCTGGTGGGAGTGGAAGGGCGGATTGTTGAGCACCAGGTCGACGCTGCCCGCCGGCACGCCCGCCAGGCCGTCGCCGACCCGGAACTCGGCGTGCCCGGGGACCTCGTTCGCCGTGTACGTGGCCTGCGCCGACGCCACCGCCTGGAAGGACTCGTCCACGAACAGCACCTCGGCCCGCGGATCGGCCAGCGCCATCGCCGTGCCGACGACGCCGTTTCCGCAGCCCAGGTCCACCACCCGGCCGCCGTTCCGGCCGGTGGGCAGATGCTGCAGGAAGAAGCGGGTGCCGACGTCGAGGCGGTCCGCGCAGAAGACCCCGGCGTGGTTGACGACGGTCCGGCCCGAGACCGGTCCGATGCCGTCGGGGAGCGTGTAGCGGTACGGCCAGGGGTTGGCGGGGCGGTCCGCTGCGGGATCAGGTGTGCAGTGGATCAGCCGCGCCTTCTTCTCGGCGAGCGAGGTCCTGGTGGGGCCGAGGATCTGCTCGAAGAGGTTCAGCGTCGAGGTGTGGATCTCCTTCACCATGCCGGTGCCCACGACGACCGTGCCCTCGTGCACCGCGGGTGCCAGCCGCAACAGCTGGTCCTCCAGCAGCGCCAGGCTCTTCGGCACCCGGACGAGCAGGACGTCGATCCGCTCCGGCGGGGGATCCTGAGTGGTGAGCAGCCGCACCGTGCCGGGCTCCGCCGCGTTGCGGGCCAGGTTGGCACGGGTCGCCTGCTGCCCGAGCCAGGAATCGGTGATCTGCGTCGGCCGGTGCTCCGCCAGCGCGGTGACCAGCGCGCCCCAGCGGTCGCCGACGACCACGACCGTGCCGGACAGCGGGATCCGCCGGTCGGCGAGATGTCTGAGGAGGTACGCGTCGGACGCGTCCCAGGCGCGCAGCCTGTCCCGCGGATCATCGGGGAACCGGGCCAGCACCCGGTCGCCCCACGGCGTCGTCATACGGTCGTTCATCGTCCGACCAGGCTATCCGAGCACCGGCGCGACACCCGTCGGGGAGGAGGGAGGATGGGAGCCATGGACGCCGAGCTGTTCCCCAGGGCACGGACCGAGATCGCGCCGGGTGCGGTGCACCTGCCGGACTGGCTCGGCGCGCGGGAGCAGCGGGAGCTGCTGGAGTCGTGCAGGCAGTGGGCCCGGCCGCCCGCCGGGCTGCGCACCGTGCGCACTCCAGGAGGCGGCACCATGACCGCCCGGCAGGTGTGCCTGGGGTGGCACTGGTATCCGTACGGCTATGCCCGCACCGTCGTCGACGGTGACGGGGCGCCGGTGAAGCCCTTCCCCGCGCGGCTCGGCGAACTGGGCCGCCGCGCGGTGACCGACGCGCTGGGCGCGGAGACCGCGCGGGACGCCGCGTACGACATCGCCCTGGTCAACTTCTACGACGCCGACGCCCGTATGGGCATGCACCGCGACAGCGACGAGCGGTCGGAGGCGCCCGTGGTGTCGCTGAGCCTCGGTGACACCTGCGTCTTCCGCTTCGGCAACCCCGCGACCCGGACCCGCCCCTGGACGGATGTGGAGCTGCGCAGCGGCGACCTGTTCGTCTTCGGCGGGCCCTCCCGGCTCGCGTACCACGGAGTTCCCCGGGTGCACGCGGGCACCGGACCCCCGGAGTTGGGGCTGTCCGGGCGGCTGAACATCACGCTGCGGGTGAGCGGCCTGTAGTCCGCGGCGACTGCGGATCATGGGAGACTCGCCTTCATGAGCGGGAAGGCGGACCCCCGGCCGGCGGGGGAAGGGACCACCTCGAGGACGCGGCTGGACCGGGGGCGCGGCGCGCTCGGACCCGCGCTGGAGCTCGTGCACACCGGACGCGCACCGACCCGCGCGGTGCTCACCGCCGAGCTGGGCGTGACCCGCGCGACGGCCGGGGCGGTCGCCGCCGAACTGGAGGCGCTCGGGCTGATCAGGGTCGACGCCCGGCCCGGTGCGGCGGCCGGTTCGCAGGGGCGCCCCTCGCACCGGCTCTCCGTCGCCGAGGACGGACCCGTGGCGCTCGCCGCGCAGGTGCACGCCGACGGTTTCCGGGCCGCCCTCGTCGGGCTCGGCGGCCGCATCGTCGCCACCGCGCCGGGCTGCGAGGTCGTCGACGCCGACCCGGCGAAGGTCCTCGGTTCCGTCGTCGCGACGGGCGCCGACCTGCTGCGCGGGACCGGGCGGCGGTGCGTGGGCGCCGGGCTCGCCGTGCCCTCGGCGGTGGCCGAACCCGAAGGGCTCGCCCTCAACCCTCTGCACCTGGCCTGGCCCGCGGGCGCCCCGGTGCGGGAGATCTTCGCCGAACAGGTGCGCGCGGCGGGGCTGGACGGGCCCGCCTTCGCGGCCAACGACGTCAACCTCGCCGCCCTCGCCGAACACCGTCACGGCGCCGGGCGCGGCTCCCGCGACCTGCTGTGCGTGGCCACCGGCCACCGCGGTGTGGGCGGGGCGCTGGTCCTCGACGGCCGTCTGCACTCCGGCAGTTCGGGACTCGCGCTGGAGGTCGGCCATCTCGCCGTCAACCCCGAGGGCCGGCCCTGTCACTGCGGCAGCCGCGGCTGTCTCGACGTCGAGGCGGACCCGCTGGCGCTCCTGACCGCGGCAGGGCGGGCACCGGGCCCCGAGATGTCCCTGCTCAGGCAGGCCGACGACCTGATCCGCGGGCAGTACGACGACCCGGACGTGCGCACCGCCACCGAGTCCCTCATCGACCGGCTGGGACTGGGCCTGGCCGGGCTGGTCAACATCCTCAACCCCGACCGGATCATCCTCGGCGGACTGCACCGCACCCTGCTGGAGGCGGACCCGGACCGGCTCCGCGCCGTCGTCGCCGACCGCAGCCTGTGGGGCCGCAGCGGCGGCGTGCCCATCCTCCCCTGCACCCTCGACCACAACAGCCTGGTCGGCGCGGCGGAACTCGCCTGGCAGCCGGTACTGGACGATCCTCTGGGGGCACTGACGTAACAACGCCAACCCTCCGACGCACAGAAAGCCGACTTCATGACCGACCAGCTCACCGTCAGCGTCCTGGGCACCGGCATCATGGGCGCGGCGATGGCCCGCAACCTCGCCCGCGCCGGTCACACCGTCCGGGCCTGGAACCGCACGCGAGCCAAGGCCGAACCGCTCGCCGCCGAAGGCGCCCACATCGCCGGCACTCCCGCCGAGGCGGTCGAGTCCGCCGACGTCGTGCTGACCATGCTGTACGACGGAGCGGCCACCCTGGAGACGATGGGCCTGGCCGCCCCCGCCCTGCGCCCCGGAACCGTCTGGGCGCAGTCCACCACCGCGGGCATCGAGGGCGTCGCCGAACTGGCCGCTTTCGCCCGTGAGCAGGGTCTGCTCTTCTACGACGCCCCGGTCCTGGGCACCCGCGAGCCCGCCGAGGCCGGCCGGCTGACCGTGCTCGCCGCCGGCCCCGTCGAGGGCCGGGACAGGGTGACCCCCGTCTTCGACGCCGTGGGCGCCCGCACGGTGTGGACCGGCGAGGACGGAGCGGCGGCCGGCGCGACCCGCCTGAAACTGGTCGCCAACAGCTGGGTCGTCGCTGCCACCGCCGCCGTCGGAGAGACCCTCGCCCTGGCCGAGGCCCTGGACGTCGCGCCGGACGGCTTCTTCGACCTCATCGCCGGCGGCCCGCTCGACATGGGCTATCTGCGCGCCAAGGCCGCACTGATCCTCGAGGGGCGGCTCACCCCGGCCCAGTTCGCCGTGACGACCGCGGCCAAGGACGCCAGACTGATCGTGCAGGCCGGCCGGCAGCACGGCGTCCGCCTGGACGTCGCCGCCGCGAGCGCCGAACGACTGGAGCGGGCCGCCGGCAAAGGCCACGGCCAGGAGGACATGGCCGCGGCCTACTACGCCAGTTTCGACGACGGGCCCGCCGCCTGAGCACGCCGACCCCACCGTCCAGCACACCGAGGAGCCCCTGGTGTCCAAGCCCCCACTCCCGCCCGAGGCCGACGCCCTGCTGCGCAGGCCCAACCCCTGCGTCATGGCCACGCTGCGCTCCGACGGCGCGCCCGTGTCCACGCCCACCTGGTATCTCTGGGAGGACGGCCGCGCACTGGTCAACTTCGACGAGGGGCGAGTGCGCCTCAAGCACGTCCGCCGCGATCCCCGGGTGACCCTCACGGTGCTGGCCGGTGACGACTGGTACACCCATGTCACCCTGATCGGGCGGATCGCGGAACTGTACGACGACAAGGACCTGGCGGACATCGACCGGCTGTCCCGGCACTACGAGGGCAGGCCGTACCCGGACCGCGAGCGGGCCAGGGTCAGCGGGTGGGTCGAGGTCGAACGCTGGCACGGCTGGGGTGCGATGAAGGACAGCGCCCAGTCCGGCTGACCCCACGGTGCCCCCGGAGCACGCAGACGGGCCGTGGCTCCGGCGGGCCGGGAGCAGCGGCCCGCCGCCCGCGTACTCCCCGGGAGGTACGCACGGTGCCGCCGGCCGTACGACGACCGCGCCCCCCTCGCGGGACGACTCTCGAGATGTCGCACAAGGAACGACGAGAGATCGCCCCCGAGGAGCTGAACGATCATGCAGACCCTGGCGCACTTCTCAGACGGCGGGCCCGGCCCGTGGATCCTGTTCTTCCCCGTGTTCTGGGCCCTGGCCATCGGCGGCGGCATCGCGCTGCTGCGCCGCACGGCGGGGCGCGGACGCCGCGGCCCCGGCCCGGGCCGGCCGACGGTGGAGGACACCTCTCCCATCGCGGTGCTCGGCCACCGCTTCGCCTCCGGTGAGATCGACGAGGAGGAGTACTGGCGCCGTCTGTCCGTCCTGGACGAGCAGTTCGGCCGGCCCGGCAAGGGCGGTGCGCGATGACCGCCACGACCACCGGCACCCGGACCACCGCCCGGGTGGTCGACGCCGTCACGGTGTACGGCACCGGCGACACCGCCGTACGGGCCCTGGACGGGTGAGCGTGACCTTCCCGGCCGGCCGTCTCACCGCGATCATGGGGCCCTCGGGGTGCGGCACGTCCACCCTGATGCACTGGGCGGCCGGACTGGACACTCTCACCTCCGGCGCCGCCTGGATCGGTGACACCGAGCTGGGCTGTCTCGACGACCGCCGCCTCACCCTGCTGCGCCGCGACCGGGTGGGTTCCGTGTTCCAGGCCCACAACCTGGTGCCGACGCTCACCGTCGCGGAGAGCATCACCCTGCCGCTCGACCTCGCGGGCGGCGGGGGAGACCGGGAGTGGGTCGACGCACGCGTCGACGTGGTCGGCCTGCGCGGCCGGCTGCGGTACCCGCCCGCGGAGCTGTCCGGCGGCCGGCAGCAACGGGTGGCGGTGGCCCGGGCGTTCGCCCGGTGGGCGCGACGGCACCCCGCGAGCGCCGGGCTGCCGGGCAGCCTCCCGGCCGGCACCGACGCGGAGCAACTCGCCGGTGCCGGGGGCGCAACCCACCCCCGGCCCGGCCCGACACCCCGCACGGGCAACCGAGTTGCTCAGCCCGGCACGGTCGACCGCGCCGGCGCGCGTTCGGGTTCGCGGCTGCCCAACCCGTGCTCGACGAGTGCGACCTCCGTGAACCGGGGATCGGCCGGCTCGACGGCCGTGAGCCGCGGCCGCCGCCCCCACGCCGCCGGCGCCGTCTCGCCCGGTGCGGGCAGCGTGAACCACACGACCTTGCCGGACTCCCCGTCCGGCACCGCACCCCAGCTCTCGCTCATCGCGGCCACCATCGCCAGCCCCCGCCCACACGTGGCGAGCGGCCCGGCGTCCGCCACGACAGGAAGGCGCGGATCATGGTCGTACACCGAGACCTTGAGCCGGTCGATCAGCAGCTCCATCTCGACGGTGCACGTCTTGTCGGGCTGTGCATGCCGGTGGACGTTGGACAACAGCTCTGTCACACCGAGCGAGGCCCGGTCTATCAGCGAATCCATATGCCAGTAGCGCAACTGCGCAGATACGATTCTGCGGACCTGGCCGATCCGCGACGGCAGGGCTTGGAGCTCCACCGTGCAGTGCCTGCTTGGGTGACTGATCACGGCTGCGACTCCCCGACGTGAGGTCCGGAAGAACACGGAGTTCGGATCCAGCAGGTCGCCTGCGTGACGCGGCCGCCTGCTGTCGTGGCCGGCGGGCTGGTTCGCAGCGTTATCGCCGGTAGACCCAGAGTGACGTGAGACCAGCGTGACGCAGCGGACAAGGTGGCGCAACTCGCGGACATCTCAGGCGCCGCGCCCCGCAGCCCGGCGGACGGCTTCGATGAAACGGCGGGCGGCCGGCGGCCCGGATTCCCCCGGAGCGGGATCGTGGTCGCCGAGGGTGAGCAGGTACCGGTTGCCGTTGAGGTCCGCCAACGCCCGGTCCTCGGGCACGAACCACGGCCTGGTCGCGCGCACCGCCTGCACCGGTGCGCTGTCTATCTCGCTGCCGTAGCTGGTGAGCAACTCCAGCCGACCCTCGCTGATCCGGACCTGGCCGGCCCGGGTGAGTGACCGCAGCCGTTTGCCGATCCGCACGCCCGTGGCCGTGAACTCCGGCTCCGCCATGCCACCCGCCCCCTCGTGTGCGTCGGTGTGCCGGACCGTGCTCCGCGGGCCGGCTCCTGCCAGATCCAGTGTGCCCTTGCTCCCGCCGGTGCAGTCTGCCCGCACCCGCCGCCGAGCACCAGTACACGCGCCCCCCTTCCCCGGGGCGCGTGGAGCACTCGCGCCAATGCGCCCCTGCGCCCCCGCGCCCCCCGCCCCCAGGGGTGCCTTTGGGCCTCCCAAAGGACTGTTTATGCAGGTGAGGGGTGGTGCGGATGGTGCTTATGATCGGTGTACCGGCCGCGCGGGACGCCGTCGGCGCTCAGCGTAAGGAGCCCTGTCGTGAGCACTCCCCAGCAAACCCTGACCGGCGCCACCCTCGACGTCGACCACAGCGACCCGGCCTATCGAGGCTGGCTGAAAGAGGCCGTCCGCAGGGTCCAGGCCGACGCCAACCGCTCGGCCGACACCCATCTGCTGCTCTTCCCGCTGCCCGAGCGGTGGGGCATCGACCTCTATCTGAAGGACGAGTCCACCCACCCGACCGGCAGCCTCAAGCACCGGCTGGCGCGTTCGCTCTTCCTGTACGGGCTGTGCAATGGCTGGATCCGCCCGGGCCGCCCGGTGATCGAGGCGTCCAGCGGCTCGACGGCCGTGTCCGAGGCGTACTTCGCGAAGCTGATCGGCGTGCCCTTCATCGCGGTCATGCCGCGCACGACGAGCGCCGAGAAGTGCCGCCTGATCGAGTTCCACGGCGGCCGGTGCCACTTCGTGGACGACCCCCGCACGATGTACGAGGCCTCCGCCGCCCTCGCGGCGGAGACCGGCGGCCACTACATGGACCAGTTCACCTACGCCGAACGGGCCACGGACTGGCGGGGCAACAACAACATCGCCGAATCGATCTTCCGCCAGCTGCGGTCGGAACGGTTCCCGGAACCGGCGTGGATCGTCGCCACGGCCGGCACCGGCGGCACCTCGGCGACCCTGGCACGCTACGTCCACTACATGCAGTACGACACCCGCATCTGTGTCGCCGACCCGGAGAACTCGTGCTTCTTCCAGGGCTGGACCACCGGTGATCCGGACGTCGCCTGTGACAGCGCCTCCCGCATCGAGGGCATCGGACGCCCCCGGATGGAGCCGAGCTTCGTGCCCGGCGCGATCGACCGGATGATGAAGGTGCCCGACGCGGCCAGTGTCGCCGCCGTGCGGGCCCTGGAGGGGGTCATCGGCCGCAAGGCGGGCGGCTCCACCGGCACCGGGCTGTGGAGCGCCCTGAAGCTCGTCGCGGAGATGGTCGCGCAGGGACGGCACGGGAGCGTCGTGACGCTGCTGTGCGACCCGGGGGACCGGTACCTGGACAAGTACTACTCGGACGCCTGGCTGGCCGCGCAGGGCCTGGACGTCGCGCCCTACACGGATGCGATCGAGTCCCTGCTGCGGACCGGCGTCTGGCCCGGCGGGGACCTATCCCGCGAGCCGGCCGTCCAGTGAGGTCACCGCGGAGCGGAAGGCCCGCCCCAGCCCCGGCCGGGCGGCCCTGAGCGCCAGCCGGAACGGCGTGGTGCCGTCGGCCGCCATCGTCCACCGCACATGCGTCCCCGCCCCGGCCGGCGCGAGCCGCCACTCCTCGACCATGGCACGGACACCGGGCACATTGGTCACGTCGACGCGATAGGCGTACACCTCGGGCGTCTTCGCCACCAGGACGGTCTCGCGGAACCGGGCTCCGCCCCTCAGGCGGATCTCCCGCCCCGCGCCCCCGTCGAGGGGGCGGGCCAGCGTGACCGATCCGAACCACTGGGGCCAGCCGGTCACGTCCTCGGCCAGCGCGCGGAAAGCCGCCTCCGGCGCGGCGGAGATGTCCCGGCCGAAGACCAGACGCACGGGCGCGGCCCCGGCGAACTCGTGCCCCACGGGGCGCAGACGGTGGGCCATGGACGTATCCCCCTTGACGGATGCCGACTTCCGGACGGGCGGGCGGCGTTCGGGACGGGTTGCGCCGGCGGTGGCTCACACCTCGGCGGCCTCCGCGGCGGCCTCCGGCTCGCCCGCCACGACCAGGTGCCGCAGACGCTCGGAGACCTCCGCACGTGCCTCCGCGGGCAGCCCGGAGTCCGTGACGAGGGTGTCGACCTGGTCCAGGGAGGCGAACGAACTCAGCCCCACCGTCCCCCACTTGGTGTGGTCGGCGACCACCACCACGCGACGGGCCGACTGCACCAGCCGCCGGTTGGTCTCGGCCTCCGCCAGGTTCGGCGTCGACAGGCCCGCCTCGACCGATATCCCGTGCACCCCGAGGAACAGCAGATCGAAGTGGAGCGCCGCGATCGCCTGGTCGGCCACCGGTCCCACCAGCGAGTCGGACGGCGTGCGCACACCCCCCGTCAGGACGACCGTGGCCGCGCCCTGCCGGGGTCCGGCGGTGCGCTGCGCCGCGTGGAAGACGTCGGCCACCCGTACCGAGTTGGTGACCACCGTGAGGTCGGAGACGTCGACCAGCCGGTGCGCCAGCGCGAACGTCGTCGTACCACCGGACAGCGCGATCGCCGCACCCGGGGAGACCAGCTCGGCCGCCGCCCGCGCGATGTCCTCCTTGGCGCTCAGCTCCAGGCCGGACTTGGCTTCGAACCCGGGTTCGTGCGTGCTCGCCTCGACCACCGGCACCGCTCCGCCGTGCACCTTCTCCAGCACGCCCTGCCGGGCCAGCGCGTCGAGATCGCGGCGGACCGTCATGTCCGACACGCCCAGCTTGCGGGTCAGCTCGTTGACCCGGACGCCGCCCCGGCGCCGGACCTCGTCGAGGATCAGGGCGCGTCGCTGCTCCGCGAGCAGGTTCTGATTCTCGCTCACGTACGCTCCGGTCCTTTCGCCGCACAGCCGTCCGACACGCCTCGCGCACCCGCCGCGACGAGCGGATCCCCTCCCGGCACCGGTGCGCGGACGTCCCATCCTCGCATGCCGCGTCCCGGACGGCGCCACCGGTGGCTCGCCACGCACATGTCACTAATGCGCAAAGAGTGCCTGCCCGTCGCACCGATTCGGGGAGATTGGGTGACGAGAGGTGCGAGCCGTTCCGGCGCGGGAGATCCTTCGACCGTACGGACGGAACCGACGGGGCGTCACGGGGGAAGTGCTGATCGGTGGAGAGCGCGCAGGGACACAGACCGGCCGAGCGGCCCGACGACCCGGGCACCCGGCCCGGGGAACCCGGAACCGCACTGGAACTCCTGGTCCACGGGGTGGGCGGCACCACCCCCGAGAAGATGCTCGACGATCCGCGTACGGTCCGGATCACCGGTGACGACATCGCCGCCGTGTTCCGCCGCGCCGACGACGCCGACGCGGAACGCCGGCCCGCCGGCCGTCGCGAGGGACCCGTCCCCGAGGCCTACGTCTGGTGCAACCTCACCTCCGGCAACGGCACCCGCGCGCTGTGGCTGCTGCTGCTCCCCTTCATGGTGGTCAACCTCGCCCACTGGATGCGCCCCACGGCCCGGGGCCGCAGGCGCACCGTCCGGCTGTACGGGCTGCTGGTGCGGCTGGCCGGACTGAGCCTGACGGTGCTGCTCGTGGCGGCCGCCTGCGAGGTCGCCCTCGACCTGGCGGCATGGCAGTGCGCGGGCACCCTCGCATGCGCCGAGGGGCACTCCTGGCTGGGCTTCCTCTCGCCCGAGATCTCCGACGGCGGCTGGTGGAGCCCGCCGGGCCGCCGGCTCGCCCTCGCCGCGCTGGTGCCCACCGCCCTCACCGGACTGCTGTGGTTCCTGTCCCTGCGCACATGGAGCGCGTACGAGTCCCAGCAGCCCATGACTCACGACCCCGAGCCCGAGGAGGACGGCGGCCCCACCGCGCTGAGCCGGCCCGGCTTCTGGTACGGCCGGCGCCTGGTCGCCCGGCTGCGCGCCGCGCACACCGCCGCCGGACTGCTCACCGTCGCCGCCGCCGTCGGCTCCGCGGCCGCCCGGTACGACCGCGAGCCGGGCGGCCCGGCCGTCCTGGACCTCCTCGGCGTGCTGCTGGAGGCGGTCCTGGCCGTCGGGGCCGGCGTCGTGGTGTGGGTGGTCTGCCGCCGGGGCCGCAGCGAACGCCGGCTGGACAGCGGCCTCGACCGGCGCCTGGTGCGGTGGCTGCCCCTCACCGGCCTCCTCGTGCTCGCGCTCACCGTGGTGTACGCCGGGTGGGAGCGCCCCGGGTGGGAGTCCGCGGGCCGGCTGCCGGGTGACGCCACCTTCGGCGCCCTCGCCCTGGCCCAGGGCCTGCTGGTGATCGTCCTGGCCGGGGTCGCCCACACCCTGCACCGCACCCTCCCCGACCGGCGCGCCGCGATGCGGGGCCTGGCCGGACCGGCCGTCGCCATGCTCGCCTGCGCGCTCGGCGGGGTGATGTCCGGCGGTGTCTCGCAGCGGGTGTCCGACTGGCTGGACGGCACCGGGACGTCGATGCCCGGCCCGCCGGTGCTGCTCACCTGGCAGGCGTCCGTGATCCCGCCGCTGATCGTCCTGCTGCTGGTGCTCTGCGGCTGGCTCGCCCGGCGCGCCTGGCGGCTCGCCCGCGCGGAATGCGCCGCCGTGGAACGCGAGTACCCCGGCGAGACGGGTGATCCCGGCCGCACCCGCCGGATCGCCTCCGTGCGCGCCATGGCCGCCCTCACCGACCGCGGACCGCGCATCCTCGCCGTCACCTCCGCCGCCACCCTGCTGCTGGGAGCCGGCGCCCTGGCCGGCGCCCTCGTCACCGACAAGACGCCCGGAGAGGCGGCACAGGGCTCGTACGCCGTCGTCCACGGCGCTGCCGAGACCGCGCAGGCGCTGGGATCCTGGCTGATCGGGCTCGGCTTCATACTCTTCGTCACCTGGGGCCGCCGCGCCTACAAGGACGCCTCCGCCCGGCGCACCATCGGCATCCTGTGGGACGTCGGCACCTTCTGGCCGCGCGCCGCGCACCCCTTCGCGCCGCCGTGCTACGCCGAGCGCGCCGTGCCCGATCTGACCTGGCGGATCGCCACCTGGACCCGGTCCACCGGCGGCAGGCTGGTCATCTCGGGCCACTCCCAGGGCAGCGTCCTCGCCGCCGCGGCCGCCTGGCAGCTCACGCCCTCCACCCGCAGGCGCGTCGCGCTGCTGACCTACGGCTCCCCACTGGAGCGGCTCTACGGCCGCTGGTTCCCCGCCCACTTCGGGCCGGACGCCCTGGGCTTCCTGCACCAGGAGGTCGACTGCTGGCGCAACCTCCACCGGCGCACCGACCCCATCGGCGGTCCGATGCGACTGCCCGGCGACCTGGGACCCGACGTGGACCGCCCC
The DNA here is from genome assembly GCF_055571035.1 of Streptomyces malachitofuscus. Classification (NCBI taxonomy): domain Bacteria; kingdom Bacillati; phylum Actinomycetota; class Actinomycetes; order Kitasatosporales; family Streptomycetaceae; genus Streptomyces; species Streptomyces malachitofuscus. The sequence goes on along the minus strand of NZ_JBVIGA010000011.1, from coordinate 240,407 downwards.
GCGCTCCGGGACCCCCTGGCCTACGGCCGCACCGAGGCCCATCCGCTGCCCGCGCCGATCCTCGGACACTCCGACTACCAGGCCGACCCGGCCTTCGCCGAGGAGCGGCGCCGGCTGCTCGCCCGGCTGCGGCCCGAGGTACCGGCCCCCCGGAACACCGGGGAGCCCGGCGGTCCCTCGCGGTGAGCGACCGCGCTCAGGGGAGAGCGGGCAGGTCCTCGGCGAAGAGCAGGGTCAGGTCGTCGGTGGTCGGCTCCTCGAGCTGGGCGACGCGGCTCGCATGCCGTTCGACCATCGCCTCGAAGGTCTGCCGCGCGGTGCGCCCGTTGCCGAACGCGGGCCCCTTGGGGATAGCGGTGAAGTAGGCCAGCAGGGCCTCACCGGCGCCCCGCGCCAGCCGGTACTCGTGCTCCTCGGCCTGCTGCTGCACGATCCGCAGCAGCTCGTCGGGGCCGTAGTCGCCGAAGGTGATCGTCCGCGAGAAGCGGGACGCGACGCCCGGGTTGACCGACAGGAACCGCTCCATCTCGGCCGTGTAGCCGGCCACGATCACCACCACCGCGTCCCGCTGGTCCTCCATCAGCTTCACCAGCGTGTCGATGGCCTCCTTGCCGAAGTCGCGCCCGGCGTCCTCCGGGGAGAGCGCGTACGCCTCGTCGATGAACAGCACGCCGCCGCGCGCCTTCTCGAACGCCTCCTGGGTGCGGATCGCCGTGGAGCCGATGTGCTCGCCGACCAGATCGACCCGGGAGACCTCGACCAGATGCCCCTGCTCCAGCACCCCGAGCGAGGCGAGGATCTCGCCGTACAGACGGGCCACGGTGGTCTTGCCGGTGCCGGGGGAGCCGGTGAACACCAGGTGCCGCTTGACCGACGCCGCCTTCAGCCCCGCCTGCTGCCGGCGCCGGCCCACCTCGATCATGTCGGTGAGGGCGCGCACCTCCCGCTTGACGCTCTCCAGGCCCACCAGCGCGTCGAGCTCCCCGAGCACGGCCTTGGAGGTGCGGGTCTCCCGCTCCGGCCCGGTGGCGGGTGTCGGCTCGGGCGGTGCCGACTCGGTCGTCCGGGCGGCGGGCACCGTGCCCAGCAGCCCGGTGGAGTGGCTCGTCGTCTGCACGGCCGGCTGCGGTGCCGCGGGCGCCCGCAGGCTCCCGCTCTCGTCGCTCGTGCAGTCCTCGACGACGGGACCGCCCGAACCGGACGCGGGGTCCGCGCCCTCGGCGAACTCGTAACCGCCGCGCGCGCAGCGCTCCGTACGGCACTTCCGCAGCGTCGTGCGGCTGCCGTCGATCACATGGAAGCCGTATCCGCCGCTGCCCGTGACCCGGCAGTTCACGAAGGTGCCGCGGCCACCGGCCGACACGTAGACGCCGGCCTCGGCGGGGGAGTCGATCGTGCAGCGCTCGACGGTCGGATCGGCGCCCTTGGTGACGATCACGCCGGTCTGCGTGCCGTCCAGGGTGCAGTTGCCGAGGGTGCCGCCGCTGCCGTGGTCGCGGAACCAGGCGCCGGTCGCCGCCTCGCGGATCCGGCAGTCGTCGAGCTGCGCGGTGGCGCCGTCGCTGACCGACACGGCCGTGTTGCGCACCTGCGACAGATCACTGTCGACGACGTCCGCGCGCGAGCCGCGGTCGAGGACGAACAGCGCGTCCGGCACGTCGTGCACCCGGCAGGAGTCGAGTACGGCGGTGGCGCCGTCGCTCACCCACACCGCCGGGTAGTCGCCCGTGCTGTCGAAGATCTCGCACTGGTTGGCGTCGACGCGCGTGCCCGGGTCCCACACCGACAGCCCGTTGCGGCCGAAGCGCCGCACGCTGGTGCGGGTCAGGGTGAGCACCGAGCGGGACCGCAGGTCGACCGCGTTCTCCGGGATGTCGTGGATCCGGCAGTCGGCCAGTGTCAGCACCGCGTCCGTGTCGAGCGTGACGCCGTCCCCCGTCGTACGGTGCACATCGCAGTCGGTCAGATGCGCGGTGGCACGGCCGGTCACCTGGACACCGCTGCCCCGCACCTCGTAGACCTCGCAACCCACCGCCTCCAGGGCGGAGTTCTCCCCGGTCGCGGTCAGGCCCGAGCCGGCGGCGTGGTGCACCCGGCAGCGTTCGAACCGGGGGTGGGCGGCGCCGCGCACCGCGACGCCCGCCTGGCCGGCGGCGACCACCTCGCACTCCTCGAACACCCCGCCCCCGCCGTCCAGTACGGCGATGCCGACGCCCGCCGGGTTGTCGACCGTGCACCGGCGCACCGTGGGCCGGGCACCGCCGCGCACCTCGATGCCCGCAGCTGACCGGGTGACCACCCGGACGTCGCGCAGCTCCGGCGTGCCCTCCTCGACCAGCACGGCGGGGGCGGTGGCGTCCTGGCCCTCGACATGCAGGTCCTGCACCACCGCCGAGGCGCGCACGGTCAGCGGGACGCCGTCCACGGGCGCGATCCGCACCGAGCCGGGTGAGCCCTCCGGGCCGCGCAGGGTCACCGCCCGCTGGACGACGAGGTTCTCCCGGTAGGTGCCGGGGGCGACGGTGAGCACGTCGCCTTCGGCCGCGGCCTCCAGGGCGGCGGCGAGCGATGCGTACTCACCCGTGCGGCGGCGCCACCTCGATGTACCGGTGTGCGTCACCTGAACCGTGCCCTGTGCCATGGCGTAGCTGTGCCCCCACCTCGTCGTACTGATCGCTTGTTCCCGCCCGTGTCCTGCCGATCGGTTCGGCCGGACCACCGTAGCGTGCGCACGGGCACCGGGTTGACCAGAGCGGGAACGCCGTCAGCTGTCGGCTCCGGTCCTGCCCCAGTCCGGTCCCGCCCTCTCCCACGCCCTGCCCAGGCGGGCGTGGCGGCGACGGACCATCTCCCGCACGATCAGCCGTCTGCAACCCTCCACCAGGCCCGCGGCCACCAGGGCGGCGCCGATGCCGGCGAGCACGGCGTGCGTCGTGGCGGTCGCGGTGTCCAGAGGGCGGGCGACGGTCCGTCCCCGGGCGTCGGTCCATATCCTGAAGCGGTCGCCCGGGCGCGGGTCGTCGAGGCGGGCCGTCACGGTTCCGTTCCGCGCGGTGCCGTCCTGTGCGGTCCAGTGCGCCACGACGCGGCTGTGCGGCTCCCCGCCCCCGGCCGACTCCGGGTCGGCGTCCGGCGGGGACGGAGCGAGCGGGCGCACCACCGTGGCCGTCACCAGGTGCCGGGCCTTGTGCTGTGCGCGGACGGACTGCTGCAGGGCGTCCTGCGCGGCGCCCCCCACGAGGCAGCCGATCAGCGGGGCGGCGAGGGCCACGAGCAGCAGCGCCGCGAGCGCCGTCCACGCCTCGGCCAGGTCGGTGCGCCGGCACAGCGGGTTGTGCCGCCAGCGCCATAGTCCGCTGATCGCCCGCACCGCCGCACCCCCTCGCCGGTCTCTCATGGAGCTCTCATGAAAGGCCAACGGGCGAACCCGGGGCGCGGTTCCCGTTCCCGCGGCGGGATCGGCTATCCGGCCTCGACGGGGTCGCCGACCCTGATGGTGCCGGGGGAGAGGGGCACCAGATTCTGTCCGAAGAGGAGTTGGCCGCCGGGGCGCCGACGGGCGGCCAGCGAGCGCAGGGGCTCCTTCCCGCGCCGGCCCGTCTCCTGGTCGGTGGTGGTCACCACGCAGCGGGCGCTGGGTTTGGCGACGCGGAAGGCGACCTCACCGATGGTGACGCGCGTCCACTTCTCCTCCTCCCAGGGTTCGGTGCCCTCCACCACCACATTCGGCCGGAAGCGGTTCATCGGCAGCGGACCCTCGGCCGCGTGACGTCCCCCGGCGATCAGGGAGTTGAGGCCGTCGAGGGAGGCGGTCGTGGTCAGCAGCAGCGGATAGCCGTCGGCGAAGGACACCGTCTCGCCGGGCCGCGCGAACCGGGGATTCACCGGCCGTCGCGTGGCCGGGTCGTCCAGGTGCATCAGGCGTACCGCGACGCCGAGGTGGGCACTGCACCAGGCGTGCACGGCGTCGTCCTCGGCCGGGACCGCCTCCACCTTGGTGCCGAAGAGATCCACCGGAACCGTCCGGCCGGGCGTCGGCACGCCGGCCGTCACCGGCTCCCTTCCGGGCGCGGACAGTCGGACACCGCCGCCGGGCAGCAGCTCGGCGGCGGCCAGGGCCAGGCGCGGATGACGCCGTTGGGTGACGACCTTTCCCCCGTCGTCGACCAGCATCCAGCGCCGGTCCCCGGCCGGTCCCCAGGGCTCCACGACGACCTCCCGGAGCGGCAGGCACCGGAAGGCCTTGACCGGATGGATGTGGATCGAGTGCAGACGCGCGTTCCCCATGGGGCCATCGTGCCATCCGGCACCGACGGCCCCGGGCAGGCTCAGTACCCGCGGTACTGCTGGTTGTTGTACGGGTCCTGGTACGGCGCGGGGGCCGGCCGCGGAGCCGCGGGACGCATCGCCTCGTAGCCGGCGGGCGGAACCGGACGCGGCGGCTGCGGCTGGGGGCCGGGGTAGCCGCGCGGCGCGGTGGCCTGCTGCGGAATGTACGCGGTGTGCGCCTGCTGGAGCGGGGCGGGCTGCTGCGCCTGCGGGTAGCCGTAGGCGGGCTGGGACGGAGCCGCCGGAAGGGCGGGCAACGCCGAGGGAAGCGCGGGCAGATGACTGACCGGCGCCTCGTACGCGGCGGGGACCCGGATCGGGGCGATCTGCGGGGTGCCCCGCTCGGCCACGAGCGAGTCGTAGATCGGAGTGTCCGGGAAGGAGGCGGAGTAGTAGCCGCCGCCATAAGTGGAGCGGGGGGAGGTCATGGCACATAAGTTAAGCCCACGATGTGCTTTTGGGGAGACCGATAAGAGGGTTGTTTTCTGCGCCCCCCGTGACCGGGGCTCCCTAATATGAGCGAACTTGGGGAAAACGGGCAATCCGCTGAGTGTGTTTCGTGTAAAGGCCGAGTTCCGGGGCGGTTACCGGCGGTTGGCCCCCGGTTCCCGTGCCCGTCCCGTGGGCGTTCCCGGCGCGGGGGAATAGGTTGTGCGGACGAAGACCGACGGATGCCGGGACCTGGCCGGCGCGGGCGACCCGTGATGGGGGCGGACATGTCAATGCCGAAAGGATCGAACACACCGGTGCCGACGACGGCACTGCGGGTGGACGTGGGCTGGCGCTCCGGCCCCGGTGTGCCCGACGCGGACGCCTCGGCCCTCCTGCTGGCCGGCGGCAAGGTCCGCTCCGACAGCGACTTCGTCTTCTACAACCAGCCCGCCCACTCCTCCGGCGCCGTCCGGCACGAGGGCAAGCGGGACGCGGGCGGCCGGATCACCGACACCCTGCTCGTCGACCTCACGCGCGTGGAGCCCGGCATCGAGACCGTGATCCTGGCCGCCTCCTGCGACGGGGGCTCCTTCGGACAGGTGCCGGATCTGTCCATCGAGGTCAAGGACTCCGCCGACGGCACCGTGGCGGCGCGCTTCGACAGCGACGGCGCGACCACGGAGACGGCGTTCGTACTGGGCGAGTTCTACCGGCGCCAGGGCGCCTGGAAGTTCCGTGCCGTCGGCCAGGGCTACAGCAGCGGCCTCGAGGGCCTCGCCACCGATTACGGCATCACCGTGGACGAACCCCAGCACGCGGCCCCGCCGCCCCCGGCCGCCGCGGCGCCGCCCGTCGCGGCCCCGGTGACCGCGCCCCCGTCCCCGGCGGCCCCGCCGGCCGCCCCGCCCCCGCCGGCCGCACCCCCCGCGTCCGTCCGGCTGACGAAGGTGACGCTCACCAAGTCGGCCCCCTCGGTCTCCCTCACCAAGCAGGGCGGCACATCGGGAGCCCTGCACGTGAACCTCAACTGGCAGGTGCGCAAACAGTTCTCGGGATGGGCCGGAAAACTGGGCCGCCCGGTCGCCATGCACTCCGACCTCGACCTGGACCTGTGCGCCCTGTACGAACTCACCGATGGCAGGAAGGGCGTCGTCCAGGCGCTCGGCAACGCCTTCGGGGCCCTGCACCAGCCGCCGTTCATCCACCTGGACGGCGACGACCGCACCGGCGCCGTGGCGAGCGGTGAGAACCTCACCGTCAGTCTCGACCACAAGCACCTCTTCCGGCGCATCCTCGTCTTCGTCACCATCTACGAGGGCGCCCGCTCCTTCGCCGACCTGCACGCCACGGTCACCCTCCAGCCGCAGCACGGCGCGGCCATCGACTTCTCCCTCGACGAGTGCACCGTCCCCTCGACGGTCTGCGCGCTCGCCCTGATCACCAACACCGGCGGCGGCGAACTCGTCGTCCAGCGCGAGGCCCGCTACCTGGTCCCGGAGCGGGGAGTGAGTCCGCAGCGCACCGTGGACTACGCCTACGGATGGGGCATGAACTGGACGCCGGGCCGGAAGTGAGGGCTCGTCAGCCCTCGTCAGCTCTCGTCAGCCCTCGTCCGCAACGGCCTCCGGCCGGGCGTAGGTGCGGCCCTTCCAGGCCGCACCGCGTCCCCGGTGGTGCTGCACCGCCGAGTCCACCGTCATGAGGAGATACAGCGACGCGGTGAACGGCAGCAGGGGTGCCTGCCACAGCGGCTGCCGGTAGTACCGCAGCATGGGAATGTACGTCCCCGCCATCACGAGCCAGGCCGCCGCACCGGGCACCGCGGCGACCGCGCTGCCCGTCGCCGCGCCCGCCAGCACCGCCACCGGCGGCACCAGGTACACCAGCGTCAGGCCGGCGACCGTACCGGCCAGCAGCACCGGGCTGTGCCGCAGTTGCGCGTAGGCGCTGCGCGACACCATGCGCCACAGGTCGTGCAGCCGCGGATACGGACGCACGCTGTCCACCCCGTCCGCGAGCCCCAGCCAGATCCGTCCGCCGCTGCCCTTCACCGCGCGGGCGAGCGCCACGTCGTCGATGACGGCGTGCCGGACGGCGTCCGGGATCCGCGCCCGCGCGGCGGCCTCGGTACGCAGCAGCACACAGCCGCCGGCCGCGGCGGCCGTCCGGGTCCCCGCGCGGCCGATCCTGCGGAACGGGTACAGCTGCGCGAAGAAGTAGACGAACGCCGGTACGACCAGCCGCTCCCAGCGGCTCCGCACCCGCAGCCGGGCCATCTGCGACACCATGTCGAACCCGCCCGCACCGGCGGCCGCCACCAGCCGGCGCAGGCTGTCCGGGGCGTGCGCGATGTCGGCGTCCGTCAGCAGCAGGTACTCCGGGTCGCGCGCACGCGCGAGGGTGATGCCGTGCCGCACCGCCCACAGCTTCCCGGTCCAGCCGGCGGGCGGCTCCCCCGGGGAACCCACTGTGAGCGGCAGGCCGCCGTGCCGCCGCGCGAGTTCCCGCGCGAGCGCTCCGGTGCCGTCCATGCTGCCGTCGTCGACGAGGAAGACCTCGGCCCGGCCCGGATAGTCCTGGGCGAGCACCGACGGCAGGCTCGCGGGCAGCACCGCGGCCTCGTCACGCGCGGGGACGACGACGCACACGTCCGGCCACTCCTCCGGGTCCCGCAGCGGCGGGAGCCGGACATCCGTACGCCAGAACCATCCCTGGCAGAGCAGCAGCCACAGCCAGGCGGCGAGTGATCCGGCGGCACTCCACACAATGGCGCTCACGTGCGCAGTGTGCCCCACGGCACGGCCCCGTGGCGGCCCATCGACTATCGTGACCGGGTGAAGATCGCGCTCATGGACTCCGGAATCGGACTGCTGGCGGCCTCCGCCGCGGTACGGCGTCTCCGCCCCGACGCCGATCTGGTGCTCTCCCTCGACCCCGACGGCATGCCCTGGGGACCGAGGACCCCGGAGGACCTCACCGGGCGCGCCCTCGCCGTCGCCGGGGCGGCGGCCGCGCACCGTCCCGACGCGCTGATCGTCGGCTGCAACACGGCCACGGTGCATGCCCTCACCGCCCTGCGCGCCCGACTCGAGCCCGCCCTGCCGGTCATCGGCACCGTCCCGGCGATCAAACCGGCCGCGGCCGGCGGCGGACCGCTCGCGATCTGGGCCACGCCTGCCACGACCGGCAGCCCCTACCAGCGCGACCTGATCGAGAACTTCGCCGACGGCGTGAAGGTCACCGAGGTGCCGTGCTGGGGGCTCGCGGAGGCCGTGGAGCGAGCGGACGAGACGGCGATCAACGCCGCGGTCGCGGCGGCCGCCGCACTCACCCCGGACGACGTGACGACCGTCGTGCTGGGCTGCACCCACTACGAACTGGTCGCCGAGCGCATCCGGGCCGCCGTGCAGCGCCCCGGCCACCCGCCGCTCGCGCTGCACGGGTCCGCCGGGGCGGTGGCCGCCCAGGCCCTGCGCCGCCTCGGTGCGCAGGCTGCCCCCGGGGCACCGGCGAGCGGCACGCTGACGGTACTGCTGAGCGGACGCGAGGGCGGCGCGCTTCCCGAGCCCGCCCTCACCTACGCCGAGGGCAGGCTCCTCCAGACGCTCGCTCCCGCCCGGACGGCCCAGTAACGCTGCGCCACGCGGTACCGGCCGGGCGAAACCTGAGTAACCTCAAAGCCATGAAGGACCACCGCCAGGGCGAGCACCGCCCTCACACCGGGGTCTGGACCGGCCGCGCCACCAATCGCTTCCAGTGGCTGCTGGCGCTGATCGGTGCCGCGTGCCTGGCGCTCGGCATCGCCCTGGCCGTCGACTCCGCGTGGACGACCGGCGTCGCGCCGCTGGCCATGGCCGTCGTCGGCTGCATCGCCGCGGGCCTGCTCGTCCTGTTCGGCACGCTCGCCTTCGTCCATGTCGCGCTGCGGGTCGACGAGGACCATCTCGAGGTGCGCTGCGGCCACATCGGCGTGCCGCGCCGTCGTATCCCCTTGTCGCACGTCGCCGGCGCGGATTTCGCCCCGCATGTCACGCCGCGTCACTGGGGCGGCTGGGGCTACCGCTGGCGGCCCGAAAAGGGCACGGCGGTCGTCGTGCGACGCGGCGAGGGCGTCGTCCTGCGCCTCTGGGACGGCCACACCTTCACGGTCACCGTGGACGACGCGGAAGCGGCGGTCACCGTCATCCGCGACCGCCTCCGCCCCCACAAACCGGGCACGAAACACTGACCCGCAGGCCACGCGGTCGCCGTGGTGCGCGCGAGCCTCGCAGGGCGAGCCGCCGTCCGGACCGATCACCGCGCGGATGCGGCTTCTGCGGACTCACCGACGCCGGGGCGGTCGGCCGTGGCCGGGGCCGGTTCGGCGGGAGGGCGAGAAGGCAGGGCCGACGTGCTTCCGCGCGACGACGCGGGTCACGAGGGGGGCGGTCTTCGGCCGGGTGTGGGGGGAGTGTGCCGCGGGTCGGGTGGTCGGGGTAGGGGCGGGATGTCGCCAGGCCCGCCAGTAGTCCGCCGCCGACGGACACCGCGGTGAAGCTCAGGGCGTTGCCCACCGAGGCGATCGCGGCGAGGCCCGTCAGAGCCGTGCCCGCGGTCAGGACCACCGGCGTGGCACGCGGGCTGCGCCACAGGGCGTACAGCAGCCAGCCGAAGGCCAGAGCGAGCAGTATCGCCCCGACGACACCCTGCTCGGCCGCCAGCTGGAGCGGCGCGGAGTGGGGCTTGCCGTCGGACACCGGCGATTGCACCGACGTCGCGCTGAGCTCCCCGAAGCGCCCCGGCCCCACGCCCAGCGCCGCATGCTCCCGGACCATGGCGAGCGCGTCCCGCCACAGCCCCACGCGGTGCGCGGTCAGCCGGCCCTCCAACGATGCGGCGAGCCCTTCCGGCACGGCGTTCCAGGCCACCGCCCAGGCGAGCCCCGCGACCCCGGCGGCGGCCGTACCCAGTGCGGCGAGTACGGGAACGCGCCTCCGCACGCGGCCCACGGCGAGGGAACACAGCAGCACCACCGAGCCCGCGACGCATCCGGCGGCCGAACCCAGCACGGCCGCGGTCACCACGACGCCCACGGCCAGCAGGCGCAGGGCGAACCGTGCAGCGGGCGCGGCGGCCGCCCAGGCCGCACAGCACGCGGCGCCCGCCGACAAGGTCACCATGGCGGTCGTCGCACCCACGTGTCCCAGCGGCGCCGCGATCTGCGGGCCCGGTGTCAGATGCGGGACCGCCACCGTCAGGCCGATGCCGGCCAGCGCGGCGGCGCAGGGCGCGGCCACCGGCAACAGCGCCCCGCCGATCCGGCCCGCCGCATAGCCCGCGGCCACGGCGAGCACCGCGAGCAGCATGCCCTCCGGTCGGCCGCCCTGGGCCGCCGCCGTGATCAGAGGCCAGGCCGCACAGGCACCCAGCACCACGACAGCCGTCGCGTCCGGACCCGTCCGTCTCTCGCCGTCCGCATCCGGACCGGCGGAAGCCATCCCTGTGGAACCCACCCCGCACCCCGCACCGCGTCGCCCCCGACCTGTGACGACCCCGGGCGCCGGCACACGACGCGCCGCACGACCGGGGCACCGGCACACCGTAACGGCTGGTGGCCGGTTTGGGGACGTGTAGGACGAGTCGCGCGGAAACGATATGGCTCGTCATCCTCCCGAAAGAGGGGGTGCGGGACCTGTCGGCCGCTCTCCCGTCCGCACGCCCGTGCTGTCGGCCGCCAGGTCACGCGCCGTAGACTCCCGGAGTGACCGTCACCGCAACCTCCGTCGGCGAGTCGGACCCGATGCCGCCGCAGACCGCGCCCACCGCGCGGGGCAGCCGGTTCGTGCGCCTCCTCCCGGCCGCCGCAGCCGCGCTCTCGGGCCTGCTCCTCTACGTCAGCTTCCCGCCGCGCACCCTGTGGTGGCTGGCCCTGCCCGCCTTCGCCGTCTTCGGCTGGGTGCTGCGCGGCCGGAGCTGGAGGGCGGGACTCGGTCTCGGCTACCTCTTCGGTCTCGGCTTCCTGCTGCCGCTGCTGGTGTGGACCGGTGTGGAGGTCGGTCCCGGCCCGTGGATCGCCCTGGTGGTGATCGAGGCGGTCTTCGTCGCGCTGGTCGGCGCGGGTGTCACCGCGGTGTCCAAGCTGCCCGGGTGGCCGGTGTGGGCGGCGGCCCTGTGGATCGCCGGCGAGGCGGCACGCGCGCGCGTACCGTTCAGCGGCTTCCCCTGGGGCAAGATCGCGTTCGGTCAGGCGGACGGGGTCTTCCTGCCGCTCGCCGCACTCGGCGGCACCCCGGTGCTCGGCTTCGCCGTCGTGCTGTGCGGCTTCGGCCTGTACGAGATCGTCCGGCTCGCCGTGCGGGCCCGCCGCAGCGGCGACCTGCGCCGCGCCGCGGCCGTCGTGGGCGTCCTGAGCGTCGCCGTACCGGTGGTCGCGGCACTCGCGGCCCGGACGCTGGTCGGCGACAAGGCCGAGACCGGCACCGTGACCGTCGCCGCGATCCAGGGCAACGTGCCCCGTCTGGGTCTCGACTTCAACTCCCAGCGGCGTGCCGTCCTCGACTACCACGCGCGCGAGACGGAGCGTCTGGCCGCCCGGGTGGCCGCCGGGAAGGCCGAGCAGCCGGACATCGTGCTCTGGCCGGAGAACTCCTCCGACATCGACCCCTTCGTCAATCCCGACGCGCGCGCCGTCATCGACAAGGCGGCCAAGGCCATCGGCGCGCCGATCTCGGTCGGCGGCGTGGTCGCCAGGGACGGGAAGCTGCTCAACGAGCAGATCCTCTGGGATCCGGTGAAGGGCCCCGTCGACACCTACGACAAACGGCAGATCCAGCCGTTCGGCGAGTACCTTCCGCTGCGCTCCCTGGTGGGCGCGATCAACGAGGACTGGACCTCGATGGTCCGCCAGGACTTCAGCCGGGGCAGCGAGCCCGGCGTGTTCCGCATGAACGGCGCCGGGGTCGGCCTGGTGACCTGCTACGAGGCCGCCTTCGACTGGGCGGTGCGCGACACGGTCACCGCGGGCGCCGAACTGATCTCGGTACCCAGCAACAACGCCACCTTCGGCCGTAGCGAGATGACCTATCAGCAGCTCGCCATGTCCCGGGTCCGCGCCGTGGAGCACAGCCGCGCCGTCACCGTGCCGGTGACCAGCGGGGTCAGCGCGATCATCATGCCCGACGGGGAGATCACTCAGCGGACCGGCATGTTCGTCGCCGGCTCGCTGGTGCAGGAGGTGCCGCTGCGCTCCTCGCAGACGCCCGCCACCCGGCTCGGCGTGCTCCCGGAGATCGCCCTGGTCCTCGTCGCCGCGGGCGGTCCGGCCTGGGCCGCCGTCGCGGGGGTACGCGCGCGACGCGCCCGTGAGGCGTAGGCGTACTAGGCGTACCCCCCTTCCGACGTGCGGGGGAGCGTCGCGCGGCGCCGGTTAGGGTCGTTCCATGGCTACTCCTGACTTCATCCGCACGCTGCGCGCCTCCGCCGGTCATCAGCTGCTGTGGCTCCCCGGGGTCACCGCGCTCGTCTTCGACGACGAGGGCCGGGTGCTGCTGAACCGGCGGTCGGACACCCGCAAGTGGTCGGTGATCGGCGGCATCCCCGACCCGGGGGAGCAGCCCGCGGCCTGTGCGGTGCGGGAGGTCGAGGAGGAGACCGCGGTGCGCTGTGCCGTCGAACGGGTCGTGCTGGTGCAGGCCCTGGAGGCCGTGACGTACGGCAACGGGGACATCTGCCAGTACATGGACATCACCTTCCGCTGCCGCGCCGTCGGGGGCGAGGCGCGGGTCAACGACGACGAGTCGCTGGACGTCGGCTGGTTCGCGGTGGACGCGCTGCCGGAGCTCAACGAGTTCGCGCGCTTCCGGATCAAGCAGGCGCTGTCGGACGCACCCACATGGTTCGACCCCACTGGAAGCGGCTGAACTGTAGGGCCTGACCACATGGGTCGCCTTGGGGGTCCTGCCTAGGGTCGATCCATGACCGCGCCCCGTGCCCTCCCGGCCCCCCACGCCACCGCCCTCGACCTCGGCGGCCGTACCGCTCTCGTCACCGGTGCCGCCGGCGGCATAGGCCGCGCCTGCGCACTGCGGCTCGCGGCCGCCGGGGCCAAGGTCAGAGCCGTGGACCGGGACGCCACCGGCCTGGAAGCGCTCGCCGAGACGGCCCGAAACCTCGGAGGCATCGTCGAGCCGCACGTCCTGGACCTGACCGACCTGGACGCCGCGGAGCTCGCCGCCGCCGGCACCGACGTGCTGGTCAACAACGCCGGTCTGCAGCTGGTCCGCCCCATCGAGGAGTTCCCGCCCGACGTCTTCCACACCGTGCTCACCGTGATGCTGGAGGCACCCTTCCGGCTCATCCGGGGCGCCCTGCCGCACATGTACGGGCAGGGCTGGGGCCGCGTCGTCAACGTGTCCTCGGTGCACGGTCTGCGCGCCTCCGCCTACAAGTCCGCGTATGTCGCCGCCAAACACGGTCTGGAGGGCCTGTCCAAGACCACCGCCCTCGAGGGCGCGCCCCACGGCGTCACCTCCAACTGTGTGAACCCCGCCTACGTACGCACCCCGCTCGTCGAGCGGCAGATCGCCGACCAGGCCCGTGCGCACGGCATCCCCGAGGAGCGGGTCCTGTCCGAGGTGCTGCTGCAGGACAGCGCGGTCAAGCGGCTCATCGAACCGGAGGACGTCGCCGAGGCGGTGGCCTACCTGTGCGGCCCCCGGGCGGCCTTCGTCACCGGCACCTCACTGGTCCTGGACGGCGGCTGGACCGCGCACTGAGGCATCGGCCGCGAGCGGCCGACCGTCGGCCGGCAGAGTTTTCCACAGGCCTGACGGGCCGGCCGCGGGATGGGGAATCCTGTGAGCATGTCCCGCGATCACCCGCAGTCCGCCGAGCGTTCCGCCCCCGCCGCCGAAGCGCCGGGCCGGGCCCGCCCCGAGGCCCGTCCCGCCTCCGGCAGCGCCGAGGCGCCGTTCCTCGAGCTGCTGGCCCGCGGCGCCCCCGCCGAGGCCTACGAGCAGCCCGTCCTGCTCGCCCGGGCCGAGGGACTCCCGGCCGGACACATCTCCGGCCTCGAACAGGCCAAGCTGCTCGCCCTGCGCGTACGCTCCGAACTGGAGGGACGGCGGCGCCGGGAGGCGGAGCTGTCCGCACTCTTCGAGACCGCCCACGATCTCGCCGGACTGCGCGACCTGGACGCCGTGCTCCAGGCGATCGTGCAGCGAGCCCGCTCCCTGCTCGGCACCGACGTCGCCTACCTCAGCCTGAACGACCCGGCCAGGGGCGACACCTACATGCGGGTCACCGAGGGCTCGGTCGCCGCCCGCTTCCAGCAACTGCGCCTCGGCATGGGCGAAGGCCTCGGCGGCCTGGTCGCCCAGACCGCCCGTCCCTACGTCACGGACGACTACTTCCGCGACGACCGCTTCCAGCACACCCACACCATCGACACCGGCGTACGGGACGAGGGTCTCGTCGCCATCCTCGGAGTGCCCCTGACGCTCGGGCACCACGTCATCGGCGTCCTGTTCGCCGCGGACCGGCGGGCCAGGGTCTTCGAACGGGAGCAGATCGCCCTGCTCGGGTCCTTCGCCGCCCTCGCCGCGGCCGCCATCGACACCGCCAACCTGCTGGCGGAGACCCGTTCGGCCCTGGCCGGCCTGGAGCGCGCCAACGAGATCATCCAGGACCGCAGCGCGGTCATCGAACGCGCCTCGGACGTCCACGACCGGCTGGCCGAGCTGGTCCTGCGCGGCGGCGGGGTGCACGACGTGGCCGCCGCCGTCTCCCAGGTCCTCGACGGCACGGTCGAGTTCGCCGAGGCCGCCGCGGCCCCGGCCCGCGCCCTGGAGTCCTCGCGGGAGGAGGGCCACGCGGTACGGCACCGGGAGGACTGGATCGCCGCCGTGACCGCCGGGGACGAACTCCTCGGCGCGCTCGTCCTGCGCGGCCAGCCGGACCTCGACCCCGTCGACCAGCGCACCCTGGAGCGCGCGGCCATGGTCACCTCGCTGCTGCTGCTCGCCCGCCGCTCCGCCGCCGAGGCCGAACAGCGCGTCCGCGGCGAACTGCTCGACGACCTGCTCGACGCCCGCGACCGGGATCCGCGCCTGCTGCGCGAGCGCGCCGTTCGGCTGCACGCCGACCTCGACCTCACCCATGTGGTCCTCGCCGCCCGGCTGGAGGGCGGCACCGCCGACGCCGACCAGGAGGCCGACGCCCGCAGACGGCTGTGGGCCGCGGCCTCCCATCTCGCGGCGACCCGGCAGGGCCTCGCCGCCGCACGCGACGGCGGCACCGTCCT
The DNA here is from genome assembly GCF_055571035.1 of Streptomyces malachitofuscus. Taxonomy (NCBI): domain Bacteria; kingdom Bacillati; phylum Actinomycetota; class Actinomycetes; order Kitasatosporales; family Streptomycetaceae; genus Streptomyces; species Streptomyces malachitofuscus. Next base: position 225,367 of record NZ_JBVIGA010000011.1, on the reverse strand, counting down.
GCTGCTGCCCGTCACCCCCGGGGACACGGCCACCGACCTGGCCCGCCGCACCGCCCGCCAGCTGGGAACGGCCGTCCACGAGCCGGTCACCGTCGGCGCGTCCGCGCCCGTCGAGCGGCTCACGGCCCGCCCCGACACCGTGGCGGAGGCCTACGCCGAGGCCTGCCGCTGTCTCGACGCCCTCCGTCTCCTCGGCCGCGCCGGTGACGGCTCCGCCGCCGAGGACTTCGGCTTCCTGGGCCTGCTGCTGGCGGGGCAGCGGGACATCGCCGGCTTCGTCGACCGCACCGTCGGCCAGGTCGTCGCCTACGACGAACGGCGCGGCACCGAGCTCCTGCGCACCCTCGACGCCTATTTCGCCTGCGGGATGAGCCCGGCCCGCACCAAGGACGAGCTCCATGTTCACGTCAACACGGTCGCCCAGCGGCTCGAGCGCGTCGGCCGCCTCCTGGGCGACGACTGGCAGAGCCCGGCCCGCGCCCTGGAGATCCAGCTCGCCCTGCGCCTGCACCGCCTGTCGGGGATCGCACGGCCCTCCACAGGGACCTGACGACCCCCGTACGCGGGGGCGTGCGGGGGTCAGGTCGGTGGCGGACCGGGATCAGACGGTGCGCGCGTCCTCCTTGGCCGGGGCCTCGGCCGCCCCCTCCTCCTCGCCGGAGGAGGTGACGTCGGCCAGGTCGCGGTGGCGGGTCTCCTTGGCGGCCGCCACGGCGACGATCGTCAGCAGACTCGCCGCGATGACGTACAGCGCGATCGGGGTGGAGCTGCCGTAGTCCGACAGCAGCGCCGTGGCGATCAGCGGTGCGGGCGCGCCCGCAGCGACCGAGGCGAACTGGGCGCCGATCGAGGCACCGGAGTAGCGCATCCGGGTCGCGAACATCTCGGAGAAGAACGCGGCCTGCGGCGCGTACATCGCTCCGTGCAGCACCAGGCCCACGGTCACCGCGAGCAGCAGGTTCGCGAATCCGCCGGTGTCGATGAGGGCGAAGAACGGGAACATCCACGCGCCCACCCCGGCCGCACCGATCAGATAAACCGGACGCCGTCCGAGCCGGTCGGACAGCGCACCCCAGGCGGGGATGACGGCGAAGTGGATCGCCGAGGCGATGAGCACCGCGTTGAGCGCGGTCTGCTTCGACACCCCGGCCGAGGTGGTGGCGTGCACGAGGATGAACGCGGTGATCACGTAGTAGCTGATGTTCTCCGCCATGCGCGCACCCATCGCGACCAGCACATCACGCCAGTGGTGCCGCAGGACCGCCACGACCGGCATCCGATCGGCGCCGGCGTCCGCCTTGCGGGCCTCGGCCCGCTGCAGTGCCTGCTTGAACACCGGCGACTCATCGACGGAGAGACGAATCCACAAACCGACGATCACCAGCACACCGGACAACAGGAACGGGATACGCCAGCCCCATGCGGTGAAGGCCGAGTCCGACAGCACGGCGGTCAGCAGCGACAGCACACCGGTCGCCAGCAGCTGGCCGGCCGGCGCCCCGGTCTGCGGCCACGAGGCCCAGAATCCCCGCCTCCGCGCGTCGCCGTGCTCGGACACCAGCAGCACGGCGCCGCCCCACTCGCCGCCCAGTGCGAAGCCCTGGACCAGCCGCAGCACGGTGAGCAGCACCGGCGCGGCGCTGCCGATGGTGGCGTGCGTGGGCAGCAGCCCGATGGCGAACGTCGCCCCGCCCATCATCAGCAGACTCAGCACCAGCAGCTTCTTGCGCCCGAGCCGGTCCCCGTAGTGCCCGAAGACCAGCGCGCCCAGCGGCCGCGCGGCGAACCCGACGGCGTACGTCAGGAAGGACAGCAGCGTGCCGACCAGCGGGTCCGAGTCCGGGAAGAACAGCTTGTTGAAGACGAGCGCGGCGGCGGAGCCGTAGAGGAAGAAGTCGTACCACTCGATGGTGGTGCCGATGAGGGAGGCGGCGACGATGCGCTTGAGGTTGTTCGGGGCTGGTGGAGCGGTTGCGGGCGACGACATCGGCACCACTTCCTGGGGTGTGACGGGGACGTTTGCGTGTCGCCACACCGTAGGAATCCGCAGGTCAGGCGCACATGTGGCGGGGCAACATAGTTCGAGGGTCGGCTATGCGTGCAGCCACCATGCCAGCTCGTGGAAAGGCGGTTCAGGGGACCGCCGATGGTGGTCGACACGAGTACTGCCCGGAACGTGTAGTTCAGGGTGCTTCGACGCGATGCGGTGGCACGACGTACAGGCCCAGGCTTGCTGCACGGGCAGCTGCCCGGGGACGGGGCCGCGGTGAAGAGGGCTGACCCACAAGGGCCGGTAGCGGACGTGCACGTCATGGCGGTCCAGCGCCGGCGGATCGAGGACGCGCCGGTCGTCGGCGAGGCGGGCGGTAGTGGTGTTTGCACCGGGCGCGGTGGCCGGCGAGCACGATCTGCTCATCCACGGGTCCCAGCCGCGCCGCACCGCACCGCACCGCGTCCCGGGGAGACGGGAGAGGTCACGCATCTCTGCCTTCCGAGACGGTGGACGAGCGGGTGGGAAACGAGGAACGGCCAGGGGCGATCAGGGTGTCGCCGCTCATGCGGCGCTGCAGCTCCCACAGGGTCCGGAAGAGACCTGGCTCCCGGGTGAGCTGGGCGTAGGTGCCCTCCTGGACGATCCGTCCTTGGTCCAGGACCACGATGCGGTCGGCGACGGCCACGTTGGTGAGCCGGTGCGTGATCAGCAAGACGGCACGGTCCTTGGCGAGTTCGCGCAGGCCGGCGAAGATCCGGTGCTCTGCGCGGGCATCGAGGGCCGCCGTGGGTTCATCCATCACCAACAGCGCCGCTTGCCGGTGGAACGCACGGGTGAGGACCAGGCGCTGCCATTGCCCGCCGGAGAGTTGCTGTCCGCCGAACCATTCGCTCGTCAGCAGGGTGTTCAGACCTGAGCGCAGGCCCGGCAGCATCTCTGCTGCACCGGACGCCTCGCATGCGGCGAGCAGAGCCGCGTCGCCGGTGTCGCCCTGCCCGAAGGTGATGTTGTCGCGCATCGTCAGGGGCAGGTAGGTGAACTTCTGCGGCACCAGCGCGACATGCTCCCACGACCCCCACGGGTCCAGGTCCGCGGTGGAGGCGTGGTCCCAGGCCACTTCACCCTCGGTGGGCAGCAGCAGCCCGCACAGCAGGCGGGAGAGGGTCGTCTTGCCGGAGCCGTTCTCCCCGACCAGTGCCACGATCTCCCCGCGCCGCACATGCAGGGAGACGCTGCTCAGGCTGTTGTCCGGGGCGCCGTCATAGCGGTAGGTGACGTCGCGGACCTCGAATCGCTCCGGAGCCGTGGTCACGGGCGCGGTGCCGCGGGAGTCGGTCATCGCCTGGCCGTGTGCGTTGTCGAGGAAGTTCTGCCAGTCCTGCACGTACCAGCCTGTGCGCACCAGGCGTGCCCCGCCGTTGATGATGCCGCGCACCGAGCCGGTGGCGGTCTGGAGAGCGAAGACGGCGCCGCCGCCGGCCGCCAGGCTCATGCGCCCGGAGGCCAGGAGCCACAGCAGCGCCGCCCACACCGCGGTGGAGGCGATACCGCCGGACACTGCTCCGGCCAGCCCCATCCGGGCACCGGTGTTCGCGGCCTTGCGTTCGGCCGCGTTGACCGAGGCGGCCAGCCGCCGGTACCGGCCGATCAGGAAGGGGCCGGCCAGACAGGCGCGCATCTCCTCACTGGATTCCATGTAGGCCATGTGCCAGCGCAGCTTGCCGAGCATCCGGCGCCGCCCGGAGGTCTCCAGCCCGGCGAGGTAGAGCACGCGGGCGGAACGGACATAGGCCGCGGCTTGCGGCAGGCAGGCGAGGAAGAGAAGGGGAAGGAGCAGGGGATGCAGGACGGTCAGGACGGTGGCGCCGGCCACCAGCGTGGCGGTCGCCGCGAGGACGTCCTGCGCCTCCTCGACGAGGTCGGGGGTGACCTGGGCGCCACGGTCGGCGATGTCGTAGGCGTCGTTGTAGCCGGGCTTGTTGTTGGCGGCCAGTTCCGCGCCGAGCGCGGCCTCGATCATCGTCAGCTCCGCCGCCCGGCCGAGTACCGGGCGCAGACGGCCGGTCAGCCAGACGACGGTGATGCCCAGCAGCGCGCGCAGTCCGGTGGCGGCGGCGATGACGGCCAGCTGCGGGGCGGCGTCCCACAGCCGCTCGGTGATGTCGCGCGAGGAGATCAGCGCGGTGATCGTGCCCGTGACGGCCAGGAGGCCCAGGGCCGCCAGGACGCCGGTCCCGATCTGGCACACCAGCAGGCCGATGGTCGCGCCGCGGTCCACGCGCCAGGCCATCTGCACCGAGCGCCGCACGAGCGAGGGCAGGCGCCGCGCCATGGTGCGGGAGGTCAGCTGCGAGCCGGCCTGAAGCCTTGACTCGTCGCGGTAGAGGTACTCCTCCTCTCGAACACCGGCCTCCTGCGGTTCGTCGTCCGGCCCGGTCCCCTTCGGTGGTTGCGGCGGCTGATCCTGTCCAGTGGCCGAGGTCATCGTTCCCCCCAGGGCGGTAGCGCGGCAGAGTCGTGAGGTTCAACGACACGGCTGCTATATCGAACGCACGTCATTCGGTCGTGCTGGGGAGTCCGCTGTTTCCTGCGTGAGGGAGGCCCTCGGGTGCGCTGCGACCGAGATTTTTACCTGGCGGATGAGTGCAGTAGTTGGCGGATCTTGCATCCGTAACGCTGTGTTGTGGTCAGTTCCGAAGACGAGCCCCTGTAGTTGTGCGGGTGGTGATGCTCTGGGTGAGTGAGCGAGATTGCCAGGGCAGGGATCCGGTCGGACTCGAGTCGTCTCGACGAGCTTGTCGCGGTGTACAGCGGGGATGCCGCATTTCGGGATGAACTCGATCTCACGGATGGCTGGATTTGTCGGTGGAGTTCGACGTGGCGGCTGGCTGTCGTCTTCGCCTACCTTGATCACTGGACCTTCCTTCGCAGTGAGTGCCCGCGCTGCCGGCTGCCCGCGCTGAGCGGCAGGTCAGGGAGCCCCTTGGCCTTGCTGCCCGCCGCCAACGCGCCGAGGCTCCACCCCGCGCAGTGCCGCAACTGGCTTGGCGGTTCTGGCAAGCGTGAAGTCTGCGGTCACCGGCTGGACGGCGCCGAACCAGCCGCTGCGGCCCTCACCCCGGAACTCGCGGACCTGCAGACCGTCTTACTGGACCTCCTGGACGGTGACGAGCTCGCAGAGCTCGCCTCCCAGCAGTTCGCCGATCTCCAGGTCGCCATCTCCCTGATCCAGGCGGGCTGGCCCGTCGCGGCCGATCTCGCCCCCGCCGAGACCCGGGCCATTCTGGAAGCACATCTCGCACCGCAGCAGCAAAATGGTCACGGCCCTGGCCCAGCGGCCGAAAGCGTTGGCTCTCCACCCGCAGCCGCTTGGAGCACACCGCCCGGTGAAACGATCGCGACCGCCGGTCTCCTCTTCGCGGCCTACCATCTGCTCGCGCAGGATTCATCCGGACCGCGTAGCGCCCTGCCTCAACTGCTGCGGATTCTTCCCACGCGCGACGATCTCCGCTGGGGCAGGACCTGGCCCATGCTCGTTCAGGAGGCTTCTCCCTCGCTCCGGCGCCGGATCGATCAGGTCTGCCGGCACAGACTCTCCGCCGAATGGATCCGGCAGGGAGCCCCGACACTGCGGGTCTCCAAGGCGAAGCGGGTCTCCAAGGCGAACACCACCCAGAAACTCTTCGCCCCTACCCACACCCTCACGGATTTCGGGATCGCTCCTGAGCGCATCCCGCAGTCCCTTCCCAGCTCCTGGTTGCTTGCCGCCACCCTGGAGGACTCCGAGCAGGCCCTCACCAGCCGCCGGCGACTCCGGCGTGTTCTCACCGTCCATCTGGTCCAAGCGATCAGCAACATGAACTTCCTGGAAGCGGCAGCGTTCCTCGGCATCCCCACGTCCTGGACCACCCAGGGCCGACTGCGGATCAAACCACTGACCCCCTACCAAGACCTCAAGGATCGAGACCTACCGGCCACGCTGAAACGCCTGGCCGAGCACGTCATCGGCCAGGAGAACATCGATTACCGGGCCCGCCGCATGCAGTTCTCCCGCTGGTCCATCGACGACAGGACATGGGACGAGCTCGTCCGACACCACCGTCAAGGCAGAGGTCCCAAGCCGACGGAACGCACCCGAGAGTGCGCATCCGCCTTCGTCTGGAGCTACGTCACCGGCAGCGAGTTCGCCCTCGCACCAGTCTTCCAGCCACCAATGCGGCCCCACGACCGAACACAGACCGACGATTTGCCGCACTTGACCCTTCTCCGACGCTGGGAATCGCAAGAACAACCCATTCCCTCCGCCAGCCTTTGCAGGGCCCTCGAAGACCACGCCAGGCAGCTGATCGCGACCGTCAGTCACACACCGTGATCAACACGGATCCCGGCCCGCCAACTATCGCCCTCAAGATCCGCCAACCAGCTCCCTCCACCGGCAAACGAGCTGCACAGAGGGGAGCGCCCCCGCCAACGGTCTATCAGGATTCAGGTGTGATTCATCTGGTTGGTACAGGTTTTTTGGTGGGCTGTTCGGCCTACACTCGTCCGGCGGTAAGGCGTCCGTCGAAGAGGACGTCGAACTCGTAAGGGCGGACTTCCAGCGGTTGTTCCAGCGCTGGCGGCCGCGGCCGGTGGGGTCCAGGGCGAGGGTGGCCAGGTAGAGGCGCTTGAGGGCTGCGGTCTCGTTCGGAAAGTGCCCGCAGGCTTGCGCCAACACCTACGTCGGCTGGCAGCACTACCGCACCCATTGCGGCCTACTCGTCCCCGCTCCAGCGATCTCGCCGCAGCAGTGGTCGATGCTCCCCGAGAGCCGCCAGTACGACTACGACCTCTACCGGGAGCTGACGAATGCGAATCTCCCGCTGCAGGACACCCCCATGCACGACAAGGAGGGTGGCGCCCGCGAAGGGCGCGTGGACGGTGCCCTGCTGGCGGGCGCCCACGGTGTGGTGCCCGGCCTCGGCAACGTCGACGCCCGCAGGTACGTACGGCTCCACGCGGCGGCGAGCGCCGGGGACTGGGCCACCGCCAGGGCCGAACTGGCCGACCTCCTGTGACTCCCGCGGGCTCCTGCGACCGCTGGGATTGCGGGGACGGCGGTACGGTTTCATCCTGAAAAGGTGGCCATTGTCGGCGCCCCTCCCGTCTCCCTCGGCCAGAGCCCCTCCTGCCTGGCCCTGGCCCCCGACGAGCGCCACCTCTACGTCGGCGGGTCGGAGGGCCTGGTCTTTGTCGTCGACACGACAAGCCATCAGGTGGTGAGCACCTTCCCCGCGCTCTCGGCACTGCACCTCGCCGCCAGCCGCGGCGACGGCCGCCTCTATCTCGCCGGTGCCGACGACCAGGGCGAGCAGGTGCTGGCCGAGGCGGACGTCGTTACCCGGACGGTGACGCGGGCCGTGGCGCTCGACGGCCAGCCCCTCGGGCTCGTCCTCGCCCTGCAAGGTCAGCGCATCTACCTCACGCTCTTCGACAACGGGACGGTGGCGGTGGTCGACACCGGCCTCGCCAAGGTCATCCGCACCGTCACCGTGGGCGGCATGCCCGCCGGACTCGCCGTCTCCCCCGACGGGAAGTCCGTGTACGTCTCCGACATGGAATCGGCCGTTCTCCAGGTGATCGACACCGCGACCGACACCCTGCGCGCGCCCGTTCCTCTCGACTTCACCGTCGAGAACGTGGCCGTCACGCCGGACGGCAGGAGTCTGTTCGCCACCTCCGGCCAGGAGGGTGTCCTCGTCGTCGACACCGTGTCCCACGACACGGTGGCCACGCTCGGCACGCCGGGCGTCGCCTCCGGGTTGACGATGTCCGCCGACGGGGCACGCGTCTACCTCCCGTTCGGCCCACGCGGATCGGTGGGCGTGGTCGACACGGCGCGGCGGGCGATGATCCGCACCCTGGGCGTCGGGGGATCACCGTTCCAGGTCGCCGTCCTGGGCAACGGGCACCGCGGCTACGCACTCGATCCCGACGCGTCGGCGGTGCTGCCGTTCCTCACCCGGACCCAGGCCGTGCCGGTCGGCCCGTCGCCCGAGGGGGTGGCGGTGACGCCTGACGGCGCGTGCGTGTATGTCGCCGACTCCGAGGGGGACACGGTCTCCGTCGTCGACACCAGGGACCGGCGCGTTCCCACCGGCCGGGGCGCGGACGAGGTGGCCGTCGAGCCCGACGGCCGGGTCGCCTTTGTGAGCAACAGCGTGGCCGGCACGCTGTCGTGTGTCGACACGGCGACGGACCAGGTGATCGAGGAACTGTCGCCGGACGAGGGAGTGGGGCCCCCGGCCGTGTCCTCGCAGGGCCGTTTGTACGTCGTCGGCACACAGGCCGTCACCATGATCGACACCGTCACGCGGAAAGTCATGGGCACCGCCGCCCTCGGCGGATTCGGCACGCAGGGCGCGGTCTCCCCCGACGGCACGCGTCTGTACGTCCTGACCTCGGAGCCGTCCGCGGTCACCACCCTGGACGCTCATTCCCTCGAGGAGGTGCATCCCCCCGTTCCCGTGGGACAGGACGCCGTCGGCCTGGCCGTCGCCGCCGACGGGCGTCGCGTGTTCGTGTCGAGTACCGGTGACGACACGGTGGCGGTGCTCGACACCTCGACCTTCGAGGTGGAGACGACGCTGCCGGTCGACGGGACCCCCAGCGGCGTCGTCGCGCCCCGGGACGGCCGGCTGGTCTACGTCACGCGCCGCGAGGCGGAAGCCGTGACGGTCATCGACGCCAACGCGCTGACCACCGTCGGGGAGGCGTTCCCGGTCGGCCCGGTGCCCTTCGGCGCGGCCCTGGACGAGAAGGCGGAACGTCTGTACGTGGTCTGCCACGGATCGGGCACCCTCGTCACCCTCGACGCGCGGACCGGCGCCGTGGTGGAGAGGTTCCCCGTGGGCGGGGACGCCACAGCGGTCGCCCTCACCCCGGACGGGCGGTACGCCTACGTGCCGTCTCCGTCCCACCTGGCCAATGTCGACGGCGGCGTGTCGGTGGTCGACACGCACACCACGAGAATCCCGGTGGGTGACCGGCCGACGGCGCTGGCCTTCTCCCCGGCGCTCGGGCGGCTCTACGTGGCGGCGTCCGGCGCCGGCACGGTCTCGGCCGTCGACGTCACCACCCGCACGCCCGTGGGCGAGCCCCTGGCGATCGGCGAGCGACCGCGCGCCCTGGCGCTGACACCCGACGAGAGCCGGCTGTACGTCGCCGATGCCGCCTCCGGGACCGTACGCGCCGTCGACACGGTCGGTTTCACGCCGGCCGATCGTCCGCCCGTGCAGGTGAGCGGCACGCCGACAGCGCTCGCCGTGGCGCCCGACGGTAGCCGCGTGTACGTGGCCGACTCCTCGGACGGCACCCTGTCGATGATCGACACCGCCACCGGGACGGCGGCCGCCGGTTCTCCGGCCGCGGTCGCCACATCGGCCTCCGACGTGTGCGTGTCGCCGGACGGCGGGCGCCTGTACGTGGCGGACGCGGGGGCCGACGAGATCCTGGTCGTGGACGCGGCCACGGTGTCGGTGAGCACGCGGATCGCCCTGCCCGCCACTCCCCGGCAACTGGCGCTCACCCGGGACGGGCGCCGCCTCCTCGTCACGCTCCCCGGGGCGGGGGCGCTGGCGCAGGCCGACACCGCCGGCCTTGACCTGATCGGCGATCCGGTCCCGGTCGGAAGCGTGCCGCACGGGGTGACCGTGTCGGCCGACGGCCTGCGTGCCTTCGTCGCTGACGCGGCGTCCGGCACGGTGGCGGTGGTCGATCTGTGACTCAGAGGTCCACCACGGACAGGGTGTTCGACCCGGTGTCGGTCACATACGCCTGCCGCTCGTCCTCGGCGAAGGTCACGCCGTGGGGCGCCTTCCCCGTCGGAATTGGCGCCTCCACGAGCTCGCCGGTGGCCGTGTCCACGACCGCCATGCTCCCGGAGGCCGGGAGGGTGACGAGGAGAGTCCTCCCGTCCTGGCCGACGGCGACGCCGTGCGGGGCGCCCGGCAGGGCGATGCGGCCCGTCACCGTGAGAAGCCCGGTGTCGACGACGAGTACCTCGTCGGCGCCGGCGTCGGCCACGTAGAGGCGCCCGCCGTCCGGTGCGACGGCGAGGCCGAGGGGAGAGACCCCCGCGGCGATCCTGGCCCCGCTCACCGCGAGGGCGGCCGTGTCGATGACGGACAGCGTGGCGGAGCTGGAATCGGCCACGTAGACGCGTCCCCCGTCGGGGGCGACGGCGATGCCGAAGGGGGTGCCGCCGACGGTCACCGGTGAACCGGCGACCGAGGAGGAGGCGGTGTCGACGACGACCACGCGGCCCGCGGCGACGTCGGTGACGTAGAGCCGCGCCCCGTCCGGGGCCGGGACGAGCGCGGCAGGCTGCCCGCCGACGGAGACGGGCGGGCCCGTCACCCGGTCGCTGCCGGTGTCGATCACCGCCACCGTGCCCGTGCCGGACTCCGCGACGTACACCCGTGTGCCGTCCGGGGACACGGCGACGCCGAGGGGCCGGCTGCCCACCGCGATGGCCGTGGTCAGTGTGTCGACGACCGAGACGGTGTCCGCCTCCCGGTTGGTGACGTAGGCTCGCCCGCCGTCGAGGGTGAGCGCCACCGACGACGGGGCGGGACCGACGGGCACGCGATCGGTCACGGTTCCGGTCTCCGTGTCGATCACGCACAGGGTGGAGGTCTCGCTGGCGACGACGTAGAGGCGCTTCCCCTCCGGGCCCACCGTGACGGCGTGCGGCGCTCCGTGGACCGGGATGGGGTCCCCCGCCGCTGCCCGCGCGCCCGTGTCGATGACGACGACATGCTCGAACGGGCAGGCGGCGTAGAGGTGCCCGCCGTCCGGTGACAGGGCGAGTCCGGCCGGGATGTGTCCGATGCCGATGGCGGCCGTCACTTCGCGGGCGAGCGTGTCGAAGACGGACACCGTCAGGCCGTTGCTGTCGGCGATGTACAGCTCGCGGCCGTCCGGGGACACCGCCAGGGCGCCGGGGAAGCTATCGAGGCCGACCGGCTCGCCGGTCGTCGCGAGCGGGCCGGTGGTGAACACGGCGACGGAGCGCGGGCCGTGCGCACTGACGTAGACGCGGCTGCCGTCGCGCGACACCACGACGTCCTGGGGGTCGGCCGGGACGGGCGCGGTGCCGGTGACCTGCAGGGTGCCGGTGTTGATCACGGACACCCGGCCGGAGCCGAGGATGTACACGTGCCGACCGTCCCCGGGCAGGGCGAGGGCGAGGGTGTCGTCGTCCACCGGGATCGTCGCGAGGACGTCCTCGGTCCGGGTGTCGACGACCGTCACCGTGCCGGCGCCGCTGTTGGTGACGTAGGCGTGGCGGCCGTCGGGAGTGAGCCGGACGGCGCTGGGGGCGGGGCCGGCGGTGATCTGCCGCTCGCGGGGGCCCAGGACGGCCACCTTGTCGTCACCGGAGGCGGTGACGTACACGCGCCGACCGTCCGGATGGGCCGCCACCGCCTCCGGGCGCGCCGGAACGGGTGCCGGGACCACACGGGTGTCGAACGGCAGCAGGAAGTCCATGTCCCGCGCCGTGGCGTAGCCGCGCAGTCCGTCGGGCGTGAGGACCAGGCGGAAGGGCGGGGCCGCCAGGGACAGCCTGCGGCGGGTCTTCAGCGTGCCGGTGTCCAGCACTCCGATCGCGTCCGCTCCCATCAAGGAGACGTAGAGGCGCCGTCCGTCGGGCGAGACGGCCAGGTCGGACGGGAAGGGGCCGACCGGGAGGACGGCGTCGACCGTGCGTGTTCCGGCGTCGATGACGGTGATCGTCCTGCTCTGGAAGCCGGTCGCGACGACCCGGCGGCCGTCGGGGGTCACGAGCAGGTTGATGGGGTCGCTGTCGACGGGGATGGGCGTGCCGACCGGTGATCCCGTGTCCGCGGAGATCACCATGAGGGCGGACACGACGCCGTCGGACACGTACAGGCGGCTGCCGTCGGGCGAGACCGCCACGGCCAGTGGGTGGCAGTCGGTCGCGATCCGCCGGATCTCCGTGTCCGAGTCCGTGCCGATCACCGAGATGGTGCCTCCGACGGAGGCACCCACGTAGACCCGTTCACCGTCCGGCGCGATGTCGATGCCGCTGGGGTGTTCGCCGACCGCGATGGTGCCGGTCACCGTTTTCGTGCCGGTGTCGATGATGGACACGAGATTGCCCGAGGTGCTGACCACATAGACACGGCTGCCATCGGGGGTGACGACCATATGGCTGGGTGTCTGGCAGTCGACGGAAGCGGTCACGCGGTGGGTACGCGTGTCCACTACGAGCACCTTCCCGCCCTGTGCGCTGGACACATAGACGCTGCGGCCGTCCGGAGCCATGGCGACGGACCGCGGCGTCATGCCCAGAGGGATCGGTGCGGTACTCGGGTTGACCACGCCCTCAGCATGGAACCGGGGCCCCGCACCTGCAATCGGGAGGAGGAGGCCGCGCCGTCACCGACGGCTCAGAGGTCGACCACGGTCACCGTGCCCGACGCGGCGTTGGTGACATGGGCCGTGCGGCCGTCCCAGGCGAACGTGACGCCCTGCGGTGCCCTGCCCACCGGGACGGGGGTGCCGCGCAGTTCCGACGTCTGGGTGACGATGACGGCGAGGGCACCGAGGGAGGGCAGGGTAGCCAGCAGGGTTCGGCCGTCCGGGCTCAGGGACAGCCCCCGCGGGGCCGCGGGCAGGGTGATCGCACCGGTCACCGTCGGGCCGGAGGTGTCCACGACGACGACCAGTTCCTGGCCCGCGTCGGCGACGTACATGCGTCCGCCGTCCGCGGTGACCGTGAGTCCGGCGGGGGCGACACCGACCGGGACGGGGGTGCCGACCTGCCAGCCGAGGCCGGTGTCGATCACCGTGAGGGTGCCCGCACCCGAGTTCGCCACGTACAGACGGCCGCCGTCCGGCGCCATGGCCAGCCCGGTCGGCATCGCGCCCACCGGGATCGGCGCGCCCAAGACGGTGTTCGTCGCGGTGTCGACGACGACCACGGTGTCGGAGGCAGAGTCCGCCGCGTACAGGCGGCTGCCGTCCGGGCCGACGGCCACGGCCCGGGGCCGGCCGCCCACCCGGATCGTCGCCACGGCGGCGGGCGGGGTCGTGGCCGTGTCGATCACCGAGACGGTGCCGTCCTCGACGCCGGCCGTATAGGCGCGCCGCCCGTCCGGGGCCGGCACCACGTCCACGGGGCGTGCGCCGACGCGCACCCGGGTGGTGTTCGTGTCGACCCCGGCGACGAACTCCGCGTCGAATCCGGCCACGTACAGGCGTCGTCCGTCGGGGCTCGGGACCAGGACGGACGGGCGCATGCCGGTGGGCAGGAAGTCCAGTGACGCGTGGGTGACCGTGTCGACGGCCTGCGCCGAGCCGGAGGCGACGTAGAGGCGGCGTCCGTCGACCGGGTCCACCGCGCAGCCCTGGGGCAGCCGGTGGACGGGGATCGAGTCCCCGGTCGGCGTGTGGGAGAGCGCGTCGACGACGGCGACCGTGCTGTTGTCCGCGCTGCTGACGAAGAGCCGCCGCCCGTCGGGGCTCACGCACAGGAACTCGGGGCCGCCCGGCACCGCGACGGTCGTCGGCGCGAGGGCCACGGTGTCGACGGCCACGACCGCCCTGCCTGTGTCGCACACGAAGACCTGTCGGCCGTCCGGAGTGACGGCGACACTGCCGGGCTGCTCCCCCACCGGTACCGGCCCGCCGGTCACGGTGAGCGTCGTGGTGTCGACGACCAGGAGGGAGGCCGTTGCCCGGTCGGTGACGTAGAGGCGTCGGTCGTCGGGGGCGACCGCTATCCCGGCCGGGCCCTGCACGGGCAGGGTTCCCGCGACCCGGCCGGTGGCGACGTCGACCGCGGACAGGGCTCCCGGTCCGGCGACGTACAGACGGGTGCCGTCCTTCGACGCCGCCACCGTTTCGGCGGACTGCACCGCGACCGTGGTGGTCACCTCTCCGGTGCGGGTGTCGACGAGCGACACGTCGTTCCACCCCGCGTTGGCGACGAACAGCAGCTCGCCGTCCGGGGAGACGTCGATCGAGGTGGGGAACTCGCCCACGGTGAGCCGGGTCTCGCCCAGCTCCGTCACCGCCAGCGCGTCGTCCCCGGCGCACGCGACGAGCCGGCGCCGCCCGTCGGGGGTGACGGCCACTGCCTCGGGTTGCTCCCCCACGGGCCGGGAGACGCTGCGCGTGTCGAACGGCACCACGAACGGGGCGCGGAAGGCCGCGGCGTAGAGGCGGTGCCCGTCCGGTGTCAGCGCCAGTTCCGCGGGCGGCGCTCCGACCGGGACCGTGCGGATCACCGTCAGCGTCGCGGTGTCGATCACCGAAACGGTGTCGTCCTCCGCGTTGGACACATACAGGCGTCTGCCGTCGTGCGAGAGCAGACAGTCCTTCGGAAGTCGCCCACGGTGATCGTGGCCTGCACGGTGCCGGCGGCGGGGGCGACCACTGACACGGTGGCGTCCTGGCCCTGCACCACGAACAGCCGACCGCCGTCGGGGGTGACCGCGAGGGCCCGGGGGAACTGCCCGACCTCGATCGGCGGCATCGACACCGGCGTGTCGGTCGTCGCGTCGATCACCCGCAGCGTCGCACCGGTCAGGTCGGCCACGTACACCCGCCGGCCGTCCGGGGAGACCACCACGGGGAACAGGTCGCCGCCGAGCGTGACGGTGCGGATCACCTGGCCGCTCGCGGTGTCGACCACCGCGACGGTGCCGGTCTGGTCGAGGGTGACGTAGATCCGGGCGCCGTCCGGTGTCACGGCCAGGCGCAGCGGAACAGCGTCCAGGGCGATCTTCCGGGCGATGGCGTCGGTGCCGGTGTCGATCACGACGAGCTGGTTCTCCGCGTCGCTGAGGACGTACGCCCGTTCGCCGCGCGGGGTCAGGGCGACGGCCCGGGCCCGGGGACAGGCGATCTTCTTGAGCGCCGTGTGGGAACTGGTGTCGAGCACGAAGACCGCGCCGGTGCCGTCCGGGCTGGTGGCGTACAGGCGTCGGCCGTCCGGTGTGAGGGCGACGCCGGTCGGGCGCAGCTCCAGGGGGATCGGGGCGGTGCTCGCGTTGGCCATGGGCCCACCATCGGGCCCGCGCGGCGCCCGTCCGCCGCCGGACACCCAGGGCTGGACCGACCGGCCGCTCGCAATACCCAGCGCGTGTGAACCTACTGGTGCCCGGGCGTCAACCACGCGCCGCGCTGGTACCTCCCCCTCGCTGCGGTCGCGCAGCATGCCGTGCTGCCCCGAAGGGAGGGCCTATGCGTTTCCGGGACCGCGTCCTGCTGCGTCTGCTGGACGCCGGTGAACGCGACGCCCTTCTGACGGCCCAGGTCGGCGAGCGGATCCTGCACACCGCGTTCATCGCGGAGGAGGCGGAGGTCGGGCCGGTGACCGCGGTCACGGCCCGGCAGGTCGGGCTGATGCCGACCTCTCAGGTCGTCCAGCCCTTCGAGGCCCAGCTGTACGGTGCCCAGTCGGCGCAACAGTGGCGGTTCACCGCTCAACTGCCCCTCGGCGGGCCGGTGGTGGGGGCCGACGCCCGGCTCGACCTGACCCTGCTGGCGAGTCGGTCCGGTGTGCGGACGTCGATCACCGAGGCCGCGGTCGAGGACCTGGCCGGCGTTGCGGATCGGGAGGCCGTGGACGCGCGGATCCTGGCCGAGGACGGTTCGCTGCCGACGCCGGGCGAGGCCCTGGAGACACGGCGGCTGAGCGCGCTCGTCGATCTGCTCGAAGAGCGCTTCGAGACCACCGCCGAGGCGCCGCTGGGGAAGCTGCTGCGCGGCCGCGGACCGCTCACCTTCGAGCAGTTGCGGGCCGAGCTCAGCCCGCCGCGCACCCCGCTGCGGCTGGATCTGAGGCTGATGGAGGAGCCCACACCGTCCTCCGCGGTCGCCCTCCCGCTCCAGTGTCTCGCCTTCGCCGTCGACGAGCCGTTCGCCGATCTGGCCGCGCGGCTCACCGAGATCCAGATCGGCATGGCGCGCACCGCTCCCCTCGCCGACCTCCCTCAGCCGCCGGCGGGCGTCGCCGTACGGACGCCGCTGCCCGCCCTGATGTTCTTCCCGCAGGCGGCCCTGGACGAGCCGGACCTCCCCGGGACCGTCCCGGGCCCCGGCCCGGCCGACGAGACCGGCCTGCGCTCCGCCCGCCTCGACGAACTCGCCGCCCGGCTCCGGCACACCGGCATCGTGCCGGTGGCGGTGCCCTGACCGCCTGGAGTGATCGACATGACCGTGACAGCAGCCGAGTTCCCGTTCATCAGCGTCACCATCGACACGCGTGGCATGCAGCCGCTCGCCCGGCGCAGCACGGGCAACATCGCCGTCGTCGGCTCGGCGGGCGGCGTCGGTCAGGCCACGGCCAACGCCCCGGTCCAGATCGGCAGCGAGGCGGAGGCGCGCGAGCATTTCGCCGACGTCAATCCGAACACGGGCGCGGTCACCAGGTCGGGGCCGCTGTACCGCTCCCTGTGCGCCGCGCTGCGGCAGGATCCGGCGCCGTCCCGCGTCTATGCCGTGCCGACGGGCCCGGTCCAGCCCGCGGAGGGTGAGGCGCCCGCGGAGGTGCCGGACTACGGGGCCGCGCTCAACGCCGCGGCATCCCTGCCCGTGCAACTGGTGTGTCTGGCCGAGGAGACCAGGCCGGAACAGCTGAGGCTCCTCAAGGACCACGTGGAGAGTGTCAGCGCGGCCGGCAGCGCCCGGATGGGTGTGGCGATGGTCGCGCCCGGCCTGCAGGTGACCGACGAGAACCCGACCTTCGCGGCGGCGGCCAAGGCGGCGTACGCGGGGGTCAGAAGCGGGAACAGCCGGATGATCCTGGTCGCCGCGCGAGTGGCCCCGGACGAGGAGGAGGGACCGCTGCCCGACGTGGCCGCCGCGGTCACCGGCACCATCGCCGGGTACCCGCCACACGCGAGCGTGCTGATGAAGCAGGTCCGCGGGTTCGGGATCCCGCTGTCCGGGCAGTTCAGCGGCACGGAGATCAAGCAGCTCGCCGAGGCCCTGATCATCCCGGTGATTGATCCCGAACTCGTCCCCGGCGAGGGGCTGTTCCTCGGTTCCGGGCGCTGCTTCACGAACGACACCTCCAAGCTGTACGTCGACATCGTCCGGGTCCTGGACCACATCGAGTTCCTGCTCAAGGCGGGGCTGATCGGTACCATCGGTGAGACCCGCATCGACCGGCTGGGCATGCAGGGCCTGCGCTCCCGCATCGACGGCATCCTCAGCCCACTCATGACCTCCGGTGTCATCACCGCCTACTCCATCGACATCCCGCTGCTGCCGATCCTGGAGGCCGAGGAGGCCGCCCGCGCACCCGGACAGCGCAGCACCCTCAGCGAGGCGCGCCAGGACCGCAGGGTCGAGGTGCTGCTCTCCGTCACCTACGCGGGCGCCGTGCACTTCCTCAACATCAACCTCGCGCTCAAGGTCTGAGCCCTCCGGAGGACGCTGTGACCACACCCTCACCCAGTACCTGGACCAAGTCGCGGCTCGCGGTCGTGCTGGACGGAAACACCGCGGCGCCCCTGACACCGGTGGACTCCTTCACCCCCACGTTCAACCTGAACGCAGAGGTCGTGCACTCCCTGGAGGCCACCCACGTCGGCTATGTCGCCAACCCGGCCAGCTTCACGTTCACGCTGTCGGTCAAGGCGATCGGCGGTGCGTCCGCATCGCTCACCCAACTCGCCATGACGGGTAAGGAGTTCTCGATCGGCCTGTACGAGGCCAAGGGGAGCACCGGTGAATGGGACTTCAAGGGGCTGCTGTTCAACAAATGCCTCATCACCTCGGCCAACCCGTCCAACGCGGTGATCAACGGCGCGCCGGCGGCGACGTTCTCCGGAGTGGCGCGCGAGGCCGTCGTCGACGACGGCAAGGAGTACAGGCTGCCGCCCGTCATCGCCTGACGCTCGCCCGACATCCGGCTCACCGACTCGATCTCTGCGCGAAGGAGGATGCGATGAACGACTCCGCGGGGCGCTCGCCGGGCGGCGACGGTCCCCGGCCGCGGGGTGGGCACGTGCGGCAGACCGGCATCGCGCTGGTGCGCCGCGACGAGATGGTCGTCCCCCTGGAGGGCAGCGAGGCCGAACTGGCCCTCGCCGAACAGGACGCGCGGCACGACATCCACGTGCACCTTCCGGTGACCGTCGAGGTCGTCGGGGCGGTCGACTCCCTGGCGGTGCGCACGGCGGTTGACGACGCGCTGCGCCGTGTACGGCATGCCATGGACGCCCACGCGGTGCAGGGCTGACGCGGTGGCCCTGCATGTGCACGTGCCCGTCCGGGTGACGCTCGTGGAGCCGGTCACCGCGGACGAACTCGCCCTGCTGGAACGGGCGGTGGGCACGGCATGCCGCACCGCGCTACAGACCGCGCGGCGCGAGTTCCTCGATGCGCGCGGGACAGGCCGCCGTATCGTCCTCGACCGCCCGGAACCGGTCTTCACCGGCCGGCGGACGCCGCAGGAACTGCGGGAGCACGCCGCGCACGTCATCGCCACGGGGATGGCGTACGGGATCACGTCCTCGGGCCTGCTGCGCCACGCCCCCGCGCCGGTCACGCTCAGCGAGGCCGCGCCGGCCGAGCCCTTCGACGCGTCGCGGGTCGGCGAGGACGAGGGCGGCGCCACCTACCGGATCCCCTCCTACGACCGCGGCGGCGCCACGGTACCCGTCCGCTTCTTCCACCAGCGGGGCGACGACTCCCGCCCCACATCGCTGCGCCCGGTGGCGGGAAGGGTACTGACCCTCGCCGAGGCCGCGGCGGTCGCCTGGACCGAACACCTGAACCGGCACGGGGCCGTGTGGGATCCGGACGCGCACGGCCACCCGGGCTACGCGGGACGGGTCATCTGCAAGGGCAGGCGGGTCCACGGCCTGGTATGGGTCACCGATGTCACCACCATCAACCGCGACGGATCATTGCCGAAAGGCAGTTACAACCGGTACTGCCAGGAGCTGCCCCTGGTTCAGTGGCGGCCGGCCCCTGGCGGCGGCACCGTGTTCGGCCGGGCACCGATGTCCGCCGGCCCGGCGCCCTACTACGACCTCGTCCGTACCGGGCGTCCCGGCACCGTCGACGAGATCGAGAAGTTCGCCGCGGAACTCCTGGACGCCCAGCGCGTACCGGCCGACCACCCCGTCCGGCGGCCCGGCGTGCTGCGTCGCTACGCGGAGCAGACGCTCAGCGGGGCGACCGAACCCACGGCCCTGTTCGAGGTGCGCGGCGGACTCCAGCGGATGTTCGCCCTCATGAAGGAGGCCGGGACTCCCTCGCGGATCCGCTTCGTCACGGCTCTGGCGCCGACGGGTCCGGAGGGCGGGGCGGGCGGGGCATCCGCCGCGTCCGGGGCCGAACCCGGGCCCACGGCCAAGCCCAAGCCCAAAGGTGAACGCAAGCCCACGTCCGAAGCCAAGGTCAAGCCCAGGGCCACGCCCTCCGCCGAAGACAAGCCCCAGGCCCGAACCCCGGCCAAGCCCCAGCCCAAGGGCGAAGCCACTGCCGGTGTCCCCGCCCCACCGAAGGAACGCGGCGAGGACCCGCGCCACCGGCCCGGCGCCGGCGATGACGAGGCCACCCGCGCCTCCGCGGGCGCCCGGGCGCCCGCGGAGGCGGAGCGGCCCTGGCCGTCCTCGGGCATCACCGGTGAACAGCTGGTCTGCGCGCCCTACGGGGGCGAACCCGCGCTCACCGCGCTCCCCGACCGCGGAGACGCCCTCGGCCGGGCCGTGCGACGGCTCTCGAGACTGCTCGGCATGGACGAGTGCGCCTTCGTCGGCATGTTCACCCTCAACTGTGCCAAGGTGATCGCCAGTCGGGCGCGCGGGGTGGGAGTGTCCTCCGTGCACAGCCCGGTCACCACCCGGGTGACGGTGCGTCCCGACGGCGGGGGCAACAACGGCTTCGTCGACCTCCGTGCCGGCGAGGCGACCGAGCTGAAGTCCCTTCATGCCCTCACCGAAGCCGCCGCCCTGGTGCGCGATCTGGCCGACGAGGTCGCCGCGGCCTACCAGCTCCCGCGGAACGCCGCCGTGCTCAGGCCGCATCCCGGCACACCGGGACCGCAGGCGGCGTCCTGGGTCCTGGGCTTCCTCAAGGACGTCCGGTCCGCGCTGACCGACAGCTGCATGCACCTCTACGCCGAGACCTGCCGCGTCCTGCTGCTCCAGCAACTGCGCTCCTCGGCCGCCGCGATCGCCCAGCGCAGCGGGCCGCACGCCCGCGAGACGGTGGAGCACTTCACCTCCGTACTGGACATCATCGGCGGCGGAGTGGTGAGGCTGCTCGTGCTGCGCACCGCGATCCGGCACGCCGAGCGGCTCGGGGTGACCGGCACGGTCCGCGAGGTGCTGTCGAAACGCGAGACGAAGTACCGGCCGGGCTATCACGAGTACGAGTACGAGGCGCCCGCCCCGATCGGCAAGGTCGCCGCGCGCACTCTCCAGGAACTCGACCGGGTCCGCATCGAACGCCGGGGCACTGCCTACACGGCGGTCGAGGGCGACCGCGTCTGGACACCGGAGACCCTGGAGACGGACATCCACCGCCGGCGGGCGCTGGTCAACCAGCTGGATCCCCTGTTCTTCCAGGTCGAGGACCTCGAGCAGGTCTTCACGCGCGCCCAGAGCGACCCCGCGTATCCTCGGCGCCACCTCGAGCGGCTGCTCGCGGAGATGGCCGCCGCCAACAAAGAGATGACCCGCAAGGCCGAGGAGGCGGACAGCGGCGCCTTCTTCGCGCTCGAGGCGTCCCGGTTCGTCGCGGCGTCGGGTGTCAGGGACAGCCGCGGCCTGTGGTTCCCGCTGTCTGGCATTCACGCCCTGGCGGACGCCGAACTGGCGCCGTACGCCGGGAAGCTGCGTGAGTACACCGAGGGGGTGAACCTCGCGCTCGGCCGCAAGGCCGGCTTCGAGGCGGTGAAGCAGGTGTTCCTCGTCGGCGGGGTCATCGTACTGGGCCTGCTGTGCGCTCCGCTCGGCGCGACCATCGCCGGGATCCTCACCACCGCGGTCAGCGTCGGCTTCGCCGTGGAGGACGTCGCGGGCGCCGTCGAGAAGAAGGAGTTGTACCGTGCCCTGCTGGAGCCCGAGGCGCTCCAGCAGTGGCAGGACGTGGAGACCGCCGAGCTGATGGCCTTCGTCGGGCTCGCGTTCTCCGTCTTCGACGTGGCCCACATCGCCGGAGGGGCCCTGGCGATCAGCCGGGGGGCCGCTCAGGCGCTCCGGGCGGGCCGACGGGCCGGGGCCGGGGGCGCGGTACGGGCGCTGAGCGCGCAGGCCCGGCGCACGATCGTGGCCAATACCACCGAGCAGTTCCTCAAGCACGCCCTGAGCGAGGCCGTGGCCGGGGCCGTCGTCGCGCGCGTCATGGACGAGCTGGTGTCACGGGTCGTCGGGCCGGTGGTCATGGACTGGACGCGGGAGCAGGGGCTCCTGCACGGAACGCTGGACAAGCCCGACGCGGGAGACAAGTGATGGCCGGGCTGAAGATCAACCAAGCCACGCTGGTGGAGCAGATGCACCGCTGGGGACGGCAGAGCGACGAGATGCGGCGGATCACCCGGAGACTGAGCACCGTCCACGGTGCGATGACCGCCGAGGAAATCGCCGAACGGCTGGTCACAAGCGTGCTGCTGCGCGCCGTCGGCGTACACGAGAGCCGCCTCAACGCCGCGGGGAAGAAGGTGCAGGAGGTACTGGACCGGCTCCTGGCCGACCGGGAGGTGCTGCACGGCGGCCCGGGACCGGTGCGCGGGCGGGCCGCGAAGGACGCGGATCTGCGCGCCCTCCAGGCCCAGCTGGAGGACCTGAAGACCTTCCGGCAGACGGTGCAGTGGATGCTCACCGACAGCGAGAACGACCTCCGGACCGCCCTGCGCACCCAGCTGGAGACCTCCATGGGCCTCCCGCGCTCCTACGCTCCCCTCCCGGCACCGGGCGCCCCGCCCGTGCGTCCCTCCGGTCCACCGCGACTGGCTCCGAGTGCCGGGAAACCCGCCGCCGAGGCCGCCGCACGGCTCTTCACCGTGCTCGAGACGCGCCCTCCCAAACCGGTGCCGCAGACTCCGGCCGGGCCGGGCCGACACGCCCCCGTCGAGCCGTACACGGCCAAGCAGATGGGGCGCCAGTCGCGGCAGGTCACCACCGCCGCGAAGAAGTTCGTGGACGCCTTCCGCGCCGAGCACGGCGACCGGGCCGTCACCGCGGCCGTCCAGGCGCTGCTCGCCGGCGCCGACGACCCGGCGACGCGCAACCGGATGGTCATCGCGGTCCTGGTCGCCGAGAAACGCATGTGGCCGGGGAGGACCGTCGCCCGGGGCACGGCGCACGGCCACTACCAGGAGAGGGGGACGGGAACCTCGTTCGAGTGGACCGCGAAGCTCCAGCAGCGGGTGCGGGGGCTCGAGACCGTCGGGATCGACGGCATCGTCGACGGCTGGGTCCGCGACACCAAGCACAGCCAGGTGATCGTCGCGGAGTCCGGCCACTTCCACGGCCGGGTGAAGACCCCGCCGCCGCTGCCCGACAAGCCACCGGCGGCCCCCCACGGCGTGCCGGAGGCCCCCGAACCCAAGCCCAAGCCCGCAGCCAAGCCCGCAGCCAAGCCCAAGGCGAAGCCCACGCCCGCACCCGCACCCGCGGCCAAGGCGGGCAAGGGCGCCAAGCGGCCCGGGCGGAAGTCCGACGAGGTCCAGGGTGGCTTCCCGCGCCGCGACCGTCCCTGGGCGGAGGACGTCACCCCCGACGTCGTGACCGGGCTGCGCGAACCGCCGCCGATGACGATCCGGGAACTCATCGCCGTGCACGAGGAGAAGACCGGCATCACGCTCGCCGCGGAAATGGAGCGCCAGTTGCGCTTCGCCCACGAGAACGGGCTGCGCGGCGTGGAGTGGGTCGCCGCGACCAAGGAGCTCAGGGACGAGTTCGAGCGGATCTTCACGTCCCAGGTGGGCAACCCGCAGCCCGATGTGACGATGTCGTTCACCGTGAGGAGCGACCGATGAGCTCGGCCTCGCGTCTCGACGAGTTCCAGAGCCTGCCAGCGGCCATCATCACCGACGGTCTGCTGGCCGTCCCGCTGTTCGCCGTGCAGCGGCTGACGGTGAGCGAGCGCTACACCCTGCCCCCGATCGGCACCCCGTCCTTCCGGGCCGCGGTCGGCAACGCCAATGAGACGGCCTCCCTGTCGGCCCTGCTCATCGGCCCGCAGCGGCACGCCTGGAAGCAGGGGCTGGAGCTGATGGCGAACTTCGCCAAACGCGGCGGCGCGTTCGGCCGCTTCACCGGCGGGAAGGTCGCCGGACTGGTGCTGGCGACCCGGATGTCGGTGCGGATGAACATGCATGTGACCGAGCTTTCGTTCACCGCGTCCGCGCAGCGCCTGGACACCACGGAAGTCACCATCAGTCTGCAGCACGTCGCGCCGCCCGGGCCCGTCGACCTCCTCGTCGACGCGGGCGCCCTGGCGGCCTCGACAGCGACGGAGTTCCTGTGACGCGTGTTCTGCCCCCCGGGTACAGCCCGCTGCCGTTCAGCGCCGACTTGGGCCTGCCCCAGCAGGTCCAGGTGCGGGCGGGCGGCCGGTCCCTCGCCGTCAAGCTCGTGGCCCTGACCGCCGACCTCGTGACCACACTGACCACGCCGCCCACCACACCGGTCGTGACGGGCGCGCAGGAGGGGGCCCGGCGTCCGGCGTCCCTCGGAGATCCGCGGGCGGCGCTCACCGCACAGCCCCCTGCCGTCCTCGACGGCGCGGCGGTACGGCCCTACCTGGTCGTCGTCGACGCGGACCGGGTCGTCGGTTCCGCGCCGGTCGTCGTGGGCCGGCCGATGGCCATGGGGACCTCGGAGGGCAGCGGGCTGCTGCTGGAGGTGCTGTTCGTCGACCTGCACCTGGCGGCCGGTTCGCTGGTCCAGCCGGGCGATGTGGGCAGCCGCATCCTGGCCGGCTTCCGGGACCCGGCGGCCGGCCCCGCCGTACGGCCCCGCAGGCCCGCCGTCCCCGAGGGAGATCCCCATGACCTTCTCGACTGACCTCTCCGCCACCGGCGTCGGCTTCCAGGCCGGCTGGGCGCTGGTCTTCCGCATGGACGACGGCAAGGGGTTCCCGGACGAGGGCGCCGGGGAGTTGCGGCTGACGCACGCCGGCCATCGGGCGGAGCTCACGGTCGAGGGCGACAGCACGCTGCGCGGGGCGACGTTCGAAGTCACCGTGGACGGCATGCCCGACCGTGACTACGACGCGATCGTGGCGGGCGAGTACGTGCACGTGGAGATCCGCCTCGGCTGGTGGGACCTGGGCAGGGGCTTCGTCGGGGCGGCCCTCGGCGCGCTGGGTGCCGTACTGCCGGGCGGAGCGGGCGACGAGGACGGTCTGCACGCCGTGCTGCACGGCCGGATCCTCGCGGCGGAACGCACGCACGGCGAGTTCACGTACCGGTCCCGGTTCTCGGGCGTCGACGCGCACTACCACCGGATGCGCTGCAATCCTCCGAAACTGCCGGCCGGGCCCCCGCCGCACACGGTGCTGGCCTACGCCACTCAACTGTGCGAGCGGGACACCGCCATCCGTGTCCCCGTGCTCGGCGAGGGACAGGACGTGCCCCTCGACGGTGTGCTCGACATCGGCTCCACGGGTTCCATGGTGCGGGCCCTGAAGGAGCTGGCTCGTCTGGCCCACGGCGGCGACGCGCGGTTCGAGGTGCCGATGTTCCTGCGCTCCGGGCGGCTGCACGTGGGCGCCTGGACCAAACCGGTCAAGGGCGGCCACAGCTGGGAACTCACGCCCGTAACCGGGCTGGTGGAGAGCCGCCCCGTGATCGACCGGGATCCGGAGGCGGTGCCGAAGGGCTCGCCGTTCGCCGCCCCCGAGGTGCGGCGCTACGACCTCACGCTGCTCGGCCGCCCGGACATCGCCGTCGGCGACATGGTGCGCGCCGACCTGCCCAACCCCTCGCCCGCGGATCTGACCAGCACGCTGGCGAGTTCACCGATCGGCCCCCTCGGCGACATGGCCGCGGGTGTCCTCGGCGGCGCGGCCCACGCCGGGAGCCCCCTGGACTATGCGGTCGTCGGCGTCGTGCACAAACTCGGTGCGGCCACGGGCTTCGTCACCCGGCTCACCGTGGAACGCCGGCCGGCACCCGACCGCCCGGCCGTGGGGACGCGCCCGGGAAGCTCGGACGAGGCGTCGAGGCTCGCCGCGGCCCTCGCCGATCAGCACACCCGGGCCGCCACCGCCCGCCGCACCCACGAGGTCGGCCTGGTGCGCAGACAGGACGTGAGTGCCACGTTCCGCGACGGCCACGACGTGCCCGCCCAGTCGCTCGCGGTCGACGAGGGGCTGGCCGACGCCCCGTCACCGAACGTCCCCGCAAAGGCACCTCCCGCGGACACCCCCGATCAGCTGGTCGACAAGCCCTACCTCACCGCCTTCGCGTACGGAGGCACCGGGCTCGTCGTGCCGCACTACCCCGGGATGCGCGTGGTCAGTCTGCACTACCGGGAGGAGCACCAGAACGCCGTCGTGGCCGGCGCGCTCTGGGAGGACGACACGGCACCGAGGTCGCACCTGGGCGACTGGTGGCTCAGCCTGCCGACGAACCTCGCCGGGACCGGGACCGCGGGAGAGTCGGCGCCGGATCCGGCGGCGGCCCCGCGTCCCAGCGGCCCCGCGAGCCACGACCTCATCAACGGGCTCGGCAACCGGGTGATCCAGGTCGGCGGGCTGCGGATCACGGTCGGCAAGGCCCTGATGAAGCACGTGGGACAGCGGCCCGACGACGCCGCCGACGACGAGGTCGTCATCGAACACGCCGTGGCCAATGCCCGGATCGGCATCGACGCCAAGGGCAACATCGAGATCCGCACGAACGCCGACCTGACGCTGGCCGCCAACAAGATCACTCTCCGTCCGCAAACCGTCGTGGAGGTGCGCTGATGCCCCCCGGTCCGCCGCCCGCCCCCGTCGTTCCGGCTGGCGCCGCCGCCGAGCGCCGCCGGCTGGGTCACGGCCTCGCCCTCCGGCCGGCCGGTGCCGACGGCATCGGTCACGACCTGGTCTTCGGCGACGGCCGGCGGCTGGCCATGGTCGAGGGCGAGGAGAACCTGCGCCAGGCTCTCGCCGTCGCGCTACTCACCGCTCCCGGGACCGACCCGTTCCATGTCCGCTTCGGCTTCGACGGCCTGCGGGTGCTCACGCAGGGGCTGACGCCCCCGCTGGCCCTGGAGATGCTGCGGCTGTCCGTGCTGCGTACGCTCTCGGCCGACTCGCGGGTGGCCGAGGTGCTCGACCTCACCCTGGAGGAGACCCTGCCCGGGACCCGCCGCTGGCAGGTGAACGTCGTGGTGCGCACCGTGCTGGGCGGCGTCCTGGAGACCGTGATCGGGGAGGTCACGGCCGATGACTGACGGCACCCGCACGACCGACCTGGAGGACCTGGCGCGCGTCAGCGGCTCCGGCAAGCCGTTCGGTGTCACCCCGGAAGGGTTCGTACCCAAGCCCCTGGCGCGGCTGCTGGACGAGAAACTGGCGGCGGCACGGGTGCTGTTCGGCTCCGACGTCGACCTGACCGAAGGCAGCGCGCTGCGCAAGATCCTGGAGATCGTCGCGCTGGAGGAGTCCCGGGCGTGGGTGCATCTGGGCCTCGCCTACGAGGACACCCGGGTGAGCACGGCGGTCGGCGACGCGCTGAGCAGGCTCGGCGAGGAGCTCGGTCTGCCCCGGCCGCACCACCGTGCCACGGGCCGGATCAGGATCGCGCTCGCGGCAGAACTACCGCCCGATGTCACGGAGATCTCCCTGCCCCGCGGCACCCGGCTGCTGACGGCCGAGGACCGCGACTTCTTCATCGACCAGGCGGTGTCCCTCACCAACGCCGTCGCCCGGGCCACGGTCCCGGTGACCGCCCTGGCGCCGGGCCCGGACTGCGACATCGACCCGCACGGGAATCTGCCGGACCGGATCACCCGGCTCAACCCGGAGGACCCGCGCACCGAG
Organism: Streptomyces malachitofuscus; assembly: GCF_055571035.1. Classification (NCBI taxonomy): domain Bacteria; kingdom Bacillati; phylum Actinomycetota; class Actinomycetes; order Kitasatosporales; family Streptomycetaceae; genus Streptomyces; species Streptomyces malachitofuscus. The sequence continues at coordinate 198,366 of NZ_JBVIGA010000011.1, read as the reverse complement.
CCGGTACGGCGACTGGCTGAACGCCTCGGCGTGGCGGACGTCCTGACCGTCGAGCACACCGACCCGGCCGGCGGTGGTTCGACGTACTGGAGCGACTCCCGCTACCGCGACCTGCTGCTCTCCTACCCGCGCAACGTGTGGTCCCCGGACGCGGTGCGCCTGGCCGTCGCCCTGGTCCCGGGGGTGCGGCAGGTGCTGGTGAGGGACCTGTACGGGGGGCTGGACATCAACCAGTCCATCTTCGGGAGCTTCACTTTCCTCGAACGGCTCTTCTCCCAGGAGCGCAGCCTCGGCAACCCGTACTTCTTCACCGTGCTGGTCGCCCCGGAGGAGGGCGCCATCTGGGAGCAGTTGCGCGCGCAGGTGGAGGCCTCGGTCGACCAGGTGCGGCCGATCGGCATCGCGCCCACCATCGACCGGGCACAGCAGGTCAGTGTGGGGTTCACCTGCCGGATCTCCGTGGAGGGGCTGCCCATCCCGGCGGGCCCGCCCGACACCGTGCAGGGCACGCCCGAGGCGGTCGCGCTCAAGCAGCGCATCCTGGACCGGGTACGGCGGCAACTGCTGGCCCTGGGCATCGGCGAGCCGGTGCGGTACAGCGAGGTGCTGTGGGCGGTCATGGAGGAGCCCGGGGTCGTGGACGCCCGGGAGCTGCGCCTGCGCCGCCATCCACCGCAGCTCTCCTCGCGCGGGCCCGGCGAGGACGGCGCCGAGCCAGGCGGTGTCCAATCGCTCGATCCGCTCGAGGACGTCCTGGTCGGTCCCACGGAGATCGCGCTGCTCGTCGGTTCCCCCGCGGACATCCACATCGTGTGAGGTGGGCATGCAGACGTCATCCGACCGTTCGCGGAGGTCGCCCGGCCTCCCGCGCAGGCCATCCGGTTCCTCACGGGCGCCGTTCGGCCGTGCGCGGCCGTCGCCGGGCCCGTACGGCGGGCGGGGGACCCGGTGACCGTGCCGCCAGCGGACGTCCGTCCGCTGACCGACTCGGGGCTCGACGGCGCTCTCGCCGCCCTGCCGCCCGTCTACGCGGCGGGGGCCCGGGTCCGCGCCCTGCCGCTGAAGGACGGGCGCATCACGGTTCCGGAGGACGTCCGTGAGCCGTTGCTGCTGCTGCGGCTGCTCCGGCCGCTCGCCGACCGGGCGGTCCTCGTACGGTGTGGCCCGACGGGCGCCGCCGAGGTCTCCCCGGTCGTGTTCGCCCCATTCTCCGGCCTGGGCACACTGCTGCCGGTGCTGGTGCCGGCGGCGGGCGCCGAGGTCACTGCGGCGGTCCACCCGGTCGCGGCGCCGCACTGTCACCAGGACGTGCCGGAGGAGTCGGTGCGCGGACCGGAGCTCGAGCTGGACCCGGCCGCCGAGCTGGTGGAGGGCGTGCTGCTGGAAGGGATCCTGGCCCGGCTGACGTATCTGGTCACGATGGAGAAGCAGCGCGTGGTCCGCCAGGCCAGGGAGATCGCGGCCTGCCGGCACGCCGAGCTCGCCTTCTCGGGTGCGCTCGACTCGCTCGGCCGCGACCTGGGCGTGTACCGGCTGCCCGGCGAGGACGACGCCCGGTACCGCAGCCGGCTGATGATCTTCACCTCGTGGCGGCCGGCGACCCCCGGCCGGCTCGTCGGCGTGCTCAACGGTCCGGGACCGGACGAGGCCGCGGGCGCCGGGCTGCCGGCGAGGGTCGGCATCGGCGGGCGCTTCCGGCTGGTGGAGGAGCAGAACCCGCTTGCCCTGGCCACCCGTCTCGTCGACGTCGGTCCGGGGGGAGCGGCCACGCGGGCGGGACTCCACGACCTGCTGCGCAGTGTGTACCTGCTGGACCTCGACCGGCCGGTGCCGGAGCTGCTGCCTCCGGAGCAGCGCCGCCAGCTGGAGGAGGCACGGCAGGTGTTCACGGCCGAGGTGACCCGCTCCGCGGGCCCGCCCCCGGTACGCCATCTGGCGCCTTCGCTGGCGGTGTCCCTGGCCCGGCTGGTCCGCCTGGTCCGGGCGCTGTCGGACACCGGCCCGGTCACCCTGCTCCGCACCCACGTGGAGGAACCCGATCCGCTGCACGAGCTGGGCCTGGGCGCGACACTCGGGCAGTTCGGGGAGCAGCGGCTCACGGCGATGGCGACGGCCGTGGAGGGGCTGGCCCGAGGGACGTCGGAGATGTCGGCACTCGCCCGGACGCTGGTGCCCCGTCCGTTCGCCGAGGATCCGGCGGGCCGCTGGCTGGCGGAGCCGTGCGGACTGCGCACCGTGCACACGCTGACCGGCGACACGTTCTTCGTGTCGAGCCTGCCGATGCTGGGACTCACCGTCGAGGGCCCGGCCCGGCTGGCTGTGACCGAGCAGGCGGTGTTCGAGGCCCGGCACAGCAAGGACGCCGTGTCGGGCGGACTGCACGTGCTGGCGGGCGAGGCCGCGCGCCGGGTCCGGGAACGCTTCTCCCAGGCGGGTTTCGGTGAGCCGCCCGCACCCCTGACGGGCGCGGGCCTGGAGACCGTTCTGCGGGCCGTGGCCGACGGCCCCGCCACGCCCCCGCCGTCGGCTCTGACGCCGCTCGTCGACGGGGACCTGCTCGCCGGCACCGGGCCGGCCTTCGCCCGGCAGGTGCTCGAAATCGTCGTCATGGACCAAGTCGTCGCCTATCCGTTCACGCTCGACCGACTCGTCGGCCTGGGCGCCGGTGACGCCCTGCGCCGCGCCGTGGCGGCCCGGGTCCAAACGCTGCTGGACAGCGGCTTCTACACCGTGCACGGCGTGATCGACCAGGCCGGGCAGCGGGTGCTCCTGCTCGCCGCGGTGAGCCTGCTGCCCGGGAGGCCGCCCAAGCAGGGGGAGGCGCCGCCCGCCGAGTTCCAGTGGTTCACCACCGAGGTGCCGCGTCCATCCGCCGATGCCTCCGCCGAGGGCCTGCCGGTCTCCCTGCTGAACTCCTCCGGCGGACGCATCGAGGCAGTGGGGCGGCGGGAGGGACTGGCGCTCCTGGTGTGCCTCGGGCATGCCCGGCGGGGTCTGGCCGATCCCTACGAGGTGGGCGTCGAGATGCCCGGTGAAGCCCGGCTCGACCGGGACCAGTACAGCTACGTGATGAACATCCTGGAGACGCTGTGCCCCCTGGGCATCGAGATCAACACCACCGAACTGCGGCGTCGTCACGTGGACTTCGGCGCCGGTGAGGGCGGTGAGCCGTTCCCGGTGCAGGACGCCTCCCGCACCTACCACCGGTACCGGCGGCGACGCGTCATCAGCGACGACACCGGGCGGACGCCCGGCCGTGCGGCGGAGGGAGGCGGCTGATGGCCGGGAGACCCGTGGCGGTCGAGGGCGACGTGACGGCGACCGCGGGGACAGTGCTCCTCCAGGGTGCCGACAGCGGGGCGTGGACGGCGGGAACAGTGGAGGAGACCGCCTCCGACACCCTGAGCGTGGGCGGCTCCTTCGTCCTCCACAAGGCGTCGTGCACGTTCACGTTCAAAGGGAAGGCGGGCCAGGCCGCCGTGACCGGCAAGGCGTCCGTCGAGCTGACGCCGGACGAGGACGGTCTGCTCGTGAGCAGCAGCGGTGTGCTGCTCGACGGCGACACGGCGAAGGACGGACATGGCAACACGCTGACCGTCGGCTCGGCCAGCCGTCTGCACATGGCCTGACCGGCCCGGCCGGTCCCGGGCGGGTCAGCGTTCCTCGTACCTCACCCGGAACCCGGTAAGCATCACGGAGGTGTTGAGGCCCGTGCCGTTGACGGAGGCGACGATGTAGTAACCGGCCCGCGGGTCGATATCCGCGGCGTCGGCGCCCGGGACCTTCTCCCGGAACTCCTCGCTGCTGGAGGCCTGGATCCGGGCGACCAGTTTCTCGCCGCTGCCGTCCAGGGCCCGCCGGGTCAGGTCGATCCGGACGCTGGCCGGGGTCTGGACGATGGTCCCGAAGGCCTGGAAGCCCACGATGCGCCCTGCCTCGGGCAGCGGAACGGGCATGGCGCCCTTGGCTGTGCCGTCCCCTCGCAGCAGTGCCGCGCCCGGTGTGGTGGCAAGGTCCCACCCGGACTCCCCGACCGGGATGAGCAGCGGTGCGAGGGCGACGGCGCGTACGGGCGTCTCGGCGGCGGCCAGCGAGTCCAGGGCCGTACTCACCGCGTCGAAACGCTGTCCGATGGTGTCGAGGTCCTGTTCGAGGCGCCTGAACCGGATGTTGAACCCGTTGTCACCCGCCGCCGAGACCCGGTCGACGGAGTCGACCCAGGGCTTGTGCTCGAAGGTGCGCCTGAACACGATGCCGAAGGCCAAGGAAGACACCTCCTCCGCCACGGGAGCGTCGCTCGCCCGCGGCTCTCTCATCGTCGCCCCGTGGATCACCCCTGTCCATCCGGGACACCTCACCCCGGTGCCGGGTCACCACCGGGCGATGAGCGGCGCGTCCGGTTCGTGCTGCCGCCAGGCCTCGGTGAGGCGGGTCAGGCGGGAGGGGGCGGCGATGCCGTGCACGGTCAACGTCAGCGGTCTGGCCCGCCATGGAAGCGGAACGGGGCGCCTGCAGCACCGTCACGTCCACGCCCTGCTTGCCCTCGACCACCACCCGCCCTGTGAGCGCTCCTCGCGCCCCAGTCTGACCGCGACGACGAACGGGCCCAGGACGAGGACGCGCGGTCGGCCGATCAGGCACGCGCTCTACTGGAACTCATCGGTGATGAAGAGGCCAAGCGCCGTGCGGAGTCGGCCGAGAATCCCAACGAGTACGGCCCTAGGTGTATTGACCCGCAGGGTTGTTGACTCGGCTGATGGGTGGGTGGCCTCCGAGTGCGGTGTGGCAGCGATGGTAGTTGTAGGTGTGGAGGAAGTCGGTCAGGGCTTCGGTGCGCTCGTGGTTGCTGGTGAAGGGCCGCAGGTAGGCCCATTCGTCGAGCAGGGTGCGGTTGAAGCGTTCGACCTTGCCGTTGGTCTGGGGGCGGTAGATGCGGGTCAGCTTGCCGGTGGCGCCGATCTCGGCGAGTGCTTGCTTCCAGGCCAGGCCCTTGCGGTAGGCCCAGGCGTTGTCGGTCAGCACGCGTTCGATGCGGGTGATGCCGTGGGCGTGGAAGAAGGCGGCCGCGCGGGTGAGGAAGCCGGCGCAGGTGGCGACTTTCTCATCGCGGTGGATCTCGCTGTAGGCGAGGCGGGAGTGGTCGTCGACGGCTGAGTGGACGTAGCCGAAGCCCATTCCGCCGCGGGTAGCCCGGCCGGCCTGGCGGCCCAGCGTCTTGTGGCCGCTGCCGTCCGGGATGCGTCCGAGTTTCTTGACGTTGATGTGAATCAGTTCGCCGGGGCGGTCGCGTTCGTAGCGGCGGATGAGCTGGCCGGTGGGCCGGTCCATGAACGCGAGCCGGTTCAGGCCGTGCCGGACCAGGATGCGGTGCACGGTCGAGGCGGGCAGGCCCAGGATCGGGCCGAGGCGTGCGGGGCCGAGCTTGCGGTCCTGGCGCAGCCGGCACACCCGGGCCTCCACCGCTGTCGCCGTGCGATGGGGTGTCGTGCGGGGGCGGCTGGAGCGGTCGTGCAGCCCCTGCTCGCCCTCCGCCCGCCAGCGGCGCATCCATTTGTGGGCTGTGACGCGCGAGATGCCCATTTCCGCTGCGACGTGCGCGACGGGGCGGCCACTGCCGACACGTTCGACCAGCAGCCGCCTGCCATGAACGGTCAGCCGGGCATTACGGTGGGACACGAAGACCTCCGTGCGGTGCAGTCCTAGGTGTGGGTATGTCGCGGTGGCAGGTGGGGCAGGCGCCGGTCCAGGTGGCGAGGAGTGTCTGGAGCTCGCGGACTACTTGGTAGTGGCTCAGACCTGCACCGGTTCTTTTGGGTGGCGGGCCAGTCGTTGCAGGGTGCAGAAGGCGTGGGCGGCGGAGACGAGGGTGACGTGGTGATGCCAGCCGGTCCAGGTGCGGCCTTCGAAGTGGGCCAGTCCCAGGGCCTGTTTCATCTCGCGGTAGTCGTGCTCGATGCGCCAGCGGAGTTTGGCCAGCCGCACCAGCGTGGCCAGGGGCATGCCGGAGGGCTGGTTCGACAGCCAGAACTGCACCGGCTCGCTCTCGTCGGCCGGCCACTCAGCCAGCAGCCACCGCTCGGGCAGCTCCGGATCGTCGACGGCCCTGCGGATGCCGCGTCCGGCCGGGCGGATGCGCAGGGCGACGAACCGCGAGTACATGCGCTTGACGCCACTGCGGCCCCTGCCCGGCCGGGAGTCCTCCCGCCAGGACACCGGCCGGGCCGACGCCTTCCCGGCCGCGATGACCAGGCCCTTCACGGTCTGCGCGGGCTCGGGATACTGCATCTTCGGCGGCCGGCCGGTGCCCGCATAAGCCGGCTGGACGGGGTGGGCGTCGGCCGGATGCGCGGTGTGACGGCCGCAGATCCCGACCACGTAGGGCAGGTCCCGTTCCTCCAGGCCGAGGCGGAACGCTGCCGCATCGCCGTAGCCGGCGTCCGCGACCACCAGGGGAACATCAACGCCCCACGAGAGGGTCTCGTCGATCATGTCCAAAGCGAGCTGCCACTTCTCCACATGCCCCACATGGTCGGGAATCCCGCAGCGAGTGCGGCGGGCGACCTTGACCGCATCGGCCCCGGGCGAGGCCGGGTCCCAGGAGGCCGGCACAAACAGCCGCCAGTCGACCGCGGCCGAGGCACGGTCGCAGGCCAGGTGCACCGAGACGCCCACCTGGCAGTTGGTGACCTTGCCCGCGGTGCCGGTGTACTGCCGGGCCACGCACGCCGAGGCATCCCCGTCCTTCAGGAACCCGGTGTCGTCGACAATCAACGCCTCCGGGCCGATCGCCTCGTGCATCCTCCAGGCCAGCCGGGCCCGCACGTGGGCCGGATCCCACGGGCTGGAGGTGATGAAGTGGGCCAGGGCCTGGCGGTTGCCGTCCTCGCCAAGGCGGGCCGCCATCGGTTCCACCGACTTGCGTCGCCCGTCCAGCAGCAGCCCGCGCACATACGCCTGCCCCCACCGCCGCTGATCCGCGCGGAAGAACCCGTCGAACAACTCCGCCGCGAACGCCTCCAGGTCCTCCCGGACCCCGGCCAACTCCTCAGGTGTCACACCAGCCCAACGACACCCACAAGCAAGCAGACACGCCACCTATGAGTGAAGATGACCAAGCCCTACTAGGCCACAACCCTGACGGCCACGACTTCGAGGAGTGCCCGGTGTGTGGGTACGAGGCCTTCTGCGTCCAGGGCTTGGACATGTGGGGACGAGTCGGCTTCGGGCAGTGCGTCGTCTGCTCGTACAGGCGCAGTCCCCAGGTCGCTGACCAGGAAGGCTTCGGCGAGCACCTCGCATGGCTGATGGGAAATGACTGAACACTGACCGCTCAGCTCGCCAAGTGAGTGCTTGCTCAGTCACACACCGGGGCTCGCGCGTTCACGGACATCGCGCACCTAGCTAGAGTTCGAGCTGTAGCAGCCGTACCCGCACAGTGCCGACCTCCTCCAGGCCTCCGGCGCGACGGCCGCCGTCCCGGAAGTAGACCACCTTGAGTCCTCAGCCACGATCCGCTGGAGTTGCGGGTCGCTGGCGCCTGCCTCCTGAACCTCGAAGAGACGAGAGGCGTAGCGGCGCGGCAGCACTGCGGTCAGGTGCCGAACGCGGTCCTCATCCGTCGCCCATGCGGGCCTGGGTGTCGATAACGATGCCGCCGGTCGTGGCAGCCTTCTGCCGGGCCTTGGTCCGGATCTGCGGCTGCCATCCCGGCCTGTGCGCACTCGCAGGGGCTGCCTGGAAGCTCCGGGCAGCCCCATCGTCGTTCTCGCGCGAGCTGTCATCAGCAAGGAGAGCCGATCACATTCGGTGACCAAAGCTTACCAACTAACCTGCTGCTTCTTTGCCAAGTTGCAGCGACACATCCGTCAGGCCAGCGACAACCTGCGCTGCTATTGCCAACAAGGCTGCGTGGTCCACAGTGCCCGCGATGGCCAAAGTGGGCAGGTCAGGAGCTCGCCAACTCTCATCTCCGGCGGCAGCCCTCATCAGGCGCCGGGCGGGTCATCGACAGCAAGTCCCCGGCGCTCACTCAAAGTAAGCACCTCTGCTCATGATTCGCCAACAAGAGTTCTCCAAGCCCATCTGACCTGCACGTCTCAGACCATGATTCGCCAACTGCAACTCTCGGTCACATGCGCGATCCCTGGTCTGGCCCGGAGTGGTGCGAGCAGGAAATGGCCGAAACGCCGAGACCGCCAAACAGTGCGGGCAGTACGCCGGGTCCCAGTCCGGCCGCGCCGATCACCGCGTGAGCGCGTCTGCCGCCCGTCGTCCATGGCGGACGCGGGTGTCGAGTGCGCGGGTGGCGTGTCGTCCGGAGCGCCAAGCTCCAGGGCTGACAGGCCTGTCCGGGTCTGGAAGGCGGCGGTCGGGGGATCGGGGTGGGCAAAGAAGTTGGACGGCTTCCGGTTTCCGCGTCCAGACGCACTCGTGGCTCGTACGGACGCGACCGCGCCAGCTGTCGCGCTCAATGGCCAACTGGCCTCAGGGAAGGCCGGAAGGCGCTACCAGTGCCACGGTGAGGGCGATTCCCAGGCAGGTGCTCCGTGTCATGTCCGGTGGCTCCGTGGGTGCGGTCGGCCCACCCCGAGCTGGACCCTCGGACTCTTACAGAACATCACAGCGCTCAGCCCCGTGCATCTCACGGCTGCTGTGGTGGGGCACCACAGTTCGAGGGCAAGCCATGCGCAGCGCCCATGCTTCGTCCCCGTCACCCTCAGAGCAGGTCCTCGCCCTGGAGCAGGCCCTGGCCCTGGCTCTGGAGCGGGCCCTCGCCCGGCTCTTCGCAGACGATCTCGTTGCGCGGCGCGTAGTGCGTGCGGAACGGTTCCCGCTTCACCTCCCGGCCCCCGTCGCGGAAGACCCGCTCCACCGTGACGTCGAAGCCCTCAAGAGGGGTCTGCGGCACGCACTGCTCGTCCGTGCTCACCTTCGTCTCCGGCTCCTGCACGTTGGTGCGCGGCCCCTTGACCGACGTGATCTCGTCGTACTTCTTGGTGCCGAGGAAGTTGACGGTCACCGAGGTGTCGGTGGACTCGGCCTGGATGTAGATGGCCTTGCCGGTGTCGTTGGTGAACCTCAGGTCGAGGCTGCCCCAGGCGACCGTCGCCTCACGGCCCTCGGGGTAGCGCTCGATGTAGAAGGAGTGGGCGCCGTGCTCGACGGGCTCGACGCCCGCGAAGAACATCGCGTTGAAGACCGTGGTGGCCACGGCGGAGACCCCTCCGCCGGGCGCCTTGGCGTACTGGTCGTCGTAGATCATGATGCCGTCGACGAAGCCGTTGGTCTCGGTGCGCTCGCCCACGGTCCGGTTGAAGCTCCAGGTCTCGTTCGGCTGGACGACGGAGCCGTTGATGAGGTCCACGGCGCGGCCGACGTTCGTCGTGCGGTAGGCGGCCGGTTCGTAGTTGACGGTGAAGGAGGACAGCTTCTCCGTCAGCCCGAGGCGCGCCGCGTTCTCGCGGGTGACCTCCGGCTGGATCCGTCGTGTGTCCACCTCTCCGTTGCGGGCGGTGCCGTCCTTGGTGAGCAACGGCATGACGGCCTTGCCCAGCGCCTTGTCGTCGACTTCCATGCCGGCCCTGGCGTCGGCGGTCACCACGGCCTTGTCGCCGTCGAGCCCCAGCCGGGCGTTCCGTGGTGTGGCGGGCAGGTCGTTCAGGGTGTCGGCCACCGCCGGTGCGGCCCGCAAACCCTTGCTGTCGAGCTCCGGTGCGAGCCTGCCGTCGCCGTCCGGCCGCATCGTCAGGTGCTCACCCAGCACGTCCGGGGTGATCGTGAACCGCTCGCCGCCCGCGGTGAGGGTGACCGGTGCCGACATCGCGGGCCGCGCGAAGTCCCGCACCGCCCGCCGTACCTCGTCCGCCGTGACCTTCGGCTTGGTCTCGCGTGCGGGCAGCACCGTCACCGAGCCGGCCGAGCCGTGCTGGAAGGGGTCGCGCAGCGTGCCGACGGCGGCGTCCACGTCCAGCGCGTACCCGCTGTGCGGGTCCACCTGCTCGACCCGGCCGTCGTCGAAGGAGACGGCGCCGTCGCGGACCTTCTGGTCGGCCGTCTTCGCCAGCTTCCCGAGGGTGGCACGGGCCTTGTCCTCGTCGACGCGTACGACCGGCTCGATGTCACCGCCCGAGCGGAACAGCCCGCCGATCGCGCTGACGGGATCGGCGCCGGCGGACGCCGCGCGGTCGAGGGTCGCCGGTATGTCGAAGGTGTAGCCCGCCTGCCGCGGATCGACCGTGCCGCGGCGGTCGCCGACCTTCACCGCGAGCTCCTGCGAGCCCGCCTTCGCCAGATGCCGTTCCAGCTTGTGGGCGGCTTCCTCGCGGGTCAGACCGCCGAGGTCCACGCCGCGCACCGTCGTACCCGCCTCGATCTCGCCGCCGGCGACCAGCAGCCCGGCGAGATACAGGCCGCCGATGCCGACGGTGAGTGCGCCGCCCGCGAGGGCGACGGGCGGGAGGGAGGTTATTCGGGGGATGGAAGGTATCCGGGGGCGCATGGGTCTCCTGAACGATCGATGTAGCGTGCACCCGATATGGCGCCTGTGTGCGAGAGCAGTCGGCCAAGCTACATGCCGTCCGGCGTCAAAAGGTATATCGAAGGTCACACCGGGCGTTCCGGATCAGTCGGGAAGGTCTGTCCGTCGTGCGTCGCGCAGCCGCAGGACGTACGTCGCGGTGAGCGCGACGGCGCGGTCCGTGTCGTGCGCCAGCTCCGCCAGGGCACGGGACGCCGTGCGTCCCGGGATGTCCGCGAGCGCCTGGGTCAGCCGCCGGCGTGCCGGCACCCCGGTCGTGCCGTCGGCCAGGCGGTCGACGAGCCCTGCGGCGATCCGTTCCGCCGTCCCGGGATCACGGGCCAGCGCGCTCAGCGCGTCGGCCGCGTCGACGTCGTTCGTCGCCTCGACGACCATGTCCACGAGTGTCACAACCGCCTCGGCCACCCCGCGTGTCCCCGCCGCCACCGCCGCATGTCCGCGTACCACGGGGTCGGAGTGGGCGAGGGCGTCCCGCAGCAGCGCGGTCGCCGCTTGGTCCGTCATCTCGGCGACGGCCCGGACCGCACGTTCCCGCACCTCGGCCCGTGGTGAACCGAGGCCCTCCGCCAGCAGTTCCAGTCCGCCGCCCGAGCGCGCCAGAGCCCAGCGAAGGGCTCCGGCGACGTTCGGGTCCGCCTCGTTCAGCGCCGCCTCCACCAGGGCCTCCACCGGCATCGGGACCTCGGCGGCCGAGGACAGCGCGGCGCTCTGGCGTTTCCCCGCGCTGTCCGACCCCAGGGCGTGGAGGAGGGCGACGGTCTGGAGGACTTCCTCCCAGTCGGCGGGTTGCGCGGCGCCGATCCGTGTCAGCCGGGTCAGGAGCTCCGTCTCGCTCGCGATCCGTTCCCGGGTCCGCAGGACGAGGTCGTCGACGAGCTTCGCGGGCGTGAAGCCCGGATCCTCCAGCGCGCGCCCGACCTCGCGCAGCGACAGCCCCAACGACCGCAGGCTCTCGATGTGGAAGATCCGCCGGATGTCCTCGCCGGAGTACTCGCGGTAGCCGCCCGTGGTCCGGCCCGTCGGCCGTACCAGACCGAGCCGCTCGTAGTGCCGCAGCATGCGGGCGCTGACCCCGGACCGTCGCGCCACCTCACCGATCAGCACGCTCTGCCACCCTCACCCATCAACACACTCCGTCACCCCTTCTCGCCGGACCTGCCGAGGGCCACCATGCGCTTCGCCTCCTCGATCGCGTACTCGAATCCGGCATCCGGGTCGCGCAGCAGCCGCTCCGTGGCGATCGCGTGCCGGCGCACGCGAGGATCGGGATCCTCCGTGGCGGCGTTCAGGACGGGCACGATCACCTCCCCGAGCGCGACCAGCGCCCGGCCGAGACTCAACTGCGTCGGCATCCCGCCGCGCCCGAGCTGTGTCGCCAGCACTCCGGCCAGCGCGGGTTCCTCACCCGCCGGTACGAGGACCACCGCAGCTCGCCAGGCGCTCCGCGCCACCTCGTCGTCCGGGTCGGTCAGGACCGCCCGGGTGATCACCGGCCACGCCCGGCGGTCCCCGATCTTGGACAGCGTGTGCAACGCCTGGCTGCGCGCCTGGGCACAGTCCGAACGGACTTCCTGGACGAGCTTCGGCACCGTGCGGGACGGCGAGTGCCGGGTGAGCGCCCACGTCAGCATGTCCCGCACATGGAACTCGGGCTCGACCGCGCTGCGTTCGACGAGCTTGTCGACCGACCGGGGGTCCGGGGTCGTGCCGGCCGCCAGCGCGGCCCGCAGCCGCGTCGACGCGTCACCGTGCTCCAGTCCGTGGAACAGCCGTCGCAAAGGGTCCGTGTGCTCTCTCGGCACGGTCATCGGGGACCACCTCCTCGTCCGCAGTGAAGACCTTGTCACGGTGTCAGGGTCAAGCGGGCGGGAGAGCGGGCACCGTGCTCAGCGATGGTGCACGCCGTGCTCGGCGAGCGGGCCGACCGCCAGGCCCGCCCTCCGGCAGCCGTGCACGATGCCGGGCAGGGCGCCCAGCGTGGCCCGCCAGCAGCCCGGTGCCGACATCCTGTCCGTGTCGTGCAGGAGAAGCGTGCCGCCGCCGCGCAGACCGGCCGCGACGGCCGAGCGCACCGACGCCGCGGTGGCCCCGGCCGTCCAGTCCCTGCCCCAGGCGGTCCACAGCACGGGGCGCATGCCTGCCGCACGGGCGGCCGCCCAGCGCCCGGACGTGAGGATGCCGTAGGGCGGCCGGTACCAGAGGGGGCGCCGGCCCGTCAGGTCGCCCACGACGCCCGCCGCCCGCAGCAGGGCGCGCACGTCGTCCGCCGGGGCCGGCAGCCACGGGCGGTCGTGGCTCCAGCCGTGCACGGCCAGTTCGTGCCCTCTGCGAAAGGTCTCGCGCACCAGTGAGGGGTGCCGTACGGCGCCGTCGCCCAGGACGAAGAAGGTCGCCCGGACGCCGAGTTCCTCCAGCGAGTCGAGGAAGCGCGGGGTGGACTCCGGGTCGGGTCCGTCGTCGAAGGTCAGGGCGACGTGGGAGGGGTGTCCCACACCGGCGAGGCGCGGCACACGGCGGCGCACGACGGGCAGCCAGGTGGCGGCCGGTGCGATGTGGGCCGCGGCCACGACGGCGGCCGGCGAAGCCAGCACCGCGGCCGCCCGCCGGACGGGCGAAGGGCCGGAGGACGTGGGCATCGGTTCTGCCTCCTTTCCGCGGGGGGCGGCCGCGCCGGTGCGGTACGGCCAGGGGGTGTCCGACACATGCCCGCGGCGTCGCGGCATCTGGCACGCACGCTCGCCGCGTTGCCGAAACGCCCACGTGGCTCCGCCACGAGGGCGCTCCGGCGCCTTGCGATGGCACCCACCGGACGCTGCTCCTTCTCCCGCGCTCATGTGTCGGGCACCCCCTAGGGCACCGGCCGGGGTGAGCCGCCCGGGCGCTGCGACGCCGCGTCCCAGTTTCCGGCGACCGACGGGGCGCGGGCCAGCCCCGCGGTGCCCGCCCCGATGAGCAGCACGCCGATCACGGCGGGCACCACCCGCACACCGAGCGTGATCCCTTCCCCGAACAGAGCCCACCCCAGGGCCACGCTCGTCAGCGCGTCACCGAGGGTCAGCGCGGGTGCGGACGCTGCCAGTGTCCCGGCCCGGAACGCCCCCTGGAGCAACAGGAAGGCGGTCACTCCGGCGACGCCCGTGGCGTACAGGGGCCACGTCCCCAGGACGGCGCCCGCCCCGTCCGGAATGTGGCCGGTCACTTCCTTGAGCAGCGCCGCCGTCAGGGAGAACGACACGGCCGATGCCAGTCCGAGGAGCGCCGCGCGCGGTGCGCCCCGCACCGCGCGGGCCGTCGCCACCAGGACCACCACGGCACCCAGTACCACCCCCGCGGTCGCGAGCCACGCCCCCGCGGAGGCGGTGGACCGCCCCGGGGCCGGAGCGACGGAGGTGAGGAACACCGCCAGCCCGGCGGCCAGGGAGACGAACGCCAGCCAGGTCCTGCGGTCCGGACGCCGGTGGAAGACGACACTGCCGACGACGAGGGTGAACAGCAGCTCGGTGGCCATGAGCGGCTGGACCAGCGCGAGACTGCCCACGCCGAGAGCCGCGGCCTGCAGCACGGACGTCAGCGCCAGCATCCCGGCACCCGCGACCCAGTAGGGATTGCGCAGCACCTGTCGGAGCCAGCGGACGGCCTGGCGCACGCCCGCGCCGGCCTCCGGTTCGTCCGCCGCGGCCCGCCGTTGCAGCACCGTGGCCGCGGCGTTCGCCAGCGCGGCCAGCAGGGCCAGGACGACGACCAGCACGCCGTGACGCCGTTCAGCCGAACACGGCGGCGAGCCGCCGGTACAGGCCGGGCGCCGCGCCGCGCAGCCGGGCGGGCACCCGCAGCCAGCCGGGAACGTAGATCTCGTCCCGGCCCCGCGCGACCGCGCTCCACACGGCGTCGGCGACCCGCTCGGCAGGCACCGGCCCGGGCCATGCCCGCCGGTAGGGGGTGCCGCGCCGCTCGAAGAACGGGGTGTCCACCACTCCCGGCACCACGAGACTGACGGCGACGCCGCTGCCGCGCAGCTCGTACCGCAGGGAGTCGGCGAAGGCGCCCAGCGCGGCCTTGGCCGCCGAGTACACGGCCTCCTCGCGCACGCCCACCGTCCCCGCGAGGGACCCGATCAGCACCAGACGCCCGGAACCGGCCTCCACCATGTGCGGCAGCACCTGCCGGACCAGCCGCAACGTGGCGAGGAGATCGACCTCGACGACCTCCTCGAGGGCGGACGGCGGCATGGTGCGGAAGGTCCCGGCCCAGCCGATGCCCGCGCCGGCCACCAGGAGGTCCACGCGGCCGGTGCGGTCGAGGGCGAACCGGGTCAGCCGTTGTTCGGCGCCGGGCTTCGTCAGGTCCGCAGGGAAGACCGACGCCGGCGCCCGCTCGGCGACTCGGCTCAGACGTTCGGCGTCCCGCCCGTTGAGGACCAGACGCCATCCTTCCGCGGAGAGCCGCCGGGCCACGGCGGCGCCGATGCCCGAGGAAGCACCGGTCACCAGCGCGGTGCGCGGGCGCCCGGCGTCGCCGGCCGGGAAGGCCGGCGCGGCGGACGTCCGGGGGAACGACACACCGGCCGTGCCGGCACCGGAAGCGTGAGACATGGGCTGCACCTCGGCTGCGAGGGTGGACGCCCGGAACGCGGTCGGCCGCGGCCGCTCCCGGCGTTCGGCGGGGAATGACATCCCGGAGTATCCCGGGTCCGGCCGCCGAAACGTCGTACGGCGTGTTTCACCGGCGCAGCGGAGGGAGACACGGCATCCCGTGCACTCACCGTCCTCGGCTCCCCGCCGATACGCCCCGGCGGACGGCAGACTGCGACTGCTGATCGTCAGCGCGAGCATGGGGGCCGGTCACGACACGGTGGCCGGCGAACTCGCCCGCCGTGCCCGGGAACAAGGCCACGACGCCCAGGTCGTGGACCTCCTGCGGCTGCTTCCGCACGGCCTGGGCACCGGGCTGCGCTTCTTCTACCAGTCGTCGGTACGGCACTTCCCGTGGGTGTACGCCGGCCTCTACCGCGCGCTGCTGCGCCCCGGCCCGCGGCACCGTCCCAGCGGTCTCCCCCTCGCCCGGCTGGCGGGCGGCCGGCTGACGGACCTCGCGGAGCGCACGGGCGCCGACGTGGTGGTCCCCGTCTTCCACCTGGCCGCCCAGCTGACCGGCCACCTCAGGGCACGGGCGCGGCTGCGGGCCCCGAGCGCCGTCCTGGTGATCGACTTCGCCGTGCACCGGCAGTGGCTCCACGCCGGCAACGACCTGTACCTCTGCCTCACCGACGACGCCGCGCGGGACGTGGCGCGCAGCCTTCCCGTGCCCGTCGAGACGACCGGTCCCGTCGTGGCACCCGACTTCTTCGCACCGGCTCCCGGCGCCGCCGCATGGCGCCGGCGCTTCGATCGGCACGCCCCCGGACGCCCGCCCGTCGTCCTGTCCGCCGGTGCCTGGGGCGCGGCCGACGAGCTGGACGGGACGGCCCGGCTGCTCACCTCCGCCGGTTACCTCCCGGTCGTGCTGTGCGGCCGGAACGAACGCCTGAGGGCCCGCCTGGCCGGGCTGCCCGGCGCGCTCGTACCGGACTGGGTCACGGACATGCCCGGCCTGCTGCGGGCGGCCCGGGTCCTGGTCGACAACGCCGCAGGCCAGACCGCCGTACAGGCCCTGGCCTGCGGGCTGCCGGTGGTGGGCTACCGTCCGCTGCCGGGCCACGGCGCGCAGGGCGTACGCCGGATGGCGGCGCTCGGCGTCTCCGAGATCGCCACGGACGCCACCGCCCTGCTGCGCGCGCTGCGGCGGCTGTCGGCGGACGGCGCCCACCGCGACCAGCGGGTCGCCCGCGGGCGGGAGCTCTTCTGCGGAGACGCGCTGGCACGGGTGACCGCGCTGGCCGGCATGTCCCCGGTGTGATCGGCCGCCACGGCCGGGGAAGGGCCGGGCGCGGCGCCCGTCAGCCCTTGTCGCGGGCCGCTCGCGTCCCGGCCGTCGGGGGCAGGTCGTCGGTGAACCGGTGCCCGTGGTGGTCGAGGAGCCAGCGCCCGAACAGGGCGCCGCCGAAGATGACGAACCCCACGCCGATGAGCCACGACTCGACGATGAGGACGACCCCGACGGTGCCGTAGCTGATCGCGTTGTCGACGATCAGCGGGGTGAAGACGAAGTAGGAGAAGCCCCGCAGACCGATCAGGCCCGTCATGGTGGCGAGCGCCCCCGGCAGCAGATGCCGCCAGCGGACCTGGCCGCCCAGCAGGAAGCGCTGGCCCCACCAGAAGAACAGCACGCCGGTCACCAGCGAGAGGGTGATCCGCTCCGGCCCGTACATGGCGTCGCGGGTCAGCACCTCCTGGTAGAGGTACGCGGTCAGGACGCACAGCCAGGTCGCCTGACGCCAGATCCGGTGCCACGGCCCGGGAGGCAGGTTCCAGGTCCGCTCGTATCCGTTCTGCACACTCCCGCCGAACGGGATACCGAACGCGGCGAGTGCCACCACGCCCCACAGACTGGTCGTGCCGATCACCTCGCGCGGCGGGCTGATGATCTCCGCGAGCACACGCGCGGACCGTCCGGACAGCCCCATGCCGTCGGCCAGCCAGGCCGCGAAACCGCCCCGTCCGAGCGGATCGGCGGCGGCGATCACGATGAGCAGCGGCGCCAGCGTGACCAGGGCGAGCGTGGCGAACCCCATGGCCCTGTGCATCAGTTCGAGGTCACGGCCGCGCCGCAGCAGGACGTCGACGCCCAGCCACTCCCATCCGCGCCGGAGCGCGCGCAGGTGACGCCTCACGGTGCGCTCCTTCGTCGGCTCGCGTACCCGCGTCGGTGTCACGCACGCGGCGGCAGGCGGGACAGACCCGGGCGGGGAAGGTGCTTCTTCTCGGTGCGCTCGGTGGCAGGCGGGGGACGGGCGGGCCGGCAGAGGAGCTGGGTCCGATGGTGAGCGGGTGTCCACGCCCTCGGGAGCCGCGGTGCGCCCCCGGCGCACGACCACCGCCGACGCGAGCCGGACGGCCCGGACCCCCGCCTCCCCACGGACCACCGCCGCACCGGGCGCCCGCCGCCATGCCGGACCCGGCACCCGGCACCGGCGGCCGGGGTCCGCAGCCTTGGGGCGTCCGGGGCCCGCGGGACAGGGGCCGGCGCGGTCCCAGGGGCCGGGCCCGGCGGCCGGGCGGAGTTCGCCGCGCAGGGTGCCCGGCCGGGGGACCGCTCGGGACCGTGCGGCTCCGCCGCGATCCGGCGCACGCACGCGGGGCGCGCCGGCCGGACCGTACGGCCGGTGACCGGACCCGGCACCCCGTCCCCAGAACCCGTGCCCGGCTCGCCCGCCAGGAGCGCCCCGCGGAGCCGGTCGAGGCAGCGCCGCAGGATGCGCGACACCTGCATCTGGGAGACGCCGATGGCGTCCGCGATCTGCTGCTGGGTGCGCTCCCGGTAGAAGCGCAGATGGAGCACCCGGCGGTCGCGCTCCGGCAGCTGCTTCACCAGGGCGGCGAGCGCCACCGTGTCGACCACCCGTTCCAGGGCGGGGTCCTCGGCACCGATCAGACAGGCGAGCGGGGACTGCCGGCCGTGCCCGGCGGGTTCGTCGAGGGACCGTGGACGGCATGCGTGCACCGCACGCAGTGTGGACAGCACGCGGTCCCGCCCGAGCCCGGTGTGCGCGGCGATCTGATCGGTCGTGGGAGGGGAGCCGCCGAACCGTTGTTCGAGTTCCCCGACGGCCTGCAGGATCCGGCCGCTCGCCTCCTGGAAGGGTCGGGGCAGCCGCACCGTGGTCGTGCGGTCGCGCAGGTGGCGCCGGAGTTCACCGGTGACCTTGGGCAGCGCGTAGGACAGGAAGGCGTGGCCCAGGGCGGGGTCGTAGCCGTCGACGGCCTTGATCAGCCCGAGACACGCGACCTGCAGGAGATCGTCGAACTCCTCCCCGTGGCGCTGGAAGCGGCGGGTGACACGCCGCGCCATCGGCAGCAGCCGACGGATGACCTGGTCCCGGAGGGCGGCCCTGCGCGGCCCCGGAGGTTGCGCGGACAGCTCGCGCAACAGCGCGTCGAGTTCGTCCGAGGACGGCTCCGGCGCGGCGGCGTCGCGCGTCCGGTGCACGGCGGCGGCTGGTGGGGTGGACATGGGCCTCAGGGGGTGTCGGGCCAGGTGGGGAGACGACCGTCGGACGTGGGCGGCCACCTCTCACCGAGGAGCCGTGGTACCCACGTCAGTGTCGGAGTCACCCTCCGGCCGCGTCCTGAAACACGGCCTGGGCCGCGTGCGGGAACGCTGTCCGTCCGGCGGGTGATGCCCGGTGGCCGCCGGTTGCGCTTCCGGGCCGGGCGACGGGGGCCGCGGCGCGGTGGCGGGGGCGTCGTCCACCCTCAGCAGGGGCTGATCAGCAGCAGCGCGATGTCGTCGCCGGGAGTGGGTGCATGGCGCATGAGCGCGTCGGCCATGGCGTCCAGGTCGGCCGGGTCCTCGTGTTCGAGGAGCCCGGCGAGGGCCGCGATGGCGTCGTCGAGATCCACACCAGGGGCTTCGACGAGCCCGTCGGTGTAGAGGACGAGCACACAGCCGGGCGGCAGCGGGAATTCCCTTGTCGCGTAGCGGGAGTCCGGCTCGATCCCGAGCAGGAGGCCGGGGGGTACCAGGACGGGTTCGGTGCGTCCGTCGGCATGGCGCAGCAGGGGCGGCGGATGGCCGGCGCTGGCCAGGCGGGCGCTGCGGCCGGCGAGGTCGAGGTGGACGTAGACGCAGCTGGTGAACAGGTCCGGCTCGAGGTCGTTGAGCAGGCGGTTGGTGCCGGCCAGGACCCGGTCGGGGGACGAGCCCACGGTGGCGTGGGCATGGACGGCGGTGCGGACCTGTCCCATGAGCGCGGCGGCGTCCACGTTGTGCCCCTGCACGTCGCCGATCGCAGCGCCCGCGGTGCGCTCGTCGAGGCGGATGAGGTCGTAGAAGTCGCCGCCGATACCCAGGCCCCGGGCCGCCGGGAGGTAGCGTGCGGCGACCCTCAGGCCGGGGACGTCGGGAAGCTGGTGCGGCAGCAGGGCGGACTGCAGGCGGTGGGCGAGTTCGTGCTTGCTGTCGTAGAGGCGGGCGCGGTCCAGTGCCTGTCCGATCAGACCCGCGATCGAGGTCAGGACGGCGCGTTCACCGGGCGGGAAGGGATGGCGCTTGCGGTAGGAGATGAGCAGTGAGCCCTTGGGCCGGCCGGAGGCGATCAGCGGCAGGATGGCCCAGGCGGCCATCTCGTCCTCGTGCGCGGTGGACGGATAGTCACGTTGCAGGTCCGCGAACGTCGGATAGAAGCCCGGGATGCCGGTGGTGAGAACTCTGACCACGGGCATGTCCGAGCTCAGACGGACGGACTCGAAGCGTCGTGCGAGTTCGGCGCTGTAGCCGCGGTGACCGATGATCCTCAGCCGGCCGTCGTCGGCGGTCATCAGCACCATGCCCTGGGCACCGAGTGCGGGCAGGAGCTGGTCGGCGGTCTGGTCCACCACGTCCTGGACACCGACGGCCTCCGTCAGCGTGGCCGCCAGCTGCATCAGGTGGTAGAGCAGGGTGGCGCGGCTGGGGCCGGCGGCCGGCACGGAGGGCGGGGCGGGAGCGCTCTCGGACGGGTCGGTGGCGGTGATGCGGACGCTGATGCCGGAGGGGTCCGGATGCAGCTCGAAGGCCAGCCACGTCCGTGGCGGGCGCAGGACGGTGAACTTCTGCGGCTGTCGGCTGACCAGCGCGGCCCGGTAGCGGTCCTCGACCTGGGGGACGTCCATCCAGGGCAGGGCCTCCCAGGGCAGCGCGCCCATCAGATCTTCGCGGTCACGGCCGAGGAGGCCGGCGCAGGCAGGGGTGATGAAGGTGATGCGGCCGTGATTGTCCAGGCCACAGGAACCACCGGGCAGCCGGTCGATGAAGGCCGCGGCGGCGGCCGCCTCGTCCGGGGGGCGGGTATGCCCGGTCGCCAGGGGCAGGGTCCGCGGACGCTCCGCGACCCGTACCGGGTCGCCCCGCTCCGCGGCCTGCTGGAAGATCGTCCCCAAGAGGCGGCAGCCCGACTCGATCGCCTCGCGCTCGACGGGGGTCAGGTCGGGCGGCCGGTCCCCGGACCACAGCAGCACCAGCCCGCCGCGCACCGTGTCCCCCGAACCGACCGGGGCAGCGGACAGCGCGAAGTCGTACGGCAGCACGAGGGCCGGCCGCGGATAGCGGCGGGCCATCTCCTCCTGACCGCCGATCCACACCAGGCGCCGTTCGCGCACGGCGTCCGCCACCGGCATCGGGTCGGTCAGTGCGACGCGCCGCCATGGAATCGCGAGCTCGTTCGGCACGCCGGCCACCAAGATCAGCGACAGCGCTTCGTCGTCCGGCGGCAGGACATACAGCAGCCCGCCGTATGCGCCGCTTTCCCGCACCACGGCGGCCATCGCGGTTTCCATCAGCTTTCCGTCCGATCCCGCTGCGGCATGGCGACCGACCCCGGCGGGACTGCACCCCACCAGTCACACCGTATCCCGCGCATATGCGGACACTACGCCCGGCGTGCCGCAACGGCATCCAGGCACCGAAGAAGGATCACGGCCGCCCGGGGGCCACGCCAAAGGCGCCGACCGTCACCCGCTCGCCCCGAGAACACCGCAGGAGGTGTGCGCCGTACCCCCGGCGTCCTGCCTCGGTGAGGAAGTCGGAGAGCGGTGACCTGAACACCGGGTAGCCGTCGTGGTGGACCGGCGGCACGCGGCGCGGACGGGCCCGGTGCGTGACGTCCGGGCGGCGAGGTGACCCGCACCAGGGAGTCGCCGCGCAGGGGCGTGTGGTTCTGCCACGTGCGCAGACCGACCGCGCGGTGGAACCCGAATCCCGAACAGGCCCTGGAGGCACCGGGAGGCGTGCGGCGTCGTGACGAAGGGCAGACCGCGGGTCCAGGCCGCGCCGGGCCACTCGGTCGAAGTGGTCGCCGTGCAGTTGCGACAGCACCACCGCGTCCAGGTCCCCGTGGGGCAGGTCGGCGACATCGAGGGCCGGCTCGGACAGCCGGCGCGACACGAGCCCGTGGCCGAGGTGGGCGAACTGGCCCCGGTGGAGGAAGTTCGGGTCCGTCAGCAGAGTCAGGTCCCCGTAACGGATCAGCAGGGTGGCGTTGCCGATGAAGAGGATCTCGGCGTGTCCCGGGGCGGTGGCTGCGGCATGACGATCTCCCTGCGGCGGGACGGCGCCCGGCCCCTGACCGGGCGTCGCCGAACGTGCGCGGTGTCCCGTGCCGCCGGGGTCCGACCGGGCACGAGTGCCCGCCTGCTCACGGCGGAACCGGGAACACCGGCGCACGTTCGACGAGGGTGGCTGAGCGGACCGCCCTCACCCCACGGGCCCGGCCCCGGTCGCCGGTTCGGAGGTGCGCCGGGACAGGGCGCTCGGCCACCACGCCGGCGGGCCGATGTCGAGCACCAGGGCGGGGACGAGCAGTGACCGCACCACGAGGGTGTCGAGCAGCACCCCGAAGGCCACGATGAACGCGATCTGCACCAGGAACGCCAGCGGGATGACCATCAGGGCGGCGAACGTCGCGGCGAGCACCACACCCGCCGAGGTGATCACCCCGCCGGTCGTGGTCAGCCCGCGCAGCACGCCCTGCCGGGTGCCGTGCACGAGCGCCTCCTCCCGCACCCGGGACATCAGGAAGATGTTGTAGTCGACGCCGAGAGCGACCAGGAACACGAATCCGTACAGCGGTACGGAGGCGTCCGTACCGGTGAATCCGAGCAGGTGCTCGAAGACGAGCGTCGAGACACCGAGGGTCGCCAGGAAGTTGAGCGCCACGGTCGCGACCAGCAGAACAGGTACGAGCAGGGAGCGCAGCAGCAGCACGAGGATCAGCAGGATGATGCCGAGCACCACCGGAACGATCAGGGTACGGTCCTGCGCGGCGGTCTCCTGGGTGTCGTACTGCTGCGCGGTGTATCCGCCGACCAGCGCGTCGGCCCCGGGCACCGCGTGCACGGTGTCGCGCAGCCGCTCGATCGTCCGTTTGGCGGCGTCGCTGTCCGCCGCGTCCTCCAGGGTGGCGTCGATGCGGACGCGCCCGTCGACGACCTGCGGTTCGCCGCCCCCCGGCCGTCCCGAGGCGGACACGGCGCCGGCCGAGGCCACGCCCTCGGTGTCCCGCGCCGCGGCCGTCACCTCGTCGGCGCGCCCGGCGTCGGCGATGATGACCGCCGGGTTGCCGGACCCGCCGGGGAAGTGCTCGCCGAGCGCCTTCTGGGCGGCCACCGAGGGCGCGTCGTTCACGAAGATCTCGTCGAGCGGTACGCCCTTGGCGGACAGGGAGGGGGAGAACGCCGCGAAGACGGCGAGGACCAGCGCGGTCAGCGCCCACACCCGGCGCGGCCTGCGGTCCACCGTCGCGGCGACCCGGCGCCACACGCCGTGGCCCTCCACGGACGCGTCCGTCGCCTTCGGCCGGGAGGGCCAGTACGCCGCCCGGCCCAGCAGGGCCAGCACGGCCGGCAGGAAGGTGAGCGTGGAGAGCACGGCGCACACGATGCCGATGGCGCCGACCGGTCCGAGGGCCCGGTTGTTGGTGAGGTCGCTGGCGAGCAGGGCCAGCAGGGCGAGCGCCACGGTGGCCGCGCTCGCCACGATGGCGCCGAAGGACCGGCGCACGGCCGCCACCGCGGCCGCGGCCCGGTCACCGCGCACGGCGAGCTCCTCGCGGAAACGCGCCGCCAGCAGCAGGGCGTAGTCGGTGGCGGCGCCGATCACGAGGATGGAGAGGATGCCCTGCACCTGGCCGTCCACCTGGACGACGTCCCGGTCCGCCAGCGCGTAGACCACGGCGCAGGCGAGTCCCAGGGCGAAGACGGAGCCCAGGATGATCACGAACGGCAGCAGGACGCTGCGGTAGACCAGCAGCAGGATCAGCAGCACGGCGCTGAGCGCCACGCCCAGCAGCAGTCCGTCGATGCCCGAGAACGCGTCCGACAGGTCGGCCTGGGTCGCCGCCGGTCCGGCGATCCGTGCCGTGGTCCCGGACACGCCGTCCGCCGCCCCGCGCACCTCGTCCAGCACCGCGGGCAGTTCGTCGCCCAGGTCGGACTCCAGCTGAACCACCGCCTGCAGGGCCCTGCCGTCCTCGGAGACCACCGCCGGCGAGGGCCGGCCGACCACACCCGTGGCCCCGGCGAGCGTGCCGACGGCGGCCGTCGCCTCCTTCTGCTGGGCGTCCGCGACCCGGGCTCCGTCCGTCGTCCAGACCACGATCGCGGGCAGGGTCCCGGACTGGTCGAACGCCTCGCGCGCCCGGAGGACCTGGGTCGACTCGGCGCTCCGCGGCAGGAAGGTGGCCTGGTCGTTGGTGGCCACCTCGCCCAGCTTGCCCGCGTACGGCCCGAGCGTCCCGCCCACTCCCAGCCAGACGACCAGCAGGACCAGGGGCACGAGCCATCGGGCCCAGCGCGGCGTGTTCTTCATGAGCATCCCCACGAGCAGTCGAATTAAGTCAATGATCGAGTATCTCAATCATTGAGTGATCCTATACTGAAGTCATGAGCGGTACCGGTACCCCCTCGACACCGATTCAGGGGCACGACCCGGCGGGGTTGCAGTCCTTCGCCGTCCAGTTGCGCCGGATGAACAACGAGTTCAACCGCATCGCCCACGATTTCGCGCAGTCCCAGGGGCTGCACCTCACCGACGTCCAGGCGCTGATCGCCATCCTCGACGCGGACGCCGACCCCGACGCCGACGGCGAGCCCATGACACCCGGACGCCTGCGCAAGCAGCTCAACCTCACGTCCGGCGCGGTGACCGCCTGCGTCGACCGGCTGGAGAGAGCGGGCCACATCCGGCGCGTGCGGGCGGCCGGCGACCGCCGAGTCGTGCACCTGGAGTACGCGGAAGGGGCCAGGACCGTCGCCAGGGACTACTTCCGGCCCCTGGCCCGGAGCACCGACGCCGCGCGCGGCCGCTTCACCCCCGCCGAACTGATGGTCGTCGCGCGGTTCCTGACCGAGATGAACCGGGAGCTGAACCTGCTGCGCGAGAACTCCGGCTGAGCGGCCGCACGACAAGGCACACGCACCTTGCTTTTGACGCCGGACTGACGGATAACACAGACATCGGGCCGAGGACCCCGCCCCGGCGCGGTCCTCGCGGGCGATGGACGGTTGTTCCCGTCGGACGGCAGGGAAGAGCACATGTCACAGCGCAGTGACCTGCGGCAGCACCGGGCCATGCTGGAGAGCGCGTGGTCCCGCTGTGTCCCGCAGATGAAGGCCGCCGGCACCCGGCCCCTCGGTGCCGAGGCACTGAGGCGGGACGTCACCGAGTCCTGGCTGCGCTCACTGAACAGCGTGGACCCGGCGCTGGACAGCGCCCCCGTCACCGACGGGGGAGCGGTGCACCGCCGGTGGCTCGGCTCGCCGCTGCGCCGGCCGGTCGCCGGTCTCACGGACGAACTGCGCGCCATAGCGGAGGACGCGGGATTCGTCACCGCGGTCACCGACGAGACCGGCACCATCCTGTGGACGTGCGGCGGACGCACCATGCGGCGACGGGCCGAGCGCGTCAACTTCGCGCCCGGCGGCCGGTGGGACGAGGGCGCCATGGGCACCAACGCCCTGTCCCTCGCCCTGCGCACCGGTCGCCCCAGTTCCGTCTTCTCCGCCGAACACCTGGTCACCGCCCTGCACGGCTGGGTCTGTTACTGCGCTCCCGTGCACGGCCCGGACGGGCGGGTCCTGGGCGTGCTGGACATGTCCACCACCTGGGACCGCTCCAACCCGCTGGCCATGGCCACCGTGCGCTCCCTGGTCGCCACCATCGAGTCCCGGCTGCGCACCGAACCGCCCCGCACCGACACGGCCCCCGTGCGACTGACCTGCCTCGGCGCCGGGGAAGCCGCCCGCGACGGAGCAGCCCTGCCCCTGCGGCCGCGGCAACTGGAGATCCTCACGCTGCTCGCACTGGAGCCGGACGGCTTCACGCCCGGCCGGCTCCGCGCCGCCCTGTACGGCGACCGGACGGTCACCGCGTCGACGTTCAAGGCGGAGATCTCCCATCTGCGCCGCGCCCTCCACGGCGGCGTCGCCACCCGCCGCTACGCGCTGACCACTCCCGTGTCCTGTGACGCCCGCGAGGTGCTGCACGCGCTGGAACAGGGGGACGTGGAGACCGCGCTGCGCCTGTACCGCGGCCCGCTGCTGCCCCGCTCCGAGGCTCCCGGCATCGAGGAGTGGCGCACGCACCTGGAAGTGGCCGTGCGCGAGGCCGTGCTGGCCGGCACCAGCCCGGACCACGCCCTCCGGTACGGCGAACGGGCCCCCTACGACGTGGAGGTGCACGAGCACGCGCTGCGCCTGCTCCACCCGCACGACACCCGCCGCGCCCTCGCCATGGGCCGCCTCACCACCGCCCTGCGGTACTGACCCGCGACCGCGGCGCGACACCAACCTCGCGCCAACCTCGGGGACGCACAGTGCCGTCCGTCACGGCGGACCGGACCGTCGGACCACCGCACTCGCCACCCCTCGAGGAGAGCCGCCATGGTGTACGCGCAGCCGGGAACGGACGGCAGCATCGTCGACTTCGCATCGCGGTACGACAACTTCATCGGCGGGGACTGGGTCGCCCCCGTCGAGGGACGGTACTTCGAGAACCCGACACCGGTGACCGGTGCGACGTTCTGCGAGGTCGCCCGCTCCTCCGCCGCCGACGTCGAGCTCGCCCTGGACGCCGCGCACACCGCCGCGGCCAAGTGGGGCGCCACGTCCGTCGCGGAGCGGTCGAACATCCTCAACCGGATCGCCGACCGCATGGAGGAGAACCTCGAGAAGATCGCCGTCGCGGAGACCTGGGAGAACGGCAAGCCCGTACGCGAGACGCTGGCCGCCGACATCCCGCTGGCGATCGACCACTTCCGCTACTTCGCCGGAGTGGTCCGCGCCCAGGAGGGCAGCATCGCCGAGATCGACGCCGACACCGTCGCCTACCACTTCCACGAGCCGCTGGGCGTGGTCGGCCAGATCATCCCCTGGAACTTCCCCATCCTGATGGCCGCCTGGAAGCTGGCGCCCGCGCTGGCGGCCGGCAACTGCGTGGTGCTCAAGCCGGCCGAACAGACCCCGGTCAGTCTGCTGTACGTGATCGAGCTGATCGCCGACCTGCTCCCGCCGGGCGTCCTCAACGTCGTCAACGGCTTCGGTGCCGAAGCGGGCAAGCCGCTCGCCTCCAGCGCCCGGGTCGCCAAGGTCGCCTTCACCGGCGAGACCACCACCGGGCGCCTGATCATGCAGTACGCCAGCGAGAACATCGTCCCCGTCACGCTGGAACTGGGCGGCAAGAGCCCCAACATCTTCCTGCCCGACGTCACCGCCGCCGACGACGACTTCCTGGACAAGGCCGTCGAGGGCTTCGTGATGTTCGCGCTGAACCAGGGCGAGGTGTGCACCTGTCCCTCCCGCGCGCTCATCCACACGTCCATGTACGACGAGTTCATGGCCCGCTGCGTGGAGCGGACCAAGGCCGTCGTCAGCGGTGACCCGCTGGACCCGGAGACCATGATCGGCGCACAGGCCAGCAACGACCAGTACGAGAAGATCCTCTCCTACATCGACATCGGCCGGCAGGAGGGAGCCGAGGTCCTCACCGGCGGCACCCCGAGGGCCGTGCCGGGCCTGGAGGGCGGCTACTACGTCGAGCCGACGATCTTCCGCGGCACCAACGACATGCGGATCTTCCAGGAGGAGATCTTCGGCCCGGTCGTCTCCGTCACCACCTACGACTCGGTCGACGAGGCCCTCAAGATCGCCAACGACACGCTGTACGGCCTCGGCGCCGGCGTGTGGACCCGGGACGGCAACACCGCCTACCGCCTGGGCCGCGGAATCAAGGCCGGCCGGGTGTGGACCAACTGCTACCACGCGTACCCGGCGCACGCGGCCTTCGGCGGCTACAAGAAGTCCGGCATCGGCCGCGAGAACCACAAGATGATGCTCGACCACTACCAGCAGACGAAGAACCTGCTCGTCAGTTACTCCGGGCAGAAGCTCGGGTTCTTCTGATGGAGGCCCGCACCCGGCGCGTCGCACTCACCCCGGCCGCCGAGGAACTGGTGCGGCGCATCGTCCACACGCACGGCCCGGTGATGTTCCACCAGTCCGGCGGGTGCTGCGACGGCAGCGCGCCCATGTGCTACCCGCGAGGAGAGTTCCGGGTCGGCGCCTCGGACGTCCTGCTCGGGCACGTGGCGGGCGACGCCCCGTTCTGGATGAGCGCCGACCAGTACGCGTACTGGTCGCACACCCACCTCACCGTGGACGTGGTCGCCGGCCGGGGCAGCGGCTTCTCCCTGGAGGCCCCCGAGGGCGTACGGTTCCTGCTCCGCTCCCGCCTGCTCACCGACGAGGAGCTACGGCGCATCGGCAGGGAACCGCCCCTGCCCACCGGGGCGGACGCGACCGGATGAGGACACCGCCGTCGCCGCCCGCGAGGCGGCGACGGCCGTCCCCGGTGCCGCCCGCACGGGCGGCGCCCGCCCTCCCACGACACCGGGATACGGTCACCGCGCCCAGCTGGGTGATCACCGGTGGCGGGGCGGAACCCCCGCTCATAGCTTCGGCTCATGAACAGACGACACCTCGCGTATCTCGCATGCACCGCTGCCGTCCTGGCCGCCGGACTGGGGGCCGCCCCGTCGGTCGGGCACCACCCCACCGTGCACCGCGTGCAGCCCGGCCAGTCGATCCAGAAGGCCGTCGACGCCGCCGAGCCGGGGGACACCGTCCTCCTCGCCCCCGGCACCTTCCGGCAGAGCGTCTCCATTACCGAATCGGACATCACCCTGCGCGGCCACGGCGCGAACCGCACCGTCCTGCTGCCCGCCAAGACGGCCAAGGGCGCCTGCGCCAAGGCCGGCAACGGCATCTGTGTCACCGGCACCGACACAAAGCCCGTCGAGGACGTCGGCGTGCGGTCCCTGACGGTCCGTGGATACGCCAAGAACGGGCTGTGGGCCACCGGGACCGAGGGACTGAAGGTCCGTTACGTCACCGCCGAGAAGAACGGCCAGTGGGGCATCGCCGAGGAGCGCTCCGTACACAGCGTCATCAGCCACAACGTGGCACGGAACAACGGCGACGCGGGCATCTTCGTCGCCAACACCGTCGACACCGAGGAAGGCGCCCGGGACGCCCGGAAGACCGTCGTCCGGCACAACACGACGGAAGGCAACCGGGTCGGCGTCACCGTACGGCGCCTGCGGAACCTCAGCGTCACCCACAACGAGGCCACCGGCAACTGCGCCGCCGTGTTCGTCGTGGGCGACGAGTCCACGCCCCGCGCCGGCCACCTCGACGTGAAGTACAACCGCGTCCACGCCAACAACAAGTACTGCGCCAAGACACCGCGCCTGCCGTTCCTCCAGGGCTCCGGCATCGTCCTCACCGGCGTCGAGAAGACGGTGGTCGCCTTCAACCGGGTGGAGAACAACAAGGGCACCTCCCCGCTGTCCGGCGGCATCGTGCTCTTCAAGAGCCTCGTCGGCACGCCCAGCGAGCGCAACGAGATCCGCGACAACCTCGTGACCGGCAACAGCCCGGCCGACCTGGCCGACCGGGACACCGCCAAGACCAACACCTTCAGCCGCAACACCTGCACGCTCTCCGAGCCCGCCGGTATGTGCTGAACCGCGCCGACCCGCGCCCGCATCCCCCACCCACTGCACAACAGCAGAAGCGAGGCAACGGATGACCACCGTTGATCCGGCTCCCCCGCCGCCCATGCGGCTGAGGGAGCTCGTATTCGGGGCGGCCTGCGCCGCCGCCGTACGCGCGGCCGTGCGTCTGGGCGTTCCCGACGCCCTCGACGAGGGCCCCGTGACCGTCGACGACCTGGCGGCCGCGGTGAAGACCCAGCCGCACACCCTGCGCCGGCTGCTGCGCGCACTGTCCTGCCAGGGCGTCTTCACCGAGAACCCCGACGGCACCTTCGAGCACACCGAGATGTCCCGGCTGCTGCGCGAGGACGACCCGCACAGCCTGCGCTACATCGCCCTGTGGTGCACCGAGCCGTGGACCTGGAACGTCTGGCCGCTGCTCGACGAGGCGGTGCGCTCCGGCCGCAACGTCTTCGAGGACGTGTACGACCGGGAGTTCTTCACCTACCTCAACGACTCCGCCCCGGAGTCCGCCCATGTCTTCAACCGGGCGATGACGACGTCCAGCGAGCAGTCCGCCCGTGACGTGGCCCTGCTCCTCGACCTGGACGACGCCTCCTCGGTCGTGGACATCGGGGGCGGCCAGGGGCACGTCCTGGCCAGCCTGCTGGAGAAGCACGCACACCTCCACGGCACCCTGCTCGATCTGCCGGGCGTCGTGGAGAACGCCGACCCCCGGCTGCGCCCGGGCGGCGCACTCGCCGGCCGGGTCGACGTCGTGGCCGGTGACTGCCGGGAGGCGGTCCCCGTCGAGGCGGACGTGTACATCATCAAGAACGTCCTGGAGTGGGACGACGACAGCACCCGCCGGGCCCTGGCGAACGTCCGCGCGGCGGCGCGGCCCGGAGCCCGCGTCGTGGTCATCGAGAACCTCGTCGACGACACCCCGTCGATGCGGTTCACCACCGCCATGGACCTGCTGCTCCTCCTCAACGTCGGCGGAGCCAAGCACACCCGGCAGAGCATGGTCGACCGCCTGACCGACGCGGGCCTGGTCATCGACGAGATCCGCCCGGTGAACGCGTACCTCCACGCCTTCGAGTGCACCGTGACCGGCTGACCCGGAAGGCGCCGCACACCCGAGGCCGCCGGCTCCGCGACTGACGCGGGACCGGCGGCCTCGGGGTGTGCGGGCTCAGGAGCCGGCGCCGCGCTCCCAGCGGTAGAAGCACTGCGCCATGGCGTCCTTCGGGCTGCGCCACGTCGCCGGGTCGTACGGACTGACGTACGCCTCCAGCTGCTCGCTGATGCGGCGGAACTCGGGGTGCGAGGCCACCTTCGCGATGGCGGGCGCCGGGTCCCGCTCGGCCTCGATGAGGTGCAGGTACACGTCGTCCCCGAACTGGAACAGACTGCGCCGGCTGACACCGACCAGATGGGGGAGTTCACCCCGGTCGGAGGCGGCGAACACATCGGCGATGTCCGGCGCCGAGCCGGGCTTCATCCGGGCGACGATGAGGGCGTGGTGCATGGGTGTCCTTCCCTGTCCTGCCGGTGTCCTTCGTGGACCGGCGCTCAGCGCGAGGACGCGACGGACGCGCTCTCGCTGTCGCGGGCGACCTGCTCGATCCGGTCCCGGATGAGGGCCATCTGCGTACGGGAGTTGCGGTTGATGTTGTCCGTCATCCACGCGTCGTCGACCGGGGCGTCGGGCTTCATCGCGAAGTCCTGCGTCCAGCGCATCTGGACACCGCCCGGCAGCTCCGCGTACTCCCACAGGATGTCCATGTGGGCGAACGGGCCCGTCTCCACCCGGCGGGCACGGACGATCCGCTTCTCGCGGTCCGGGGTGCGCTCCGACACCCAGCTCCACACCTTCCCGTTCTCGTCGGGGTGCATGGTCAGCCGGAACGTCGTCGTGTCGCCCTCGCGGGAGAGGATCTCCACGGACGCGTACTCGCTGAAGAGCCGCGGCCAGTTCTCCAGGTCGTTGGTCATCTCCCACACGAGGTCGAGGGGAGCGTCGATGGTGATGCTGTTCTCGGTGTGTCCGGCCATGTTCAGGCTCCAGCCGTGAGGGTGCTGTTGACGAGGTTCAGGAACTCCCGGGGCGTCCTGCAGCGCTCCGAGTCGGGGGGCAGCGACTGGCCGTACCGGTTCTCCAGCTCGCCGACGATGCCGAGCAGACCGAGCGAGTCCAGGCCGAAGGAGTCGAACGGGGACTCCGCGGCCTCCTTGAGCTCCCGCGGGTCGACGGTGATGCCGGCCGCCTGCTTCATCAGGGCGGACAGCTCGTCGAAGGTCACTTCGGTGGTGATCATGGGTGACTGCTCCTTCCCCGCCCGGGCCTACCGGGCGGAATCGTCACCGCGGCGCACGACCAGCGCCGCGTTGGAGCCCATCAGTCCCCTGCTGAGGACGAGGGCGGTGCGCAGCTCGGCGGGGCGAGCGTGCGACATCACCAGGTCGAGGTCGTGGCAGATGTCGAACACGTTGGGCGTCGGAGGGATCAGGCCGTGCTCCATGGCGAGCACCGCGGCGACCGTGTCCAGCACGGGTGCCGCACAGTAGGCACGGCCGATGCCGGTCTTGGGCGCCGTGACCGGCACCCGGGTGCCGCGCGCGCCGAAGACGTCGGCGATCGCCAGCGCCTCGGCGCGGTCCGCCTCCACGACGCCCATGGCGTCGGCGAACACCACGTCGATCTCCTCCGGAGCGCACTCCGCCTCGTCGAGGGCGCCGCGGATCGCGCGGACCAGGCCCTCCCGGGACTCCGCCCAGCGGGAGGCCCCGATGAACGTGGCGGCATGGCCGGCCACGGTCGCCCGTACCGGCACCCCGCGCTCGCGGGCCCGGTCCTCGTCCTCGACGACGAGCAGGGCGCCGCCCTCGGCGGGCACGAAGCCGCAGGCCTTCTCGGTGAACGGGCGGTAGGCGCGGTCCGGGTCGTCGAGGGTGCTCAGTTCGGGGTAGCCGAGCTGGCACACCATCGAGTACGGGGCGAGGGGCGCCTCCGCGGCGCCCACGACCATGACATCGGTACCGCGCCGCACGGCCCGGCCCGCCTGGGCGAGGGAGTCCAGACCGCCCGCCTCGTCGCTCGCCACCACCCCGCAGGGCCCCTTGAGGCCGCCGCGGATGGAGATCTGGCCGGTGCTCGCGGCGTAGAACCAGGCGATGGACTGGTAGGGGCCGACGAACTTGGAGCCCTGCCCCCACAGTTTCTGCAGCTCGCGCTGGCCGAACTCACCGCCACCGGATCCGGCGGCGGTGACCACCCCGACCGAGAAGGGCTCTTCGGGCTCACCGCCGAGCCCGGCGTCGTCGAGGGCGAGGGCGGCCGCGGCCATCGCGAAGTGGCTGAACCGGTCGGTCTGCACCAGGAACCGGTCCTCGATCAGGGCCGCGGGGTCGAAGGAACGGACCTCGCCCGCCACCCGCAGCGGCAGATGATCGCAGCCCTCGCGGCCGATCAGGTCCAGGACGGTGAGGCCTTCGCGGACGGACTTCCAGTAGGCGTCGGTCCGCAGTCCGTTGGGCGCGACCACACCGATACCGGTGACGGCAGCGCGCCGGGGGCGCCGATTGCTCATCGTGTCCTCCCGCCCGTTCCCGTCAGCAGCACCGCGGACTGGAAGCCGCCGAACCCGCTGCCGACGGAGAGCACGTTGGTCAGCTTCCGCGGCCGCGCGGTGCGCGGCACGTAGTCCAGGTCGCACTCCGGGTCGGGGGTCTCGTAGTTCGCCGTCGGCGGCACGACCTGGTGCTTGAGCGCGAGAACGCACGCGACCACCTCGATCGCGCCGATCGCACCCAGTGAGTGCCCCACCATCGACTTGATGGAGCTCATCGGCGTCTCATGGGCGTGCGCGCCCAGCGACCGCTTCACGGCGGCCGTCTCGTGCCGGTCGTTCTGCCGGGTGCCGGACCCGTGCGCATTGACGTAGTCGATCAGCGTGGGGTCGATCCGGGCCTGCTCCAGCGTGGTGTCGATCGCCCGGGCCATCTCCAGACCCTCGCTGGTCAGACCGGTCATGTGGTAGGCGTTGCCGTAGGTGGCGTAGCCGCTGATCTCGCAGAGGATCTCCGCTCCGCGGGCCCGCGCGTGCTCGTACTCCTCGAGGACGAGCACCGCCGCGCCCTCGCCCATCACGAATCCGTCGCGGTGGGCGTCGAACGGACGGGAGGCGTGCTCGGGGTCGTCGTTGTTCGGCGACGTAGCCTTGATGGCGTCGAAGCAGGCCATCGTGATCGGTGAGATCGGCGAGTCCGACGCCCCCGCGATGCAGACGTCGGCCCGGCCCTCCGCGATGGTGTGGAAGGCGTAGCCGACCGCGTCGAGACCGGAGGTGCAGCCGGTGGAGACGGTCTGCACCGGGCCCCGGGCGTCGAACTGCTCGGCGACGACCGAGGCGAGGGTGCTGGGCGAAAAGGCCAGATGCAGCTTCGGCTCCGCCTTCCGGTGGTCCACGTCCCAGCGCCGGCCGCGCTCGCTGACCCGCACGTAGTCGCTTTCCAGCCGGGTGGTGCCGCCGACGGCGCTGCCCAGGGAGACCGCGGTGCGCCAGGGATCCACGGCCGCGGTGTCGAGACCGGAGTCGCGCACAGCCTCACCGGCCGCCACCACGGCGAACTGGATGTAGCGGTCCGCGTGTTGGCACAGCTCCGCGTCCAGGCCGTGCTCGTAGGGGTCGAAGTCGCACTCGGCGGCTATGCGTGAACGCAGGCCCGCCGGGTCGAACAGGGTGATGCCGCGGGTCGCGGTGCGGCCGGCTGCGAGAAGATCCCAGAACGCCGTCGCTCCGATGCCGCCGGGAGCGACCACACCTATACCGGTGACGGCCACTCGCCGGGTCATTTTATGGCCTCGCTCGGCTCGGCCGGCCGGCCGTGCTCGGGACCGCCGACCTTCAACTGCGGCCCGGCGACGGCGCTCTCGGTCTCCTCGGTGTCGACGTGGCCGAGGCTGGGATGCGGTGCGAGCGGCCCCAGGTGGAACACCATACGGGCCTCCTGGTCGCCGACGTTGCGGAAACGGTGCCGCATGTCGACCGGGATCATCAGTGCCTGCTCGGCGCGGAGCGCGAACGGCTCGCCGTCCAAGTCCACTTCGAGCGCGCCGCTGACGACGTACACGAACTCCTCGGAGTACGGGTGGTAGTGCTCGCCGATCCGTTCGCCGGGCTTGATGACGGCCAGCCCCATGAACCCGCTGGTGGAGCCCACGGTGGCCGGCGTGAGCAGGGTCCTGAGGTCACCTCCGCGCCGTCGGTTGGGTTCCGTCTCGCTCAGGTCCACGATGCGTGGGTGCTGCTTGGACATGGTTGATACCTCCGGGTGTGCCGTCAGGAATCCGCGGAGCGGCGGTCGGTGACGGGCATCATGTCGGCGTGTGCCAGAAGCCGGTGCTGCGTGCGCTCGGAGTCCAGGGAGCCCTCGACGCCGACCGCGGCGCCGTCCAGGAGCCGTTCCAGCTCGGCTGCCTTGCCGGGGCCCTTGATGCCGAGGGCGGCGAGCGGGTCGAGATCGAGTTCGCGGGTGACGTCGATCATGCGGGTCACCACGTCGTCCCGCTGGAAGACGGTGCTCGCGTACACCAGGCCGTCCGGGGCCTTCGCAGCGTCCACGTCCTGCTGGGCGAGGAACCGGGCCAGCTCCAGGCCGTGTCCGGCCCTGGCGGGGTAGTACAGCATGTGCCGTCGCAGATGGTCGGGTTGCGTCCGGCCGGCCTCGACGTGCTGCATGGCGGGGAGAGCCGCCCGGGTGAAGAACACCCGCGCGGAGTCGGAATCGCTCAGATCCCGGTCCTGCTCGAGGTAGGGGTTGATGGCCTCCTCCACCGCCTGCACCTGGGGCTGGCTGGCCACGTGGCAGAGGGTGGCCAGGAGGTCTCCCTCCACCTCCACGGCCCGCACGACGCGGTTGCCGTGCATGAAGAGGGAGGTGCGGTGCAGCCGCGTCGTGCCGTTGATGCGCGGCTCGGGGGCCTCGTAGTTGGCCAGGATGTCCACGACCTTGGATTCGCTGCCCGGCTTGACGGTGAAGGTGAGGGCGTGGCGGGTCAGTCCGGCACCGACGCGGGCCTCCGTCTGGAGGCCCGTTCCGGCGGCCTCGGGCGTGGACGGCCGTTCCGGGCGGGTCTCCCGGAGAATGCTGTAGCGCATCGACCGGGTGTCCCGGACACAGCTGTGCATCGGACGGACGATCTCGATGTGCTCCTCGCTGTTCACCCAGGCGAGGAACGGCAGGGCGCTCTCCCATTCGCTGGTGATCAGCCACTGCGAGGGGTTCTCGATCGACTGGCACAGCTGGTCACTGATGTGGCCGGGGACGGAGGCGACCTTGCTGCGCATGTGCTCGTAGGCGTCGAGGAACTGTTCCTGGGCCCCCTCGTACAGGTCGAGCAGCAGGATCACCCGCAGCCTCGAGCCGTCGAACGCCGACTGCGATACGCGTGGGGACATGGTCATCCGGCGCACCTCTCCTCTTCCTCGGAAGATCAGGAACGACCGCGGTGTCCGAAGGCCCGGGTCGCGATGAGTTCATGGTGGGCGCGACCGTCGGAGGTGCGCGAGCGACACGGGGCAGGTGGGTGAACCGCATGCCATCCGGGTGCCGTCTCGACGCCAACGGGTCCGTACCGGGCATGAAAGGGGCGTCCCATTCCCCAGCCCGCAGAGGGCGATGGAGGCGTGCAATGAATGAATCGGATTCGGCCGGAAGTGCGGTTCACCGCACGCCGGTCCTCATCGTCGGCGGCTCCCTGGTGGGCCTGTCGATGTCCCTCTTCCTGGGGCGTCTCGGTGTGCCGCACACACTCGTCGAACGCCACACGGGTACGTCGATCCACCCGCGCGGGCGGGGCAACAACGTCCGCACCATGGAGTTGTACCGCACGGCGGGGCTCGAGCGGCGCATCGGTGAGGCCGCGTCGGTGCTGGCCGAGAACCACGGCATCCTGCAGACGCCGAGCCTGGTGGGCGACGCCGGCGAGTGGCTGCTCCAGGAGATCGACCCCGGCGGCGGGCTCGCCCGTTTCAGCCCCAGCGGGTGGTGCCTGTGCAGCCAGAACGACCTGGAGCCGGTACTCCTCGCGGGAGCCCGCGAGCTGGGCGGTGACCTGCGCTTCGGGACCGAGATGATGTCCTTCGAGCAGGACGCCACGGGCGTGACGGCACGGGTCAAGAGCCGGGAGACCGGCGAGCACACCACGATCCGGGCGGACTACCTCGTCGCCGCCGACGGTCCCCGCAGCCCTGTCCGCGAGTCGTTGGGCATCGGGCACAACGGCCCGGGCGACCTGTTCCACAACGTGAGCCTCACCTTCACCTCCCGCGACCTGGCCGGCATCGTCGGGGACCGGAAGTTCATCGTCTGCTACCTGACCAATCCGGACGCCGACGGCGCCCTGCTGCCGGTCGACAACCGGGAGCGCTGGGTGTTCCACGCGCCCTGGCACCCCGAGAACGGCGAGACGCTGGAGGAGTTCACCGACGAGCGGTGCGTCGAGCACATCCGGCGGGCCGTCGGGGTCCCCGGCCTCGACGTGACCATCACGGGCCGGGCCGCCTGGCACGCCGCCGAGCGGGTCGCCGAACGGTACACCGACGGACGGGTGTTCCTGGCCGGTGACGCGGCCCACGAGATGTCGCCCACCGGGGCCTTCGGCTCCAACACCGGTATCCAGGACGCCCACAACCTGGCCTGGAAGCTGGCCGCAGTGCTCGGGGGCTGGGCGGGACCCGGGCTGCTGGAGTCCTACGACGCCGAACGGCGGCCGGTCGCGGAGGCCACCAGCGCCCGCGCGTCGTCCCGTTCGAGCGAGCACAGCCACCCCGGGTACACCCCCGCTGCCGGTGCCCCGGCTCTCGGGGCCCCCGGTCCCGGTGGCCCCGGCAGCCTCAGTGGTCCCGGCGGGCCCGGCCCGGGTGGTCCCGGAGGGCCCGGAGCCGGTGGTCCCGGCCGCCCGGGAGGCCCCGGCGGCCCAGGTGGCCCCGGAGCCGGTGGCGGCCCAGGTGGCCCCGGTGGTCCCGGGATGAAGGCGGGCGGCATCCTCAACGTGGCGCTCTGCTACCGCTACCCGCGCGGTGCGGTCCTGGGTACCGATGAGGCGACGCCGGTCGTCCCCGACGGGGTCGTGCTGAACGGTGAACCCGGCAGCCGGGCCCCGCACGTGTGGCTGGAGCGGACCGGCACGAAGATCTCCACGCTCGACCTCTACGAGCGCGCCCTGGTCCTGCTCAGCTCCGACACCAGTGACTGGCACACGGCCGCGAGGGAGGCGGCGGCGGCTCTGTCCGTCCCCCTGGACTCCTATCGCGTCGGCACCGGCCCCCAGGCGGACCTGACGCCGGCCCCCGGCCCGGGGCCCGACTGGACCGAAGCCCACGGCATCACGCCGTCCGGCGCGATCCTGGTCCGGCCCGACGGCTTCGTGGCCTGGCGGCACGAGGGCCCGTCGGCCGACCCGTCGAAGACCCTGCGCCAGGCGCTCGGAGCCATCCTGTCCCGCGACTGACGATTCCGGCCCCACGGCTCCGCGACAGCGGAGCCCGTGCGGGCCGCCGGGCCGCACGGGCGACGACCCGTCCGTCACGCCCGCTCACATGCCCTGCCCGCGGGGCTGTGGGCGCTCTGCCCGGGCCGCTCCCACGGGGTGCCTCCCGAGCCTCCGGGGTGCTGAGAAAGGTACGGCCGTCCGCACCTGCGACGGGCGACGGGCGTCGTGTCACGCGCCGCCGATACCCCCCTGACGGCCCCGTTCCGACTTCGCCTGGTGCTGTTCGAACCGCTGGAGCGCGGGGCCGTCGACGTCCCAGGGCCAGGGCGTGACCGTGCCCTGCAGCGCCTGGAACACCGGATGGGCGTCGGCGGCCCGCCCGGCCGCGCACAGCGCGTACGCCAGGACGTTCAGATCGGCCGGCGCCGCCACATGCTGGAAGAAGCCCGGCTTCGCCCACAGCGCGGCCGCCTGCTCCAGCGCGGCCGCGATCTGTCCGCCCTCCCACAGCTGACCGGCGGTCATGGCCCGTACCCCGCCCTGCGTCAGCAGCCCCTGGTACTGGCGGACGGCCGCGGTCAGCTCCACCGCCGCGCAGGGCGCGTTCGCCGGGATCCGGGTGCGCACCACGTCGACGAAGTCGAGTACGGACGCGCTGGACCCGCCTTCCTCGGGCGACAGGTACGCGAGCATCTGGAAGTACGCCTCACGGTGCCAGCGGTCGCGTCCGGTGGCCTCCCGCCAGATGGCGTTGACGTCGTTCTGGCCGTACCGCTCGATGCGCGACACACCGAGCAGCGCCACCCACGGCAGCGGGTCCTCCGGTGCGAGGTCGGCGGCCCGGTGGCACCGGGACACCAGCTCCCCGGCGTCCTCCAGGCGCCCGTCCCGCAGCCCGCGCGCCAGGCCGGTCCAGGCGTGGAACACCAGGGCGTCGGCGCTGTTCGGCTCCCTGCCCACCCAGGCCGCGGCGATGCCCGTGTCCGCCGTCGCTCCGGCCAGCACGGACACCCGGTGGCTGCGCCGGTCCCAGTCGTCCCCGGTCTCCTCCAGCAGTGCGGCCACGAGCACCACGTCGGCCGATTTGCCACTCCCGCTCCGCTTGCTCAACTTGCCCAGCACGCGCGCGAGTTCGGCGTCGTCGAGGGCGGGATTGATGCGGGGACGTCTGCTGGTGCGACTGCTGAAGAGGGGCATGCCCGAAGACTAGGAACTGCGCGTGCCCCGGCAAGCCGTACGGGGCGATCGTTATCGATCTGCCCCTTACCGCCGGTCAGCCGGGCAGAACGGGGCGGGGCCGGACATCTCGTCGGCCCCGCCCGTCGCTGCGCCTCCGTGTCCGGTGGCCTCCCGGCTCAGACCGCCGGGGCCGGGTACGTCGGGTACTCCACGCCCGAGACGTACTGGACGACCCGGACGACCTGGCAGGAGTAGCCGAACTCGTTGTCGTACCAGAGGTAGAGGATCGCGTTGTCGCCCTCGACCTTGAGCGCGCCGGCGTCGACGATCGAGGCGTGCCGCGAGCCGATGAAGTCGCTGGAGACGGCGTCGGGGGCGCTGATGAAGTCGATCTGACGCTTCAGCGGCGAGGTCAGCGACACCTTGCGGAGGTGGTCGAGGACCTCCTGGCGGTCGGTCGCACGGGCCAGCTGGAGGTTGAGGATCGCGATCGAGACGTCCGGCACGGGAACCCGGATCGAGCTGCCCGTGATCGTCGCGTCGAGGTCGGGCAGTGCCTTGGCGACGGCCGAGGCGGCACCCGTCTCGGTGATCACCATGTTCATCGGCGCCGAGCGGCCGCGGCGCTCCGACTTGTGGTAGTTGTCCAGCAGGTTCTGGTCGTTGGTGAACGAGTGGACCGTCTCCACGTGCCCGCGCAGCACGCCGTACTCGTCCGCCATCGCCTTCAGCGGCGGAACGATGGCGTTGGTGGTGCAGGACGCGCAGGAGAGGATCTGCTCGTCCGGCTTCAGGGTGTCGTGATTGACGCCGTGCACGATGTTGGGCACGTCGCCCTTGCCCGGCGCGGTCAGCACCACCTTGTCGACACCGGGACGCAGGTGCTGCGAGAGGCCCTCACGGTCGCGCCACTTGCCGGTGTTGTCGATGAGGATGGCGTTCTTGATGCCGTACGCCGTGTAGTCGACCTCGGTGGGGTCGTTCGCGTAGATCACCTTGATGGTGTTGCCGTTGGCGACGATCGTGTCGTCGGCCTCGTTCACGGTGATCGTGCCCTGGAACTGGCCGTGCACGGAGTCGCGGCGCAGCAGCGAGGCCCGCTTGACGATGTCCTGTTCGCCGCCTCGGCGGACCACGATCGCGCGCAGGCGCAGCCCGTTGCCGGAGCCCGACTTCTCGATCAGCAGACGGGCCAGCAGACGGCCGATGCGGCCGAAGCCGTAGAGGACGACGTCGCGCGGCTCACGGCGCTCGATCTTGTTGGCGCCGGTCGCGCCGGCGACGGCCTCGGCGGTGAACTCGGTGACCGACAGCCCCCGGTCGTCGGTGCGGTGGGCCTCGGCGAGCAGGCCGATGTCGATCTGGGACGGGCCGAGGTCGAGCGTGGTGAGCGCCTGCAGGAAGGGCAGCGTCTCGGTGACCGAGAGCTCCTCGCCGGCGATCTGCCGGGCGAAGCGGTGGGTCTTGAGGATGCTGACCACCGACTTGTTCACCAAGGAGCGGCTGTGCAGCAGGACGGTCACGTCCCGCTCCCGGTGCAGCTTCCCGATGATCGGGATCATCGACTCCGCGATCTCCTCGCGGTGCTTCCAATGGGTGAACGAGTCTTCGTTGACAGTCACAGGATCATCTTTCGAGCTAGAGGGTGCTCATATGATAGCGATGCTGTCGGGGCGGCCCGGAGGGGGTGTCCGACGGCCACGGGGAACCACGTAACGCGCAGGGTTGCGCGACATGCGAACGGGTACGCGTGCAGCACTGCCCCGGGGCGGATCTTGTCCCGGGCGGGCCCGCACGACCGCCGCTACCAGGGAATCTGCCATGGAGACACCAGCGCACGAGAACAACGCCCCCACGCCCGCCCAGCGGGCCCTGGACACCCTGTCCGAGAACACCGAGGACTCGGCGGCGCTGGACGCCCTCGCGAACAGCGACGTCCTGATCCCGGTTCCGGACGACGCGGGCGACGAGGAGGCCGCCGATCCGGGCGCGGTGGCGCTGCCGGTGCTGGAGCAGCCCGGTGGCACTCACGTGGTGCCCGTGTTCACGTCCGAACTGGAGATGGCCGGCCTGCTGCCGTTCGTCTCCCGCTACCGTCTGGTGCCGCTCGGCGCGCTCGCCGCGCAGTGGCCCGCCGACGACCTGTCCCTCACCATCGACGGCAGCTCCGAGCACCGTCTCACCCTTACCTCCGAGGGGGTGCGCACCCTGCTGGCCCGCCCCTGAACGGGCGGGGCCGCCCGGCGCGCGCTACTCGCCCAGTGCGCGGGCCAGGGCGGCACGCTGCACCGGCAGTGCCTCGGCGTGCAGGGCGCGGCCCTTGGCGGTGAGCGCCACGTAGACGCCGCGCCGGTCCTCCAGGCACAGGCTGCGCTCGACCAGACCGTCCCGCTCCAGGCGGGCGATGAGGCGCGACAGCGCGCTCTGGCTGAGGTGTGCCCGGCCCACCAGGTTCTGCACCCTGCACTGCTCGCCCTCCCCGGGAGCGGCGGTCGCGAGCAGGTCGAGCACCTCGAAGTCGGACGCCCCGAGGCCGTACGGATTCAGCGCACGGTCGATCTCGCCCAGAGTGCGCGCGTGCACCGCGAGGATGTCGCGCCACCGTTCCTCGAGCTGCGCTCCGGCCGTCTTCGCTGCCATACGGGAACGGTAACACTCGTTCTATTTTCAATGAACCTGCAAGGGGCGGGCCGGGCCGATACGTCCTGGACCGGACCCACGGGATCGCCGTCCGCGTCCCGTACGGAGGCGATCAGCGTGTCCCCGCCGACGTCCCGCACCGCGCACTGTCCGTGACAGCGCGGTCCGCCACAGGTGGGAGCCCGCGCGCCACGGGCCCGACCTGAAGGCCGAACGGCTTTGTACTGCAAGCCCGTTGGGTCCCGGACAAGGTGCCGACAGTCCGGGACACACAGGCCCCGGACGCGGGACAGTGGGAGGGCACCGGAGTGAGGAGAGCCCGGCGCGGAGGTGGACGAGATGCTGAGGACTCCCGTCGACGGGACACGGCTGCGCATCCTGGCGTGGCTGAGCGAACCGGGTTGCGCCGAGCGCGGGCTCACCGCGGACGACATCGCCGCCGGGCTCGGCGTCCCCCGCCCGGTGGCCCTCACCCACCTCCGGCTCCTCACCTCCCTCGGCCTGCTGCGCACCGGCCTCCGCCACGGCCGGCTGCGCTACCGGCGTGACGAGATACGGATCGCCGAGGTCACACGGCTGTTCGAGAAGGGTTGGTAGCCCGCGCGGCCCCGAAGCGCCCCACGCCGTTAGGCTGATCCCGAGCGAGTGGGAGACGTACGACGGTGAAAGCCCCGGCAACCGAGGGCCCCCGGGTCCGCCACGCCGTCCGCGCCCAGGCCCCCGTCGTCGCGGTCGTCGCGCTGGGCGGGGCAGCGGGGGCGGTGGCCCGGTACGCGGCGTCCCTGTGGTGGCCGACGCCGACGGGCGGGTTCCCCTGGACTATCCTCTGGGTCAATGTCGTCGGCTGCTTCGTGATCGGCGCGTTCATGGTGGTCGTCACAGAGGTCCGCACCGCCCACCCCCTCGTCCGCCCGTTCTTCGGCACCGGCGTCCTCGGCGGCTTCACCACCTTCTCGACGTACGCCGTCGACGTCCGCGACCTGCTCGACGGCGGTCACCTGGCCGCCGGACTCCTCCACCTCGCCGTCACGCCGCTCGCGGCCCTCGCCGCCGTATGGGCGGCGGCCTCGGCGACCCGCCGGGTACTGATCAGGAGGCAGCCATGACCGGACCGACCGGCACCGCCCTGCGGCTGACCGTGTTCGTCGGAGAGAACGACACCTGGCGGCACCGGCCCCTCTACTCCGAGATCGTCCACCGGGCGCACGCGGCCGGGCTCGCCGGTGCCAGTGTTTTCCGCGGCATCGAGGGCTACGGCGCGTCCTCCCTGGTCCACACCTCCAGGCTGCTGTCCCTGAGCGAGGACCTGCCGGTGGCGATCGTCGTTGTGGACACCGAGGACCGCGTCCGCTCCTTCCTCCCGGAACTCGACGCGCTCGTGACCGACGGGCTGGTGATGCTCGACCGCTGCGAGGTGGTCCGCCCCGGACGCCGCGGCCCGGGACCCCGCGCGGGGGACGAGGAGCCGCGGTGAACTGGCTCTACGTGGCGCTGGGCGCCATGGTCGGCGCCCCGCTGCGCTACCTCACCGACCGCGCGGTGCAGTCCCGGCACGACTCGGTGTTCCCCTGGGGGACCTTCACGGTCAATGTCTGCGGCAGCCTGATCCTCGGCCTGCTCGCCGGCGCGGCGGCCGCCGGTGCGGCCGGGCCCCACCTCCAGCTGCTGCTCGGGACCGGCTTGTGCGGCGCCCTGACCACCTACTCCACCTTCTCCTACGAGACCCTGCGCCTGGCCGGGGCCGGTGCCCGCGGCTACGCGGCCCTGAACGTCGTGGCGAGCGTGGCGGCCGGCCTGGGCGCCGCCTTCGCGGGCGCGG
Organism: Streptomyces malachitofuscus; assembly: GCF_055571035.1. Lineage (NCBI taxonomy): Bacteria > Bacillati > Actinomycetota > Actinomycetes > Kitasatosporales > Streptomycetaceae > Streptomyces > Streptomyces malachitofuscus. Next base: position 155,069 of record NZ_JBVIGA010000011.1, on the reverse strand, counting down.
CCCTGGCCGGCCTGGTGTGGCCCTAGGCCTGTCGGCGGCGCAGCGGCTCCCCGACCTGCCGGAGATGGCGCAGGGCCTCACGGTGGGAGGCGAGGAGCCCCGTCCGGCAGTACGGGATGCCCAGCTCCGCGCAGTACCGCTCGGTGATGACCTGGGCCTCGCGGAGGGCCGGCGTCGGCATGCTGGGGAAGAGATGGTGCTCGATCTGGTGGTTCAGCCCGCCCATGAACATGTCGGTGACCGCACCGCCGTCGACGTTGCGGGAGGTGAGGACCTGCCGGCGCAGGAAGTCCAGCTCGGTTCCCTCCTCGATCATCGGCATGCCCTTGTGGTTCGGGGCGAACACACACCCGAGGTAGATCCCGAACAGACCCTGGTGGACGGCGATGAAGGCCAGCGCCCTGCCGGGGGAGAGGACCAGGAACAGACCGCCGAAGTACACGGCGAAGTGGGCGACGAGCAGGGCCCCCTCCAGCAGCGGCCGCTTCACCGATGGGCCCCGCAGGGCCCGGAAACTGCTGAAACTCAGATTGAGGCCCTCCAGCGTCAGCAGCGGGAAGAAAAGGGCCGCCTGGTGTTTCCCGATGAATCGCGCGGGTCCCTTCGCCTGCCGCGCCTGACGCCGGGACCACACGATGATGTCGGGCGCGACATCGGGGTCCCTTTTCTCGTGATTGGGATGCGCGTGATGCCGCGTGTGCTTGTTCATCCACCAGCCGTGGCTCATGCCGAGCAGCACATTGGCCACCAGCAGTCCGCCGATCTCACTGGGTCGCCGGCGGGAGAACACCTGGCGGTGGGCCAGGTCGTGGGCGGCCAGCCCCAACTGCCCGAACACCAGCGCCAGGGCGGCGGCGACGATCAGCTGACTCCAGCTGTCACCCAGGACGACGAAGGCGGTGACACCCCCCGCGAGTGCCAGCGCCACGGCCCCGAAACGCACCGCGTAGTACAACGGCCGTCGCCTGAGCAGACCCGCTTCCGATATGCGCCGTGAAAGCTCGGAGAAATCGCTCCCCCTTTCACGGCTCCTTTCCCGGGGAAGTGGGACATTTGTGACCGGCGTTGGATCAACCATGTGCCTCAGTATGGGAACGGATTTCCGTGCGCAGAATGATGTTGGCCCCCCGGTGCGGGGTGTGGCTGGCCCCACCCTTGGCTTGACAGTGCCTCCGGTCTCACCGCACCATGCACACCGTGAACCTGTCAGACAGCCAGACAGGTGGTCCGGGCACGCGGCGCGTCAGCGCGATGGAAGCGGTGCTCACCCACCTCCGCGGCGCCATCGAGCACGGTGAGTACGCCGTCGGCGACAAGCTCCCCTCCGAGGCGGAGCTGTGCCGCACCCTCGAGGTCTCGCGTCCGGTGCTCCGCGAGGCGCTGCGCGCGCTGCAGACGATGGGCCTGACCGTGTCCAGGACCGGCAAGGGCACCTTCGTCGTGGCCGACGCCGTGGAGGACCCCACGTTCGGCGACTACGCGGCCAGCGATCTGATGGAGGTGCGCCGGCACATCGAGATCCCGGTCGCCGGGTACGCCGCCCGGCGCCGTACCCCGGAGAACCTGGACCACCTCGCCCATCTCCTGGACCGGATGGAACGGGAGACGGACACCACCGCGTGGGTGGCCATGGACACCCTGTTCCACCTCGCCGTGGCCGAGGCCGCCCAGAACCCCGTGTTCCGCCGGGTCATCGAGGAGATCCGGGACGCACTGGCCCGCCAGTCGGCCTTCCTCAACGAACTCGGCGGCCGCCGCGAACAGTCCAACCGCGAGCACCGGGCGATCGTCGAGGCCCTGGCCGACGGCTCCGAACGGGACGCCGTCGAGGCCATGACCCACCATCTCGACCGTGTCGAGACCACCCTCACCGACATCGTGCGCCGCGCATCGGCCCACGACTCCCCCCAGGCGGAGTGATGTACAGCAGTCTCCCCGCGGACGCACCCCCGATCCGCGAGCCCCACCACGCACCCGTCGCCCACCTGATACGCGGCGGTGTCGTGGAAGGCGTCCACCACGGCTCCGTCGTCGTCCTCGCACCGGACGGCTCGGTCCGCTTCCGGCTCGGCGACATCGAGGCCGCCTGCTATCCGCGCTCCGCGCTCAAGCCCGTCCAGGCGGTGGCCATGGTCCGGGCGGGACTCCCGCTCGACGGCGCACTGCTCTCGCTCGCCGCGGCCAGCCACTCCGGCCAGGAACGCCACCTCGCCGGCACCCGGCGGATCCTCGAACGGGCGGGGCTGACCGAGGAACGCCTCCGCAACGTCCCCGACCTGCCGTTCGACCCTGACGTCCGGGACACCTGGGTGCGCGAGGGACGCCTGCCCTCCCGGCTCGCGCAGAACTGTTCCGGCAAGCACGCGGCCATGCTCTGCACGGCCGTGCTGAACGGCTGGTCCCTCGACGACTACCTGGACCCCGCCCACCCTCTCCAGCAGACGATCGCCGAGACCGTCGAGGACCTCACCGGGCAGCGCGTGGCCACGGTCACCGTGGACGGCTGCGGCGCCCCCCTGTTCGCCGTCTCCCTGCACGGTCTCGCCCGTGCCGCCGCAAGGATCACCACTGCCGCACCCGGCACCCCGGAGGCACGCGTCGCCGACGCGATGCGTGAACACGCGGAGATGGCCTCCGGCTCCGGCCGGGACGTGGCCGCGCTGATGCGCGCCGTACCCGGCCTGCTCGCCAAGGACGGCTATGAGGGCGTACAGGTCGCGGCCCTGCCCGACGGCCACGCCGTCGCCGTGAAGATCGCCGACGGCGCCTCCCGGGCCCGCGTCCCGGTCGCCGCGGGGGCGCTGGCGCTCGCAGGGGTGGACGGGTCGCTGCTGACGGAGTTCGCGGGAGAGCCGCTGCTCGGTGGCGGACGGCCGGTCGGTGAGGTACGCCCGGTACGGGCGCTGGAGCCGGCGGCAGCGGCGGCGTGAACGTACGTGCGTGGCGGGCTGATCGCGTAGTTCCCCGCGCCCCTTGGGGCGCTGACCCCCGGCCTTCGTCGAGAAGGCGCCGAATCCGTCCCCCACAATGGTGATCATGACAGCGTCGTCGACTTTCCAGCCGGTGCTGGAGCGCATCGCCGAGGAGATCGAGCGGACCCCCGGCCGCGGCCGGTCCGCCGACTACATCCCGGCGCTCGCGGCCTGCGATCCGCGCCGCTTCGGCATGGCCGTCGCCGAACCGGACGGCACGGTGTACGGGGTGGGGGAGTGGCGGGAGCCCTTCTCGGCGCAGTCCATCACCAAGGTGTTCACGCTCGCGCTCGACCTGGCCCGCGAGGGCGACGCCCTCTGGGAGCACGTGGGCCGCGAGCCGTCCGGCAATCCCTTCAACTCCCTGGTGCAGCTGGAGTACGAGGACGGCATCCCGCGCAACCCGTTCATCAACGCGGGCGCGCTCGTCGTCACCGACCGGCTGCACACCCGTACCGGGGACGCGGCCGGCGAACTGCTCGCCTTCCTGCGGGCGGAGAGCGGCAACCCGGAGCTCGCCTTCGACCTGGAGGTCGCCGCCTCCGAGGACGCCCATGGCGACCGCAACGCCGCCCTCGCCCACTTCATGGCGTCCTACGGCAACATCGACAACCCGGTGCCGGTCCTGCTCGACCAGTACTTCCGCCAGTGCTCCGTCGCCGCGTCCTGCGCGGACCTCGCCCTGGCGACGGGGTTCCTCGCCCGGCACGGCATCCGGGCCGACGGCACCCGGCTGCTCAGCCGCAGCCAGGCCAAACAGGTCAACGCCGTGATGCTGACCTGCGGGACGTACGACGCGGCCGGCGACTTCGCCTACCGGGTGGGCCTGCCGGGCAAGAGCGGCGTCGGCGGCGGGATCATCGCCGTCGTCCCGGGCCGGTGCACCCTGTGCGTGTGGGGGCCAGGACTGGACGAGCGGGGCAACTCGGTGGCGGGTGTCGCCGCGCTGGACCGCTTCACCACGCTCACCGGTCTCTCCGTGTTCTGAGCCGGTCAGTCCTTCGGCACGGGACCCCATCGCAGTCGCAGATACAGCGATGTCCCGGCGCCGCCCAGCAGCGCGGCGCCGGCGATCGTCCAGGACACCGGGCGGCCCGGCCCCTCCTCCCGCGGGGCGGTCGGCACGGCGGCGGACTCCGCCTCGGGGCCCCGCAGCGGTCCGGTCCGCAGGGCGTCCAGGGACCCCACGGGTTCGACGTGCCCGGCCGCCCCGAACCCCCAGTCCAGGAGCGCGCGGGCCTCCTCGTACACCGCGAACCCGTCGTCCGAGCGGGGGTTGAGCACCGTCGCCACGAGGGTGCGTCCGTCGCGCCGGGCGGCCGCCACGAGCGTGTTCCCCGCCTTGCTCGTGTAGCCGTTCTTGATCCCGACCAGGCCCCGGTACGGCTCGACACCGTCCGCTCCGGTGAGCAGCCGGTTGGTGTTGACGATCCCGTAGGAGCCGCCGTCGCGCGAAGGGAACCGCGCCTCCTCCCGGGCGCAGTACCGCGCGAACTCGGGATTGCGCAGCCCGGCCCGGCCGAAGACCGCCAGATCGTACGCGGAGGACACCTGTCCGGGGGCGTCGTAGCCGTCGGGAGACTTCACCCGGGTGTCGCGGGCGCCGAGTGCGCGGGCCTTCGCCTGCATCCGGTGGGCCGTGGCCCGCCAGCCGCCGCTGAGCGCCGCCAGCACGCGGACGGCGTCGTTGCCGGAGCTGAGGAACACCCCGTTCCACAGGTCGGACACGCGGTACGTACGGTCCTCGGCGACCCCGACGAGGCTGCTGCCGGACCCGATGTCCGCCAGCTCCTCCGCTCTCACCCGGTGCCGGATGCCGGCCGGCAGGATCGGCAGCACGGTGAGGGCGAAAAGGGTCTTGAGGGTGCTGGCGGGCGCCAGTTTGCGGTGCGCGTCGTGCGCCGCGAGCACCTCTCCGGTGCGCGCGTCGGCGACCAGCCAGGCGCGGGCCGACAGATCCGGGACCTCGGGCGCCCCCGGGCGCGGGCGGACGTGCGTGCCGGGACGGAACAGCAGCGACGCGGGCGCCGCCGTCGCACGCGGCCCGGGGTCGGCGGTCGCCGCCGCGGGTGCGAGCACCAGCAGGCCCGTCGTGCAGAGCGCGCAGGTCGACACGGCAGCCCGTGAAGCAAATCCGATAGTCATACCGCAAACGTAGGAATTGCCTCCCGGAACACAGCGCTGCCCCGGCCGGAGGCCGGCCGCGAGCACCCGGATGCCACACGCCGCGTCAGGGCAGGGTCGGCTGGACACGCCGCAGGAAGGTGGCGTTGTCGGGGGTCTCACGCATCCGCCCCAGCAGCGTCTCCAGCCCGGTCAGCCCGTCCCGCGACCGCAGAGCACGCCGCAGACCCTGGGCACCGGCCAACTCCACCGGGTCGAGGAGCAGTTCCTCACGCCGGGTGCCCGAGCCCGTGATGTCCACGGCCGGGAAGAGCCGTCGGGCCGCCGCCTCGCGGCTCAGCCGCAGCTCCATGTTGCCGGTGCTCTTGAGCTCCTCGAAACAGAACTCGTCGGCGCGGGAGCCGGTCTCCACCAGGGCCGAGGCGAGAATCGTGAGCGAGCCGCCCTCCTCGGCCCGGCGGGCGGCACCGAAGAACCGCTTGGGTCCGAGCAGCGCGGAGGCGTCCACACCACCGCTGAGCGTACGTCCGCCGGACGCGGCCACGGTGTTGTACGCCCGGCACAGCCGGGTCAGCGAGTCGAGCAGCACGACGACGTCCTCTCCGGCCTCGACCAGGCGCTTGGCCCGCTCGACGACCAGTTCGGCGAGCGCGATGTGTTCCTTGGCCGGGCGGTCGAAGGTCGAGGCGTACACGTCACCACGGACCGAGCGCCGCATGTCGGTGACCTCCTCGGGCCGTTCGTCGACCAGCAGCACCATCAGCCGGCACTCCGGGTGGTTCCCTGCGACCGCCGCCGCGAGCTGCTGCAGCAGGACGGTCTTGCCGGTCTTGGGCGGGGCCACGAGCAGCCCGCGTTGCCCCTTGCCGAGCGGCGCCAGCAGATCCATGGCCCGCCCGGCCAGTGCGGACGCCGGGTGTTCCAGCCGAAGCCGCTCACTCGGGTGAAGCGGTGTCAGATCCCGGAAGTGCCGCCGTCCGCGCATCGCGTCGGGCGTCCGGCCCTCGACCCGGGAGATGTCGAGCAGACCGCGGCGATCACCGCGGACGCCCTCCACCCGGTCACCCTTGCGCAGGCCGTGGCGGCGCAGCAGCGCGGCGGGGACGACCGGGTCGGAGGGCGAGGGCAAGAGGTTCTCGGCACGCAGGTGCCCCTTCCCGCCCGTGTCGATGTCGAGGACGCCGGTGACGACCTGGGTCTGCTGGAGCGGGGAATCGATCGAAGTAAGGGTCATGGGGGCCGGTCCTTTCACGGACGACGGGCAGGGACAGGTAAGGGAAGGAGGGAAAGCGCGCGGAGGAACGCCTCCGTACGGCGGAATCAGCTCACGGCGGGAGACACCCGGCCGACGAGGTGATGAGGAGGAGCCGCTGTGCCGGTCGCAGAAGACGGGCGGAACGGCGAACCGAGGAGAACTGGCACCGACGCCCGAACAGGGGCGTACAGAAAGTGCTCCCCACACCCTACCACGCCGCGTGTGAGCCCTCTGTGATCCCCGCCCTCCTCTAGGCTGTTGCGATGTTCAGCCCCGAAGGTCCTCGCCTGCGCGAACTCGCCGTCCAGGCGCTGTCGTCCGTGGAACGCGGCTACGACCTCCTCGCGCCGAAGTTCGACCACACCCCCTTCCGCACGCCGGACTCCGTGCTGGACGCCACGGTCTCGGCACTGCGGCGGACGGGGCCGTACGACTCCGGGCTCGACCTGTGCTGCGGCACCGGTGCGGGCGTCGATGTGCTGAGGCAGGTGTGCGGGAAGAGTGTCACGGGCGTGGACTTCAGCGCGGGCATGCTGGAGGTCGCGCGGGCGCGGTCGAGGCCGCAGGGGCTGCCGGTCGGCTGGGTGAGGGCGGATGCGCGGGCCCTGCCGTTCGGGCCGGTCTTCGACCTCGTGGTCAGTTTCGGGGCGTTGGGGCATTTTCTGCCGCGTGAGCTGCCCGGGCTGTTCACTCAGGTGCACTCGGTGCTGCGGCCGGGGGGACACTTCGTCCTCCCCGTGGTGGCGCCGCCCCGGCCCGGGTCGGTGACGCACGGGATGCTGCTGGGCTTCGATGCGGTGATGCGGGTGCGCAATGCCGTTTGGCGTCCGCCGTTCGTGATGTACTACCGCGCGGTTCGGTTCGGGGACGTGTGGCGTGAGCTGTCGCGGGCGGGGTTCCTTGTGCGGTTCGGGGAACTGTCCGAGTTCGGGCGGCGCCGGGACGGGAGTCCGAAAGTGCGGCTGGTTGTTGCCGCGAGGGCGGCGTCGTAACGGGCTTTGCGGAGCGGGGGCAGGGGGTGTTCGCGCAGCCCGGCGCTCGCGGGGTGCCTCCCCCGCTCTCGGCTGCGCTCGAGCGGGAGGTACCCCCATCGCCCTGCGGCACGACTGCCCGCGCATCGCGGTGGGCGCGGGTATGGCGCCGACGGCGGGGAGGGGTCGGGGCGGGGGTGTTCGCCCGCAGTGGCTGGCGCGTCCGCACCCCGCACCCCACCAACAAGGTCCATCGCGCCAGTCCGAGGACGGACACCCCCGCCCCGGCCCCGCACCACCCACCCACCGTGGGCGCTACGCGCACCCCCACCGGAGGGACGCTGGCGCCGCAGGCATACGACCACCGGCCCGCAGCCGGCGTCAGACCGCGGCAGGCACCGTGAACTCGTAGACGAGAACCTCCTGCTGAGCGTCCATGACCAGTTCCGTGATCTCCAGTGGTCGGGCGTACTGGTCGTGCACCCGCCGGGTGACCCGGACCGACGGCGTCCCCGCGATCCGCGTGATCGTGTCGCGGTGGTGCAGCGAAAGTCCCGCCCGTCGCATCCAGTCGTAGGCCCGCCGCAACTCCGCGGGGCACGTCCCGTCGGCGCGGTCACGGTAGCGGGACAGCTCCTCGACCTCAGCGAGCGCCACCGCGGAAAACGATGTCACCGCGGTCCGCAACTCCCGTCCGTCGGCCGACGCGAACCAGTAGCGGTGCACCAGAGTCGGCCGGCCGGGCGCCACTCCCAGCGCCTCGGCATGCCCGGACGGCGGTGTCTCCCAGGCGACGGTGGCCCTGGTCACCGAGCCGTGGGCGGCACCCCCGGCACCGAGGGGAAAACCGAAGTACGCCGGCGTCTCCACCGGCAGGCCGGGCAGCGCGGCATGGCTGCCCCGCCGGTCCGTGGCGACCAGTCCATCACGGCGCAGCAGTTGCAACGCCTGCCGTACGGTCTCCCGGCTGACCCCGAAGTGCTCGGCCAACTGCCGCTCGCCCGGCAGGCGTTCGCCGGGCGGTATGGTCCCGTCGTGCAGCTCGCCGAGCAACCGTGTCGCGATCCTCCGGTAGAGGGGATCCCCTTCGGTGAGCGGGTGGTCGTGCGGGGTGGTGCGGGCCATGCCGCGCCCTCCTGTTGGTGACGTTCCGTAGCCGCGTGGGCTCATTGGGCCACCACTTCTAGCATTGGTCTACACCACCAGGGAAGCCCGGCCCGACACTTCGGCCGGAACCATTCGGTCCACAACCCACCACCCCTACCACCCACCACCCCTACCACCCACCACCCCTACCACCCACCACCCCTACCACCCACCACCCTTACGACCCACCACCCCTGCCACCCCCACCCCCGACGCCCCGTCAGATGTACGAACGCATCCAGCGCAGCTTGGCCGCCTCCTGGAACGGCCCACCACCTTCGTGGTCGTTGAAGTCGTACACCTCGATGGCCTTGTCCTCATGCGCCCAGGCGTTGAAGGCGCCGAACACCGTCGATGGCGGGCAGGTCTGGTCCTCCAGGGCGGCCGAGAAGAGCGCAGGGGCGCTCCCGCGCGCGGCGAAGTGCACGCCGTCGAAGTACGACAGGGTGCGCAGCGCATCCTCGAAGCGTCCGCGATGCGTCTTCAGGTAGAGGCCGACCTCCCGGTACGGATGCCGGTCGGTGAGTGTCGTGGCGCGCGGAAAGTCGCACAGGAACGGCACGTCCGGCGCGACGCCCGCGAGGTCCGGAACCAGGCCACCCACCGCGAGGGTGATCCCCCCGCCCTGGCTGGCCCCGACGGCGACGGTGCGGCTCGCGTCGGTCAGCGGATGCGACCGCGCCGCCTCCACCGCGCGCACGGCGTCGGTGAACACCCGGCGGTAGTAGTAGTTCTCGGGCGCGTCGATCCCGCGCGTCATGAACCCGGGGTACGCGGGAGCGCCGCCCACCGGATCGGCGGTACCGCCGCCGGCACCCCAGGCGCTGCCCTGCCCACGGGTGTCCATGACGAAGTGGGCCCGGCCCGTGGACGCCCACAGCAGATGCTCGTGGGGCAGCCCGCGGCCGCCTCCGTAACCGATGAACTCCACCACCAGCGGCAGCGGGACGTCGGCGTCGGCGGGCAGGGTCAGCCAGCCCTTGACGGGGTGACCGCCGAATCCCGCGAACGTGACGTCGAAAACCCGCACCGTCGACAACCCCGTGTCGACCGGCTCGAAACGCGCGTCGAGGTCGTGCGCACGCGCTTCCCCGAGCGTCTTGGACCAGAACGCGTCGAAGTCCTCGGGTGCCGTGGACACGCTGCGGTACTCGCGCAGTTCATCGAGCGGAAGGTCGAACAGGGCCATCAGGAACCGCCTTCGTGCAGAGACAGTGCGAAGCGATGACACCGTACGTGGACTCCCCACCACACCGCCAGAACCCTCATGTAAAACCCCAGGTGGAAGCCACAGAAAGCGGTTGCAGCAGGTGATCGCCCCACTGGGCACCGCCCAACCCTCACGCCCCCCGGTGCGTCCACTCCGGCTCCGTACGGGCCCACGCCCGGTCCCACTCCGCCAGCCTGCGGCGCATCGTCACCCGGCGCACCGTGTGGCGGGCGAGCAGCGCGACGGCCGCCGTGCCCCCTGCAGCGCCGGTCCCCATACCGATGCCGTACTGCCACACCGAGGCGTCGTCGACCGGCGGCACGGCGCGCCCCCTGGAGTCGAACCACACATGCACCACGTCCCCGGGGCGCGCGTCCGCCGGAACGCGGGCGACGGCGGAGCGAGGGCCCTCGCCCGGCTCGGACCAGCGCACGGGCGCGCGGAACACGTGCCGTGAGCCCGCCTCGGACGAGGTCCGGGCTCCCGCCGGCCGTTCCACGACCTCGACGCGCACGCGCTGGCGCTCGGCGCGCTGCTCGACCGCGGTCGCCCGGGCCTCGCCGTGCGACCACCGGGCGGTGAGCACTCCCACCAGCGGTGCCACCAGACACAACACCACGGCGACGGCCAGCGCCGTCCACTCCTCCACGACGTCCGACCGCCGGCACAGCGCACTGCGGCGGTGCCGGCGCAGCACTCGGGTTCGCATCTCGACCTCCCTGCCGCCGCACCAGAGAACCCTCACCGGACAGCCGCGCCCGGGTCCCCGACCCAACTCAGCCGAAACGCCTACTCAGCCGAAACCGCCCACTCAGCCGAAGCGCTCGATCCGGATCCGCTCCACGGGCTGACCCGCCGCCACCAACAGCCTGGAGGCATGCTCGGCAAAGGAGTTGGACCCGCACACATAGGCCTCCCACCCACCAACAGGCTGCTGCTCCAGGAACGGCGCCACATGTGCGGCCGCCATACGTCCCACCGGCACACCCTCCGGGGCGCTCCGGGTGAACACGGGGGTGGTCTCCGCGCCGAGCTCGCGCGCGTAGATCAGCTCCTCGGGAGATCGGGCCGACACCAGCAGCCGGAGCGGCAGCCTCATGTCCCGCGCCCGGTGGTGCCGCACCATCGACATGAGGGGGACCACACCGGAGCCGGCGCCCACCAGTAGCGCGGGCCGGTCGCCCGGCCAGGCGAAGAAGCCGCTGAGCGGGCCGCGCACCTCGATCCGGTCCCCGGGGCGGGCCACCGTGTGGAACCAGCCCGAGACCTCGCCGCCCTTCACGTGGTCCAGCGTCAGCTCGACGTGTCCGGAGTCGTCCGGTGCCGACGCGATCGAGTAGTGGCGCTGCGCCACATAGCCGTCCTCGGCGGTCAGCCGCAGCATCAGATGCTGACCGGGAACATGCCCAGGCCAGCCGGGCACCGCGAACCGGAAGGTCGACACACGCGGGGTCTCGCGGCGGATCTCCGTCAGCGTGGCCGTGTGCCACACGGAGGCCGTCTGCTCGCTCACCCCGATACGCCCGGGCACGGCGAACCGCGTGGGCGGAGAGAACCGCTGCATCACCTCAGTCACCGGAGTACCGCTGCTCCTCCCAGGGGTTGCCGCGCGGATGGTAGCCGTTGCCCTCCCAGAACCCCGGCTCGTCGTGGTCGAGGAGCCGAAGTCCCGCGATCCACTTGGCGCTCTTCCAGAAGTACAGATGCGGCACCAGCAGCCGCGCCGGACCGCCGTGCTCGGCGGGGAGCGGCCGGCCGTCGTACTCCCAGGCGATCCAGGCCCGGCCGCCGGTCACGTCGGCGAGCGGCAGGCTGGTGGTGTAACCGGTGTGCGCGTAGGCGACCACATGTGTGGCCGACGCATGGGGGCGCACCACATCCAGGAACGCGTCGAGCGAGACCCCGCCGAACCGCACCCCGAACTTCGACCAGCTCGTCACACAGTGGATGGCACCCTCGTACGACGAGGCCGGCAGCGCGTGCGCCTGCTCCCAGTCCCAGGTCCGGGGCTCCGCCACCAGCCCGTCGATCCGAAACGTCCAGTCCGCGGGCGCGAGGTCGGGGGTGACCTCGGCGGACAGGACGGGCCATTCGTCGCGCGCGTCGTACTGGCCGGGCGGCAGTCCGGGATTGTCCACACGGGGGCGGCCGGTGAAGCCTCGGGTGATGTTCACGTGATCGGCGATTCCGTTGCTGGTACTCAAGTCTTTCCGCGTTCAACCGTACGCGGTGTCCCGACGTCACCGAGGCCGGGCCGCCGGGCCACTCACATCGGATGGCACCGTACAGGCGGAGATCGTCGGGTACTGTGGCCGTCCGGCTGCGGACCGACCCAGCCACGGACATCGAGGGAGGTGGGACCCATTACCGCTTGTCAGGTCGGGTGCTCTCACCTCGAAGCGACACGGTCCCTCGGCAGCAGGTGACCACGAGAGCGCCCTTCGGCTCCCGAAAGGCCCCAGTCCCTTGCCGCACACGCCGTCCGAGCCTTCCTCACGCCTCCCCGAGCCTTCCTCACGCCTCCCCGAGCCTTCCTCGCTCCTCCCCGAGCCCTCGCCCGTCCCCCACCCCTCCTCGCCGCCTTCCCGGGACGCCGTCGCGACGGCACTCCGTGCCGCCGGATGCGTCTTCGCCGAGGACGAGGCCGAGTTGATCATCGCTGCCGCGCCGACCCCACGGGACATCACGGCGATGGTCGAACGCAGGACAGCCGGGCTGCCCCTGGAACTCGTCGTCGGCTGGGCGGAGTTCCGCGGCCGGCGCATCACGGTGGAACCAGGTGTATTCGTCCCCCGCCGACGCACCGAGTTCCTCGTGGAACAGGCCCTGGCCGCGGTGCGGCCCCGGCCGCCCCGCGCCACCGTCGTCGTGGACCTGTGCTGCGGCTCGGGCGCCGTCGGCGCCGCCCTGGCGGCCGCACTCGACGGGGCGGAACTGCACGCGGCCGACATCGACCAGGCCGCCGTGCGCTGCGCCCGCCGCAATGTCGCCGCTCTCGGCGGACAGGTCCACGAGGGGGACCTGTTCGACGCGCTCCCCGGCGGTCTGCGGGGCCGCGTCGACATCCTCGCGGCGAACGTGCCGTACGTGCCGAGCGACGAGATCGGTCTGCTGCCCCCCGAGGCCCGCGACCACGAGCCGCGCGTCGCGCTCGACGGCGGCGCGGACGGCCTCGACGTGTTGCGCCGGGTCGCCGCCGACGCACCGGGCTGGCTGGCGCCCGGCGGCTGTCTCCTGGTGGAGACCAGCAGCCGGCAGGCCTCCGTCGCCGTCGACGCCTTCGCGGAAGCCGGCCTGCGGCCCCGTCTGGCCGTCTGCGAGGAGCGCCACGCCCATGTGGTGACCGGTGCCAGGACGGAGAAGCGCCTCTCATGAGCGGAAGCGCCCGGCGCACCGGTCCGCCCGCCGCACCGGTCCGCCCGCCGCACCGGGCCGCCGCCGCGTTCAGCCGCCCGGCGTCGTCGCCCGCGCGATGAGCAGGGCGACGTCGTCGAAGTTGTCGGGTTCGTGCAGCGTGCGCAGCAGCAGGTCGCAGACCTCCTCGAGGGAGTGTCCGGGGCGGTCCAGCAGCGTGAGCAGCCGGTCCAGGCGCTCGTCCAGCGGGTGCCGGCGCGTCTCGACGAGACCGTCGGTGTAGAACACCAGCCGGTCGCCGGGCTCCAGCTCGACGGTGGTCGTGGAGAACGCGACCCCGCCCACCCCCAGCGGCACCCCGGTGGGCAGATCGAGCAGCTCGGGCGCGTGACCGGCCCGCACCCGGACCGGCGGCAGATGTCCGGCGTTGGCGATGACGCACTGCCGCTCGCGGGGGTCGTGCACGGCATAGACACAGGTGGCGATCGCCTGGTCCAGCCCGCCGGTGATCCTGTCCAGGTGGTCCAGGAGCACGGCGGGATCGAGGCCGAGGGAGGCGAGGGTGTGGGTCGCCGTGCGCAGCCGGCCCATGGTGGCCGCGGCGGGGATACCGCTGCCCATCACGTCCCCCACGACGAGGGCCGTCCTGTCCTCCCCCAGCGGGATCACGTCGAACCAGTCGCCGCCCACCTCGCTGGTGGCTCCGGCCGGCTGGTAGCGGGAGGCGACCTCGAGCCCGCCCGTCACCGGCGGATGGCTCGGCAGCAGACTCCGCTGCAGGGTGAGGGCGGTGTCGCGGGCATTCTGGTACCAGCGGGCGTTGTCGATCTGCACGGCCGCGCGGGAGGCCAGCTCCCGGGCGAGCAGCAGGTCGTCCTCGTCGAACGGACGGGGGTTTCGGGTGCGGGTGAGGTCGAGGGCGCCGAGCACCTCGCCGCGTGCGATCAGCGGCACGGCCATGTACGAGTGGACACCCGCCCGGGCCAGCAGTTCGGCCGCCTCCGGGGAACGGGCGATCCTCGCCAGGTCCTCGTCCTTCGTCTGCGGCACCATCACGGGCAGCCCGGTGCGTACGCACTCGGTGATCAGGCGGTCGGGTGCGTACCGGGTCACCTTCCCCGGCGGGTCGGCCGCCGGCAGCACCTCGGAGGTGTCCACCGAGCGCACCGCCAGCGCCCGGATCATCGCCGGCTCGGCGGGGCCGAGGGTGCTGCGGCGGCCGCGCACCACGGCGTCGAGCAGATCCACCGCCGCCGCGTCGGCCAGTTCCGGCACGGCCACGTCGGCGAGCTCACCGGCGGTCCGGTCCAGCTCCAGGGTGGTGCCGATGCGGGCGGAGGCGTCGGCGATCACGGCGAGCCTGCGCCGTGCCGTCTCGGCCTCGGTGTTCGCCCGGTGCTGCTCGGTGATGTCCACCACCGACACGGCGACGCCGAGTACCGTGCCGAGCGCGTTCTCCAGCCGGTACAGCGAGACCGACCAGGCGTGGTCCTCGTCCGGATCCGCCGGGGTACGGCCGGTGGTGGCGCGGTCGACGGCGGGCCGGCCGGTGTCGAGGACCTGACGCGCGGCGGCCTCGATCGCGTCGGCGTCCACCAGCGGGAGCACCTCCCGGATGGTGCGGCCCAGGTGCTGTTCGGCGGGGATGCCGTTGATCTGCTCCAGCGCCGGATTCACCGACACGTACCGCAGATCGCCGTCCAGGACGGCGAGTCCGATGGGGGACTGGGCGACGATCCGGGTGGACAGGGCCACGTCCTGCTCCAGCCGGCGCACGGTCGACTGGTCCACGGCGAGCCCGAGGGCGTACACCTCGCCCCGTTCGTCCAGCAGCCGCATGTTGCGGAACTCCACCAGCCGTGTGCTGCCGTCCTTGCGCCGGATCGGGAACGCCCCGGCCCAGCTGCGGCCCGTGCGCATGACATCGGCGAACAGCTTCACCACGAGGTCGAGGTGCTGTTCGTGGACCATGATCCGGGCGGCGTACTGGCCGAGCGCCTCCTGTGCGCTGTACCCGAACAGTTCCTCGGCCTGCGGACTCCACAGCATCACCCGCCCCTCGGTGTCCAGGACCACCGAGGCCACGCGCAGCACGTCGAGCAGCCCGCTGGGACGCACCGGCCCTCGTACCGGCCCGTCACCGCCGGCCGGGGCCGGCCCCGCTGCATTCATCCCACGCCCCGCCTTCGCCGATTCCACGGCACGCCGTCACCGTGCCGCCCCCCTTGTTCTACCGCGCGCGAGGGCTATTTTCCGCCGCTCCTGCCGTACGGTTCCCGCTTCTCCCACCATCGTGGCGGGTACCCCGCGATGTCGTCACCGCGGCAGCGGCGCGCGGGTAGTGCTCCGGCGCGTGCAGTGCTTTGCTGAGTGAGGAGTAGGAGTGGGGGTTGGGGGCGGCAGGGGCCACGAGAGGAGCGATCACGATGGGCAGCCGGCAACCGCACCCGGAATCCGTCTCGGTCGAGATCAGCGGATGCAGCAAGGACGATGCCCGGATCGTCTTCGACACGCTGTGCGCGTGCTTCGCGTCCGACCGGTGCGCGGACGACGTACCCGAGGAGTTCCACGAGACGCGTCCCACGGTGTGGCTCGGCACGTTCGACGTCGCCGACGCGCACGAGGGCGGTGTCCGTCCGGTCCGGCTGTCGTCGTCGGTCGACGCCGACGTGCACGGCGGGTACTGGGCGATCGACCGGTTCCGCGTCACCCTGGACTCCCTGTTCACCGTGCACGACCTGAGCACGGTCCCCGGTGACCAGGAGGAGGAACTGCACGTCCGCCTGGAAAGCCGGTGACGCCTCTGACGCCGCGCCGACCCCTGTGCCCTCCGTCACGCTTTATGCAACTAGTTGCATAACCGATGCGCGTGCCTTACAACTACAGGCACGACACCGCGCGCACGGAGGGCCCGATGAGCCGCTACCCCCACCTGCTGACCCCCCTCGACCTGGGCTTCACCACGCTGCCCAACCGGGTCCTCATGGGCTCCATGCACGTCGGCCTGGAAGAGGCCGAGAACGGCTTCTCCCGCATGGCCGAGTTCTACGCCGCCCGCGCCCGCGGCGGCGTCGGTCTCATCGTCACCGGCGGCATCGCCCCCAACGACGAGGGGCGTCCCTACGAGGGCGGCGCCAGGCTCACCACCGAGGCCGAGGCGGAGCAGCACCGCGTCGTCACCGCCGCCGTGCACCGCGAGGGCGGGCGCATCGCGATGCAGATCCTGCACTTCGGCCGCTACGCCTACCACCGGGACCTGGTCGCCCCCAGCCCCCTCCAGGCGCCGATCAGCCCCTTCCCGCCACGCGAGCTCACCGACGCCGAGGTGGAGCGCACCGTCGACGACTACGCCCGCGCCGCCCGCCTCGCCCGGCAGGCCGGCTACGACGGCGTCGAGATCATGGGCTCCGAGGGCTATCTGATCAACGAGTTCATCGCCCGGGGGACCAATCACCGCACCGACCGCTGGGGCGGCTCCTACGAGAACCGGATGCGCTTCCCCGTGGAGATCGTCCGCCGGGTGCGCGAGGCGGTCGGCGAGGACTTCATCGTCATCTACCGCCTCTCCATGCTCGACCTGGTGCCCGGCGGCTCCACCCTGGACGAGGTGATCACCCTCGCCCAGGCCGTCGAAGCCGCCGGCGCCACGATCATCAACACCGGGATCGGCTGGCACGAGGCCCGCATCCCCACCATCGCCACCTCCGTGCCGCGCGGCGCCTACACCTGGGTGACCAAGCGGCTCATGGGCGAGGTGTCGGTCCCGCTGGTCACCACCAACCGCATCAACACCCCCGAACTCGCCGAGCAGTTGCTCGCCGAGGGCTGCGCGGACATGGTGTCGATGGCCCGCCCGATGCTCGCCGACCCCGACTTCGTCGCCAAGGCCGCCGACGGCCGCCCCGAGGCGATCAACACCTGCATCGGCTGCAACCAGGCCTGCCTGGATCACACCTTCAGCGGGCAGATCACCTCCTGCCTGGTCAACCCGCGCGCCTGTCACGAGACCGAGCTGGTGCTGGCCCCGACCCGCCGCCGCAAGCGCGTCGCCGTGGTCGGCGCCGGACCGGCCGGCCTCGCCTGCGCGGTCAGCGCCGCAGAACGCGGCCACGACGTCGCGCTGTTCGACGCCGCGAGCGAGATCGGCGGCCAGCTCAACGTCGCCCGCAAGGTCCCCGGCAAGCAGGAGTTCGACGAGACCCTGCGCTACTTCCGCACCCGTCTCGAGGAACTGGCCGTCGACATACGGCTGGACACCCGCGTCACCGCGGACGACGTGGACGGATACGACGAGGTCGTCGTCGCCACCGGCGTCAATCCGCGCGTACCCGAGATCCCCGGCGTCGACCACCCGAGCGTGCTCGGCTACCTCGACGTGCTCCGTGACGGCGCCCCTGTCGGCGACCGGGTCGCGATCCTCGGCGCGGGCGGCATCGGGTTCGACGTCGCCGAGTTCCTCACCGACGGCGGCGAGAAGGCGCACGAGAACCCGGCGACGTACTTCCGTCAGTGGGGCGTCGACCTCGACTACCGCGGCCCCGGTGGGCTCGCCGCACCCGAGCGGCCCGCCCCGCCGCGCACCGTCCATCTGCTCCAGCGCAAGACCTCCAAGGTCGGCGCCGGACTCGGCAAGACCACCGGCTGGATCCACCGCACCGAACTCAGGCACCGCGGGGTCACCATGGTCCCGGGCGCGCGCTACGACCGGATCGACGACGCCGGACTGCACCTCACCGTCGACGGCGAGAGCACCGTCCTCGAGGTCGACACCATCGTCCTGTGCACCGGGCAGGAACCGCGCCGCGACCTGTACGAGACCCTCCTCGCGGCCGGACGGCCCGTCCACCTGATCGGCGGCGCCGACGTGGCCGCCGAACTGGACGCCAAGCGCGCCATCAAGCAGGGCACGGAGCTGGCGGCGGCGCTGTAGGGGAGGCGCGGCCCGTCCCTAGGATGAGCCCATGTCACTCCCGCACGCGATCCTCACCGCCCTGCTCGAGAAGCCGTCGTCGGGGCTGGAGCTGACCCGCCGGTTCGACAGGTCGATCGGCTACTTCTGGTCCGCCACGCACCAGCAGATCTATCGCGAGCTCGGGAAGCTGGAGGCCGAGGGCCTGATCAGGGCCCTGGCCCCCGAGCAGCCGGCCAGGGGGCAGAAGAAGACCTACGAGGTGCTGCCGGCGGGGCGGGAGGAACTGGCCCGCTGGACCGCCGCGTCCCAGGACCCCAAGCCCCATCGCGATGCGATGCTGCTGCGGCTCAGGGCGGCGGCCGTGGTCGGAACCGAGGGCCTGCAGTCGGATCTGCGTCGCCACCGGGAGCTGCACGCACGACAGCTGGAGACGTACCGGGAGATCGAGCGGCGCGACTTCCCGCCCGGCAGGGACGAGCCCCAGGACCGGCTGCGGCACCTGGTCCTGCGGGCCGGCATCGATCTGGAGACCTTCTGGACCCAGTGGCTCGACCACGCGCTGGAGGAGTTCGCCCGGCTGCCCGGCGCGGGGGAGCAGGAGCGGCCGGACGCCCGCGAGGAGTGACCGCCGCACGGGAGGACGTGGCGGCGCCGGCCGCCCGACCGGAGCGCGTCGGACGTGGTGGCGGCCGGCGCCGGACCTTGGGGGGCGTTCGGATCGACACCCTAGAAGTGACGCGGCTTGGCGCGTCGGCGCAGGTACCAGGCCGTGGCGAGCAGGCCGGTGCCGACCAGCGAGCCGCCCGCCACCAGCGTGACCGTGCCGTAGTCCGTCGAGCCGCCGCCGATGCCGCCCATCACTCCGCGGGTGGGTGACGCGGTGGGAGTGACCGACGGGCTGGGCGCGGGGGTGACGACGACGGCCTGGGTGCCTGCGGTGTTGCCGTTCGAGCACACCACGATCACCGTGTAGGTGCCCGCGCCGACGTTCGACCAGGCCGCGGACTGTCCCGCACCGGTCCCCGACAGCGCCACCTGACGGCCCTGCGAGAAGTTCGTCTGACTGCTGTTGAGCAGCGATGCGGTGCCCCAGTTGCCGTTGATCTGGGTGCACGCGCTGGTGGTGACCGAGACCGTCGACCCGCTGGTGCTGACGGAGATCCCGGCCGCCGCGGCCGGTCCGGCCGATGTCAGGGCGAGCGCGGCGGCGGCTGCCACGACCGGTCCGGAGCGGAGCAGTGGCTTCGAGATACGCATGTGGACTGCCTTCCGGCGGCACGGCCGGCGGTACATCCCTTGCGCCGCCGAGGTCGGGGAGCGCCCGTGCTGCCACGAGGCAAGCCAACGGGCAGCCGCACCCGTGCGCACTCCGGCGGCATCCGGGCAGGTGACGGCTTCCTCCGGGCGGCCGACGCGAGGGCGGGTCAGCCGCCGGGACCCGTCGTCACCGTGCGCTCCGCCGAGAAACCGCCCCAGGTGCCGTCCGGCAGCATCGCCCGGATCCGCACCCGGTGCGTGACCCCTGCCTTCCGGCCCAGATAGAAGCGGTACGTCGCCCGGTCGCGCGGTGCTTCCCCGCCGTGGACGAGCGAGGTGGCGGTACGGCCGTCCAGGCGCACCTCGTACTCGGTGATCACGCCGTCCACGCGCGGGGGCACCCAGGTGAGGACCAGATGGTGGGCGCCGTCGGACCACTGGCTCGTGGCGCGGAAGCCGGTGGGCGCGGTGCCGTCCCCGCCCTCCGCGCTGCCCGCGGTGGTGAGACGGACGGCGGCGCCGGGCGGGGAGAGGTTGCCGGCCGCGTCCCGGGCCCGGACGGTGAAGACGTAGCGGGTGCCCGGGCGCAGACCGGTGACCACGGTGGACGTCTGGTTGCCGGCCACACTGTGGATCTTCGTGCCGCCCTGGTGGATGTCGTACGACACCACGTCCCGGTCGTCCTTCGAGGCGGACCACGACAGCTGCGCCGCCCGGCTTCCGACCGCCCGGCCGCGCGACCGCTCCGGACGCGTGGGCGGGGAGCCGTCGGCGGCGGTCACCCGGGGTGTCGTCGTCCGGACCTCCCGGCTGGGCGGGCCGAGCCGCCCTTCCACGTCCCGGGCCCGCACCGTGAACACATGGGAGGTCGCGGGCCGGAGCCCGGTGACGTCCACCATGTGCGCGGAGCCGGGAACGTCCTCGACCTTCGTCGCGCCCCGGTAGACCTCGTACCGGCTCACCTCCGCGTCGGCGGCGGCGACCGCGTTCCACATGACGTGCACACTGGTGGCGCTGCCCGCCTCCGCCGTGACACCGGTGGGTGCCCCGGGCGGCCGCTCGCCGCCCGCGTCGTCCGACCCGCCCCAGCGGCAGGAGGCGGCCAGGAGGAGAACCCCGCAGAGCGCGAGGAGGCGACGCGGGGACACGGCTGGGGGAACGCCACGCACGACTCTGCCTCCCGGGGTGGCACACCGGACGGGTTCGGAGAATGGTCCGTACCAATATGACGCCGCTGACGCGGTCACATCAAGAGGGCGGAAGGGAGGGGAGTCGCCGCGCATTACGTATGCTGAAGGTCTGAACGGGTCGAACCGTCTTGCGTCGCAGGGGAGTTCGGCCCAGGGCGCGGACCGCTGTCGTCGCAGATCCCGTGCCGGTGCGGGCGGCCGGACGGCCCGAGTGGACAAGAGCTCGGGCTCCGGCCCCCTGTCCGTCACTGGTGCGATCGTGCGTCGTCCGGCCCCGTCGGGGCCGTCGCACCGCCATATCGGGGCGTAATGGGGCAGAGTGCCCGTGAGTGTGCGTCAGTGCCCCCGACGAGAGGCCCTCTTGAACGTGTCCCGTGTCCAGTCGATCACCCTGGCCATGGCCGGTGTCGCCCTGCTGGCCCCTCCGGCACCCCCCGCCGCACCCCAGCCCCGCACCGAACCGGCCGCACGGCACGCCGACCCGGTTTCCGTTCGACGGGCCACCCCCGCTCCGGTACGACGCACCGACCCCGCCCCCGCCCGGCGCGCCGACCGCGGGTCGCCAGCGCGTGCGGAGCCGGTCACCGCCGCGGAACTGCTCGCCAGGGTGAGCGCGTGCACGCCGGTCTCCCGCGGCCGCTACCGCAAGGACCAGGGGGCCCGGGCCACCGTCGCGGTGTGCGGCTCCCGTGACGCCGTCTTCTGGAAGGCCGACATGGACATCGACTGCGACGGCCGGCCCGGCCGCCGCTGCAACGCCGGCACCGACCCGTACTTCTCCCCCTCCACGGCCTTCGTCCAGTCCGACGGCCGGCCGCTGAAGGCCGAGGCGCTGCCCTATGTCGTGGTTCCCGCCTCAGCGGAGTATGGAACCACCGGACCCACGGCGTGCGGGGCGGATCGGTCGCGGCGATGGTGTACCGCGACCGTGTCCGGTACGCGGTCGTCGGCGACACCGGCCCCGCCGGCATCATCGGCGAGGCGTCCTACGCCGCGGCCGAGTCGCTCGGAATCGACCCGGACCCGCGGGCCGGCGGCACCCCCTCCGGGGTCACCTACATCGTGTTCAAGAACAGCGAGGTGACCCCCATCGAGGACCGCACGGCCGCGGTCACCGAGGGGAGGCGGCTGGCCCGGGAGTTCGTCGACGGCGACGGCTGAACGGACGGCGGGGCGGCGCCGCGCCCCTCACGCCTTCCGATAGGTGTACGCCTCCGTCGCGGCCGCCTCCACCGTGGCCAGGTCCGCCCCGGTGGACGCCGTGACCACCGCGGCCACCGCACCTTCGACGAACGGCGCGTCCACCAGCCGGGTGTGCGCGGGGAGTTCGTCCCCCTCGGCGAGCAGCGCCTTCACGGTGAGCACCGCACTGCCCAGGTCGGTCAGCACCGCGACCCCGGCCCCGCGGTCGACGGACGCGGCCGCCGCGGAGATCAACTCGGCACTGGTGCCGAAGCCGCCGCTCTCGGCACCGCCCGCGGGAGCCACCGGCACCACGTCGCCGGCCCCGGCCAGCCCCTTCGCCAGCTCCGCCACCGAGGCCGCGACCGCCGCGCTGTGCGACACCAGGACGACCCCCACCAGCTTCTCGTCACTCACCGCCGGCCTCCGTGTCCGCCGAGGCGTCGACGAGCGCGGCGATCAGCAGCGCCGACGACGTGGCGCCCGGATCCTGGTGCCCGACGCTGCGCTCGCCCAGATAGCTGGCCCTGCCCTTGCGGGCCCGCAGCGGCGTCGTCGCCACGGCCCCCTCCTCGGCGGCGTCGCGGGCCGCGGTGAAGGAGTCGCCGAGCGCGTCCACCGCGGGCACCAGCGCGTCGATCATCGTCTTGTCGCCCGGCGCGGCGCCGCCGAGCTGCATCACCGCGTCCACCCCGGCGCGCAGCGCCTCGGCCAGCCGGCGCTCGTCCACCTCGGCGTCGTCCCCGAGCGTCTTCCCGGCGCGGCGCAGCAGCGTCCCGTACAGCGGACCGGACGCACCGCCGACCGTCGAGATGAGCAGGCGCCCGGCCTGGGTCAGCACCGCCCCGGGGGTGGCCGGCGGCTCCTTGTCCAGGGCGTCCCTCACCGCCCGGAATCCGCGCTGGAGGTTGGTGCCGTGGTCCGCGTCCCCGATCGGTGAGTCGAGGGCGGTGAGGCGCTCCGCCTCGCGGTCCACGGATGCGGCGGTGACCGTCATCCAGCGGCGGAAGAAGTCGGCGTCGAGCACGGGAACTCCTTGCGTGGTAGGTACGTCCGAACGGTGGTCCCGGCTCCGCCTCACATGCCCCAGCGCAGCCCCGGAGTGCGCACCGGCGCGTCCCACAGCCGCAGCAGTTCCTCGTCGACCTGGCAGAGAGTGACCGAGGCGCCCGCCATGTCGAGGGACGTGACGTAGTTGCCGACGAGGACGCGGGCCACGGGGACACCGCGCTCGCCGAGCACCCGCTGCACCTCGGCGTTGAAGCCGTACAGCTCCAGCAGCGGGGTGGCGCCCATGCCGTTGACCAGCACCAGGACGGGGTTGCGCGGGGTGAGGTCGTCCAGGATCGCGTCCAGGGCGGCCTCGGCGATCTCGCCCGACGTCATCATCGGCCGCCGCTCCCGGCCCGGTTCGCCGTGAATGCCGATGCCCAGCTCCAGCTCACCCTCGGGAAGGTCGAAGGTCGGGGTGCCCTTGGACGGAGTGGTGCAGGCGCTCAGGGCCACGCCGAAGGTGCGGGAGTTCTCGTTCACCTGCCGGGCGATCGCCTCCACCCGCTCCAGCGGCATGCCCGCGTCGGCCGCGGCGCCCGCGATCTTCTCCACGAACAGCGTCGCACCCGTGCCGCGGCGGCCGGCCGTGTACAGGCTGTCGGTCACCGCCACGTCATCGTTGACCAGCACCTTGGCGACCTGGATGCCCTCGTCCTCGGCCAGCTCGGCGGCCATGTCGAAATTGAGCACGTCACCGGTGTAGTTCTTGACGATGAACAGCACCCCGGCCCCGCTGTCCACGGCCGCCGCGGCCCGCACCATCTGATCGGGCACGGGGGAGGTGAACACCTCGCCGGGACAGGCCGCCGACAGCATTCCCGGCCCGACGAACCCGCCGTGCAGCGGCTCGTGCCCGGAACCCCCGCCGGACACCAGGCCGACCTTCCCGGCCACCGGGGCGTCCTTGCGGACGATCACCCGGTTCTCCACGTCCACCGCCAGCTCGGGGTGCGCCGCGGCCATTCCGCGCAACGCGTCAGCGACCACGGTCTCCGGAACGTTGATCAGCATCTTCATGAGTACCTCCTGGGGCTCGGCAGGTCCGCCGGGCGGTCTGACACGGGTCGGCTGAAGTCCTCCTCTCGGAAGTATCTGCCTTGGTGGAGCGAAGGTCACGCATCGATGACGCGGCGACTCGTTCGACTTCGAGGCCGAGGGGCGGCTCGCCACACAATCTGCGCCCTGCGCACGCCGCAGCCGGTTCAGCACGGACGCGAGATTCGCCCCCTCGAGTTCCGGATCCACGACCACTCCCTCGGAATATACCCCTGGGGGTACAGTACGTCCCGGTTTCCGCGTCCCGCCGACCACGAAGGAACACTGCCTGTCATGACCAGCCCCCTCACCCCGACCACCCTGGAAACCGGCCACGCCGAGAACCGGCTGCAGGAGTTCACCGTCATCGACGTGCGCACGCCCGCAGAGTTCGCCTCCGGACATCTGCCCGGCGCCCTCAACATCCCCCTGGACCACATCCGCCGGGCCCTGCCGGAACTCCGGCACGCCGCACGGGACGGCGGCCTCCTCCTCGTGTGCGCCTCCGGTGCACGCTCCGAGAAGGCCGGCACGCTCCTCGCCCGGGAGGGCATCCACGCCGCCACGCTCGCCGGTGGAACCGGGGCCTGGGCGTCCGAGGGCCGGGACCTGCACCGTCCCGCGGCCTGCGACACCCGGTCGGTCTGGAGCATGGAGCGCCAGGTGCGCTGCACGGCCGGGTCGCTGGTGCTCCTCGGCCTCGTGCTCGGTCTGCTCGTGCACCCGGCCTTCCAGCTCCTCGCCGCGGGAGTCGCCGCCGGACTGGTGTTCTCCGCCCTCACCAACACCTGCGGCATGGCGGTGCTGCTCGGCAGGCTGCCCCACAACCGCCCTCGCGCCGCCTCGCTCGACGTCGCGCTCGCCGCCCTGCGCGACCGGCGCGCGTAGCGGTCAGTCCGGCCGCCCGGACGC
Source organism: Streptomyces malachitofuscus (assembly GCF_055571035.1). Taxonomy (NCBI): domain Bacteria; kingdom Bacillati; phylum Actinomycetota; class Actinomycetes; order Kitasatosporales; family Streptomycetaceae; genus Streptomyces; species Streptomyces malachitofuscus. The sequence goes on along the minus strand of NZ_JBVIGA010000011.1, from coordinate 130,496 downwards.
ACACCCGGGGCCGAGTGGCGTGCCGTTGGCCCGCAGTACCGCGCGCAGGTCGAGGATCAGCGGGAAGATCTCCCGGTTGCGGTCCTCGCCCTGCTCGTCCCAGGCCCGCTGCTCGGCCTCGACCGCCATGCGGTCCTCGGCGAACACCCGCTCGGTGAAGCGCCGGATGAGCGGCCAGGCGAGACGCAGGGCGCCGGGAACCGGCGGTTTCGCGATCGAGAGCAGGCCGTAGGCATGACTGACGCGCTGCTCGGCGTCCTCGGGTACATAGACCGCCCAGAGGGAGAACGCCGGGACGTCGGCGTTCTCCGGCACGGACAGGAGGGTCTGGTAGGGGTACTCCGTCCGGATCGTGAGGAGGTCGGGCCGCCCGGAGCTCCGGACGCCCTCGGCGGCCAGCAGCCGGGCGCCTCGGTCCTTCCGCCCGCCGGTGGAGCGGAACAGGTACCGCGCCTCCACGGAGCGGGGGCCGGTCTCGTAGCCGAGAAGCTGGGGCCGGATCCTGCCGACCACACCCCGGTGCAGGAACTGGTGGTTCATGTCGAGCAGGTTCTCGTGCAGGAACGAGTAGTGGCAGCGCACGGTGCGCGAGAACGTCATCGTCCGGTGCCGGGGGGAAGTCACCGCGGGGAGCCGGGGCACGGGCGTCGTGGCTGCCTTCGCGGGGTCGCCCGGGAACACGAAGACGAGACCGTGGGCCTCGTGGACCGGATACGCGCGGACACCCCGCGGCGGCCGTGCGCACTCCTTGGTCAGATAGGGGATCTGCGAGATGCGGCCGTCCCCGCGGTAGGCCCAGGCGTGGTAGCAGCAGCGGAGGACCTCGCCCTCCACCACGCCCATGCTCAGCGGCACCTGACGGTGTGCGCACCGGTCCTCGAGGGCGTGCACGGTCCCCGACGCGCTGCGGTACAGCGCGATCCGCCGGCCCGCGAACGTGGCGGCGAACGTCTCGTTCCGCGGGACGCTCGCGGAGACGGCGACGGGATACCAGTGATCCTGACCGATGCCGGTGCGCCGGAGGTCGGGGGCGGAGGCCGAGGAACCGTCCGGCCGTGGGTGGAGGGCGGTCTGTTCCTCGGCCATGCCTACTCCTCGCGCCAGGCTCAGGGGCGGAGCCCGTCGCGCTCCTCCTCGTTCACCTTCTCCGCCTTCCCGAATGTCCGATTCGTTACTCTCCCCTCGGAGAGTGACGAGGTCCGTTCGGGGGCGGGGGACCGCAGGGCCCGCGCCTCGGCCTTGAGGATGCGGGTCGACTTGCCTGCCGAGCGGACGAGGTCGGGGAGCCTCTTGGCGGCGAGTACCGCGATGACGACGACGAGGATGACGGCCAGCTCACTCAGTCCGAACATGGGTGTCCTGCTCCTTCTCCGAGGCCCGGTCGCACATCGACATCACTGTAGAACAAGTGCGGGTTCCTCGGGGCTGCTCAGGTGTTGCGGGCGGGCGTCTATACGATGGCGGCCCGGGTGACCGGAGGTGGCGGAAGGGAGACAGGGCGTGGCGGAGCAGCGGCAGCGTTCCCGGCGGCGGGGGCAGGGTGAGCTGGAGGCACTCGTCCTGGCCGCGCTGCGGGAGGCGGACGGCCCGGCGACGGCCGGCTGGGTGCAGCAGCGGCTCGGCGGAGACCTCGCCTACACGACCGTCATCACCATCCTGACCAGGCTGCTGGCCAAGGGCGCGGTCACCCGGGAGCGCGCGGGCCGGTCCTTCGCGTGGACCTCCGCGTCGGACCAGGCGGGCCTGGCCGCCCACAAGATGCGCAGGGTCCTCGACGCCGAGAGCGACCGGGAGGCGGTGCTGGCCAGCTTCGTCACCGGTCTCGGACCGGACGACGAACGCCTCCTGCGGGAACTGCTGGGCCGGCCGGGGAACGACGGGGAAGACTGAGCCGCCATGGGGGTGTTCGTCTTTCTGCCGCTGGTGCTGCCCCTGACGGCGTGGCCGATCGCGCGCCTCGCGGAGCACCGTCTGCACCCGCGCACCGCGACCCGGCTGCTGACCGGGGTGGCGGCGGTGATGGCGGCGTGCAGCACGGTGTGCCTGGCGCTGGCGATGGTGGTCGGTACCGCCCAGCTGCCCGGGAACCCGCTGCCCGACGGCTGGTCGGACCCCGAGGTGCGCGCCGCGGTCCCCTACGACGAGGTCGTCGGGAAGGCCGCGATCCCCGCCCTGTGCGCGGTGCTGACGGCGTGCGGCCGGACGCTGTGGCGGCACGGCCGGGTGCGCCGACGCGCCCACCGGGCACTCGCCGGGCTGCGGGGGACGGAGGTGGCGGTTCTCCCGGACGCCGAGCCGTACGCCTACGCGCTGCCGGGCGGGCGAAGGGGCCGGGTGGTGGTGACCACCGGGTTGCTCAGGAGTCTCGCGCCGGCCGAGCGCCGGGCGCTGTTCGCGCACGAACGGGCCCATCTGGCGGCCGGCCACCACCGCTTCCTCCTCACGGTTCAGCTGGCCGCACGGGCCAACCCCTTCCTGCGGCCGCTGCGGACGGCGGTGGCGTACACGGCGGAACGGTGGGCGGACGAGGACGCGGCGCAGACCGTCGGCAGCCGCCGCACCGTGGCGCACGCGATCGGCAAGGCGGCCTTGGTGTCGCGGGGCACTCCCGTCGCCACCCTCGCGTCTCTCGCCGCACCCGGGCCGGTTCCGCGCCGCGTGGCGGCGCTGCTCGCGCCGGCCCCGGCGGTACGGCGCTGGCCGTCCCTGTTCACCCTGGTGGGACTTGCGGCGTGGGGCGCGGCCGCGGGGGCGGCCGTGTCCGCCATGGCGTCGGCGAACTCCACGGTGACGATGGTCCGGATCCTCTACGCGGCCACCCCCCTGTGATCCGGGCCGGTCAGAGGTCGAACTCGTGCGGCGGCAGGCCGAGGGCGTAGCACGCCTCGCGGACCACGGCCTGCTCGTGCTTGTCGAAGTCGCCGTCGGCGCCGCCGATCACGATGCCGATCTGGATCACGGCCCGCGCCTCCGCGGGCTTCTTCTTCGCCTTGGCGATCTCCTGCAGGACGCTCACCTTGCCGAAGGCGAAGTCGGTGGTGAGCCTGGCGAGGTTGTCCTCGAAGCGGCGGCGCAGATCGTCCGCGGGGAAGTTCTGCAGCACCTCGTTGGTGCCGATGAGCTGGGCCACGCGCTGTCGCTCGGACGGGTCGACCGAACCGTCCGCGGCCGCCACCAGGGCGCACATCGCCATGCCGGCGTCGCGGAAGGCGCCGCTCCTGAGGTCGTTCTTCCTGGCCGTCAGCTGGGTCTGCATCTGGGACGCAGACTCCTTGAGGCGGTCCCACAGGGCCATGAGGACTCCGTACGTGTCGGGAGGGGTGCCCGGGCCTGACGCTCCGGGCGCCGTTATTTCTACAGCACTGTAGAACCTACCAGGGAAGGGTGCGCGGAGGGGTGCCGGGCCGTCGTCCCGCGGTCGCCGAGCCCGTGGTCCGGGCATCCGCATGGTTGGGCTTGTTCGAAATCTGTAGATTTGACGCCGGAGTACCGAACCGCCGGCCGGACCGATGGGTGTGCCCCTGATCGCGGACTTCCCGGGCGAGGACCACATGTTCAACTTGAGTGCGCCGATCGTCACCATGTTCACGCTGTACGTGGTGGCCATGGTCGGAACGGGTGTCTGGGCCTGCACCCGCACGCGCACGTTCTCCGACTTCGCCCTCGGCGGACGCCGTCTCGGGCCGCCCGTCGCCGCCCTGTCCGCGGGGGCCAGCGACATGTCCGGCTGGCTGTTCCTGGCCCTCCCCGGAGCCGTCTACGCGGCGGGCATCGGCTCCGCGTGGATCGCGCTCGGCCTGGCCGCGGGCACCTACCTGAACTGGCTCTTCGTCGCACCGAGGCTGCGCACCTACACCGAGCGGGCCGGGAACGCGGTCAGTCTGTCGGCCTATCTGGAGGAGCGGTTCGAGGACCGTACCCGGATGCTCAGACTCGTCTCGGCCGCGGTGACGCTGGTGTTCTTCACCCTCTACGTCAGCAGCGGTCTGGTGGCGGGCGGGCTGTTGTTCAACACTGTCTTCGACCTCCGCTTCGGGCTGGGCGTCACCGTGACGGCCCTGGTCATCGTCGTCTACTCGGCGCTGGGCGGCTTCCTGGCGGTGAGCCTGACCCACGTCCTGCAGGCCACGCTCATGCTCCTCGCCCTGATCGTGCTGCCCGCGACCGCCATCGCGGCCGTCGGCGGCTTCGGCGCCCTGGGCGAGGCACTCGACAGCAGGGAGCCCGCCCTGCGGGACCCCGGGGCCCTGGTCGACTACGGGGGCGGTCTGTGGTCCGCCGACGGAACCCTCGGTGTCGTGGCGATCGTCTCGCTGCTCGCCTGGGGCCTCGGATACTTCGGGCAACCCCACATCCTGGCCCGGTTCATGAGCATCCGCAGCACCCGCGACGTCCCCGCCGCCCGTCGCATCGGCACCGCATGGGTCGTGCTGGTGCTCGCCGGCGCCACCCTCGTCGGCCTGGCCGGCATCGGGGAACTCGTGCCGTCGCTGTCCGACCCCGACACGGTGTACATCGAACTGGCACGGACGCTGCTCAACCCGTGGGTCGCCGGCGTGATGCTGATCGCCGTGCTCGCCGCCGTCATCTCCACCGCCGACAGCCAGCTCCTGGTGTCGTCCGTGGCCCTGACCGAGGACTTCTACCGGGCCTTCCTCAACCGCCGCGCCGGCGACCGCGCGCTGGTGTGGGTGGGGCGCGGCACGGTCGTCCTGGTGATCCTGGTGGCGTTCGTCATCGCGCTCAGAGGCGACGCACTGCTCAATCTCGTCGCCCACGCCTGGGCCGGATTCGGGGCCGCCTTCGGGCCGGTGGTCCTGCTGTCGCTGTACTGGCCCCGCATGACCTGGGCGGGGGCCATGGCCGGAATCGTGTCGGGCGCCGGCACGGTGCTGCTGTGGAACCGCATCAATCCCGTGCTCGGACCGCTCGAATCGGGGGTCTACGAAATGGTGCCGGGCGTCCTGGTCGCCACGGCGGCCGCCCTCCTGTTCGGCCGGTACGTCGGCCGGCCGCCCAAGCGGGCCTTCTGGCGCATGCCCGGCGGAGGCATGAGCCAGCTGATGCTCACCTCCTTCCTCGCCCACGCGCCGGTCGGACTGGCGGTCCTCGACACCGATCTCCGCTTCGTCTGGGTCAACGAGCCCCTGGACCGTCTGGTCCCCCTCGGGGACCGTCTGGGGCGGCAGGTGCACGAGGTGCTGCCGCCCGCCGAGGCAGCGCTCTTCCAGGAGAAGATGCGCACCGTCCTGGACACCGGCCGCCCCGTCATGGACTGCGAGTTCGTCACCACCTCCGACGACCCCGAGCGCGCCCGCGCCATCTCCGCGTCCTTCTTCGGGATGAGGGACCGCCGCGACCGCACCGTGGGCATCCTGTACATGCTCATCGACGTCACCGAACGCCGGCGGGCGCAGGAACGCCTCGCGCTGCTGAACGACGCCGGCGCCCGCATCGGCAGCACCCTCGACGTACGGCGGACCGCGCAGGAACTGGCCGACGAGGCCGTGCCGGCCCTCGCCGACTTCGTGGCGGTCGACCTGCTGGACTCCGTGATGAGGGGCGAGGAGCCGGCCCCCGGGCCGGTGGGCATGGCACCGGTGATCCGCCGCGCCGGGCAGGCGTCGGTGCGCGAGGGGTGCCCCGAGGGCAGCCTGGCCGTCGGGGAAGCCGTCCGCCGTGCCCCGTCCTCGCCCGTGACGCACTGCCTGCTGGAGAGCAGGACCCTGGTGGAACGGACCTTGGACCGCACCGCCAGCCCCTGGGTGACCGAGGACCCCTCGCTGGGCGCGTCGCTCCTGAAGTACGACTTCCGCTCGCTGATGGTGGTGCCGGTGCGGGCGCGCGGCGTCACCCTGGGCGTGGCGACCTTCGCCCGGTCGCGCCGCTTCGCCCCGTTCGACGACGACGACGTGCGTCTGGCCGAGGAGATCGTCTCCCGCGCGGCGGTGTGCGTCGACAACGCCCGCCGCTTCACCCGCGAGCGCACCGCCTCCCGCGCCATGCAGCAGTTCCTGCTGCCGCAGGCCCTGAGCGGGGGATCGGCGCTCGAGGTCGCCTCGTGGTACCAGCCGGCCGGCGTCCCCAGCGGCGTGGGCGGCGACTGGTTCGACGTCATCCCGCTGTCCGGCGCCCGGGTCGCCCTCGTCGTCGGCGACGTCGTCGGACACGGGATGAACGCGGCGGCGACCATGGGACGCCTGCGCGCCGCGGTGCGCACGCTCGCCAACCTGGACCTCCCGCCCGACGAACTGCTCGCCCACCTCGACGATCTGGTCATCGGCCTCATGGGGGCCCACGACGACAGCGAGCCGGCGTCCGCCGAGGGCGCCGAGGGTGCCGGTTTCATGGGAGCGACCTGCCTGTACGCCGTGTACGACCCCGTCGGCGGACGGTGCACGCTCGCCCGCGCGGGGCACCTGCCACCCGTCCTGGTGACGCCCGGCCACGCCGCCGAGGTGCTGGACCTGCCCGCAGGGCCGCCGCTCGGCCTCGGATATCTGCCGTTCGAGTCCGCCGAACTGGAGATCGCCGAGGGCAGCCTGCTGGCCTTCTACACCGACGGCCTCGTGGAAACGGCCGACCGGGACATCGACGTCGGGATCACCCGGCTGGGCCAGGCGCTCACGGAGTACGGAACGACGCTGGAGGAGATCGGGCGGGGCGCCGTCGACACGCTGCTCACGGGCCCGCCGCCCGACGACGCCGCTCTGCTCCTCGCCCGGACCAAGGTCCTCTCGCCGCACCAGGTCGCCTCCTGGGACCTGCCCAGCGACCCGGCCGCCGTCGGCGACGCCCGCTCGGCCGTGGTGCGGCAGCTGTCGGAGTGGGGCCTGGACAGTCTCGAGTTCACCACGGAGCTCATCGTCAGCGAACTGGTCACCAACGCCATCCGGTACGCGTCCGGACCGATCGGCCTGCGCCTGATCCGGGACCGCAGCCTCATCTGCGAGGTGAGCGACGGCAGCGGCACCTCACCGCGCCCGCGCCACGCGCGCACCACGGACGAGGGAGGACGCGGACTGATGATCGTGGCCCAGCTCGCCCACCGGTGGGGCACCCGGCACACCTCGACCGGCAAGGTCATCTGGACCGAACAGTCCTTCGTCGTCGATCCCTGAGCCCGGCGCCGAGCTCCGGTTCCCGGCGGCGGAAAGGGGGAACCCACAGGTGGAGCCGAGTGCCGGCCCGGGCCGGCCGGGGTGCGAGGAGGACGGCATGGCATCGCGACCGCTCGACGACAGGACGGTGACCACGCTGGTGGCCGAGGCCGCCGCGGCACCGTCCATGCACAACGCCCAGCCCTGGCGCTTCCACTACCGGCGCGCGGAGCATCTCCTGCTGCTGCGGGCCGATCCCGAACGGGCCATGCCCCACTCCGACCCCGACGACCGGGCGCTGCACATCGGCTGCGGGGCGGCTCTGTTCAACCTGCGGGTCGCCGCCGCGTACGCGGACCTCGTCGCGGAGACGGCCCTCCTGCCCGAGCCCGGCGACCCGCTGCTGCTCGCCGCCGTACGGCTGTCCGCCCCGCTCCCGCACCGCCCCGCCGACACGGAGCTCGCCCGGCTGCACCCCGCCGTCCGGGAGCGGCACACCAGCCGTCACCCCTTCGCCGAAAAGGCCATCCCCGACGAGGTGCGGGCCGCTCTGCGGGACGCCGCGGCCCAGGAGGGCGCCGAGCTGCTCTTCCCCGGCGCCTGGCACGCAGAGACCGTGCTCGACCTGGTCCGGGACGCGGAGAGCCGGGACGTGCTGGACCCCGGCGGCAACGAGGACGTGCTCCGCTGGACGCGGCTGGGCGCGGAGGCGGACACCGCCGTCGACGGCGTACCGGAGTACGCGTTCGGGCCCCGCAAGGAGGGCGGCAGGGCCCCCGTGCGCGACTTCGCGGGCCGCCGGACGGTGGCCGACCGCGGCACCACGACCTTCGAGGACGTGCCGCACCTGGCCCTGCTCAGTACCCGCGGCGAAGGCCCCGCCGACTGGCTGCGCGCCGGGCAGGCACTGGAACGGGTCCTGCTGGAGGCCACCCTGGCCGACCTGGCGACCTCCCTCACCTCGCACGCCCTGGAGGAGCCGGAGCTGCGCCTGCTGGCCCGCGACCCGGCGGCAGGCACCGGGCAGGTGCACATGGTGCTGCGCCTCGGCTACGGCCCCCGGGGCCCCGCGCCCCCCCGGCGCCCCGTCAAGGACGTACTGGAGATCACCTGACGCCCGGCCGCCCCGCGTCCCCCGAGGACCACGACGACTTTGCGGCTCCTTTACAGTTGGCGTAGAAACAGGCCATCCTGCTTTCACACCACATGTCGTCCACGTGTTTGAGAAGGAGCTACGGTCTCCCGATGGGTGATCCTCCCAGTAGCAGCTGTGCCACCACCGCGCGTCCACGCCGTACGGCCGACGAGGGAGCGGGGGTGGCACGGTGACCGAGGTCCTGCTGCTCCTGCTCGCCCTGGCGCTGACCCTGGCCTGCGCGGTGTTCGTCGCGGCCGAGTTCTCCCTGACCACCGTCGAGCGCGGTGAGCTGGAGCGTGCCGCCGAGGCCGGCGAGCGCGGCGCCGCGAGCGCCCTGCGTGCCGTACGGCATCTGACGCTCCAGCTGTCCGGCGCCCAGCTCGGCATCACCGTCACCTCCCTGGTGATCGGCATGCTCGCCGAGCCGTCCCTGGCCGCGCTGCTGCGCGGACCGCTGCGGGCGGCCGGACTGGGCGGCGCCGCCCCGACGGCGGCGACCTTGCTGGGTGTGACGGTTTCCACCGTCGTGCTCATGGTGATCGGCGAACTGGTCCCCAAGAACTGGGCCATCTCCCGGCCGTCCGCGGTCGCGAAGGTGGTCGCGGGACCGCAGCGCGCGTTCACCGCCGCCTTCGGCCCGTTCATCGGGCATCTGAACAGCACGGCGAACCGCTTCGTGCGCCGCCTCGGACTGGAGCCCGCCGAGGAACTGGCCTCCGCGCGCACTCCCGAGGAACTGGGCGCGCTGGCCCGGCGCTCCGCGGCCGAGGGCGCCCTGGAGGCGGACTCCGCGGAACTCTTCGTCCGCACCCTGCACCTGAGCGAGCTCACCGCCGAGAACGTGATGACCCCGAGGGTCGACGTCCGGGCCCTGGAGGTGCGTGCCACCGCCGCCGACGCCGCCGCCCTCAGCCATGCCACCGGTCTGTCCCGCTTCCCGGTCTACCGGGACAGCCTCGACGAGGTCGTCGGCACCGTCCACATCCGTGACGTGCTCGCCCTGGAGCCGGAGCGGCGGGCCGGCACGCCCGTCACCGACCTGACCACCCCGCCCCTGCTGGTCCCCGACAGCCTGACCGCCGACCGGCTGCTGGAGCGGATGCGCGCGCACCGCACCATGGCCGTGATCATCGACGAGTACGGCGGCACGGCGGGCGTGGCCACCGTGGAGGACATCGTCGAGGAGGTCGTCGGCGAGGTCCGCGACGAGCACGACCCCTTCGAGGCACCCGACCTGGCACCCGCCCCCGCCACCGAGGACGGCCGCAGCGTGTGGGAGGCGGACGGCAGCGTCCGCCTCGACCGGCTCTCCGGCATCGGACTCACCGCGCCGGACGGACCCTACGAGACCGTGGCCGGACTGATCGCGACCCGCCTGGCCCGCATCCCCGTCAAGGGGGACGCCGTGGACCTCGACGGCTGGCGGCTCGACGTGCTGGAGGTCGAGCACCACCGCGCCGACCGCATACGCGTCACCGAACCGGCCACGCCCGCGCTCGACCGTGTCACGGAGGGAGCCCGATGACCGCCCTGCAGCTCGCCATCGGCGCCCTGACCCTGCTGACCAACGCGTTCTTCGTCGGCGCCGAGTTCGCCCTGATCTCGGTGCGCCGCAGCCAGATCGAACCCCGTGCCCAGGCGGGCGAGAAACGCGCCCGCATGACGCTGTGGGCGCTGGAGCACCTGTCCGCGATGATGGCCACCGCCCAGCTCGGCATCACCGTCTCCTCCCTGGTGCTCGGCGCGGTCGCCGAACCGGCCATCGCGCACCTGCTGGAGCCCGGCTTCGAGGCGGTGCACATCCCGCACGGCCTGGTGCACCCCATCGCGTTCGTCATCGCCCTGACCCTCGCCACCTATCTGCACATGCTCATCGGCGAGATGGTGCCCAAGAACATCGCGCTGGCCGCGCCCGTGGCGGGCGCCCTGCTGCTGGGCCCGCCGCTGGTGGCGCTGACCCGGGCGCTGCGGCCGTTCGTGTTCGGCATCAACGCCTTCGCCAACGTGCTGCTGCGGCTGCTGCGCGTCGAGCCGAAGGACGAGGTCGAGTCGGTCTTCACCGACGACCAGCTCGCCCGGATGGTCGTCGACTCCAGCGAGGCCGGCCTGCTCGATCCCGCCGACGGCGAACGGCTGCGGGACGCGCTGGAACTGGGAACCAGGCCGGTCGGCGAGATCCTCGTGCCCGCACAGCGGATGCGCACCGTCGACCGCACCGTCACCCCCGCCCGGCTGGAACGGCTGGCCGCCGAGGCGGGCCTGTCCCGCTTCCCCGTCACCGGTCCCGACGGCACCGTCCTGGGCTACCTGCACATCAAGGACACCCTCGGCGCCGCCGACCGCGACCGGCCCTTCCCGCGCACCGCGCTGCACCGGATCACCCGGGTGCGCATCGACACACCGCTGGACGACACACTCACCGCCCTGCGCGCCGAAGGCAGTCACCTCGCCGCGGCCGTCGGGGAGAACGGCAGGGTCATCGGCTTCGTGACCATGGAGGACGTCCTGTCCGAACTGGTCGGCCCCGCCGCCCCGGCCACCGTCTGACCTGCACGGCCCGGCCGTTCCACCGGCCGGGCCACCGGTCACTCCGCCATCCGGCGGCGTCGCTCGTTGCGCCAGGCGATCGCCCGCCGGATGTCGCATGCGTGCAGCCCGGTCCGGCGGGCGAGCTGGGTCATGGAGAGCGCAGACGGGCCGGACGGCCGGCGCCCGTACTCCTGGCGGATCGCATCGAGGTGGGCCTCGCCGCAGGCGGTGACGCGGCGCAGACCGTCGTGGTGCTCGTCGGTGGGGTGGACGGACGAGGAGTCCGCGACGTATCCGCGCACCGCCTCGTCCGCGGGGAACGTGTCCGCGCAGAGGTCGCACAGCTCCAGGGGGAACACGTCTCCGGACGCCGTGCCTGCTTCCTGCGCTTCCACATGGTCAGCTCCCGGGGGCCGGATGCGGCCGGCGTACTGCGCCCACCGGCGCCCGCACCCGGTGGACGTCCCGACGTTTGCGCCCCGGACCGCACGGAACCCGGTCACCTTCCCCCGACAGTGGTCGCACGTCCGGTCCGCCGGGTGCGCACGAGCGGAACGGAAGGTCGATGGCCGCCATGCAGGTTTCCGATTACGTCCTCCAGCGCCTGCGCGAGTGGGAGGTGGACCACGTCTTCGCCTATGCGGGCGACGGCATCAACGGCCTGCTGGCGGCGTGGGAACGAGCCGGCGACACGCCCCGGTTCGTCCAGTCCCGGCACGAGGAGATGTCCGCGTTCCAGGCCGTCGGCTACGCGAAGTTCTCCGGCAGGGCCGGCGTCTGCGCGGCCACCTCGGGGCCCGGCGCCATCCACCTGCTCAACGGCCTGTACGACGCCAAGCTCGACCACGTGCCCGTCGTCGCGCTGGTCGGGCAGACCGACCGCAGCGCCATGGGCGGCTCCTACCAGCAGGAGGTCGACCTGCAGAGCCTGTACAAGGACGTCGCCTCCGACTTCTGCGAGACGGCGACGGTGCCGGAGCAGCTCCCCAACCTCATCGACCGCGCCTTCCGCACCGCCTACGCCCGGCGGACCGTCACCGCCGTCATCATCCCCGCCGATGTGCAGCAGCTCGAGTACACCCCTCCGACGCACGCCTTCAAGATGGTGCCCTCCAGCATGGGACTCGGCCGGTACGCCCCCGTCCCCGCCGACGCCGACCTCGAACGGGCAGCCGACGTCCTCAACGCCGGCGACAAGGTCGCCGTCCTCATCGGACAGGGCGCCCGCGGAGCCCGCCCCGAGGTGGAACAACTGGCGGACGTGCTCGGCGCGGGCGTCGCCAAGGCACTGCTCGGCAAGGACGTGCTCCCCGACGACCTGCCCTATGTCACCGGCGCCATCGGACTGCTCGGCACCCGGCCGTCGTACGAGCTGATGCGGGACTGCGACACCCTGCTGATGATCGGCTCCAGCTTCCCCTACACCCAGTTCATGCCGGAGCTGGACCAGGCACGCGGAGTGCAGATCGACATCGACCCGCACATGATCGGCCTGCGCTACCCCTTCGAGGTGAACCTCGTCGGTGACGCGGCCGAGACGCTGCGCCGGCTCCTGCCCCGTCTGAAGCGGAAGAAGAAGCGCTCCTGGCGCGAGAAGGTCGAGAAGGACGTCGCCCGCTGGTGGGAGGTGATGCAGCGGCGCGCCGCCGTGGACGCCGACCCCGTCAACCCGGAGTACGTGGTCCACGCTCTCGACGGCAGGCTCCCCGACGACGCGATCATCACGGCCGACTCCGGTTCCGCCGCCAACTGGTACGCCCGCCACCTGCGGCTGCGGGGACGGATGCGCGGCTCCCTGTCGGGCACCCTCGCCACCATGGGCCCCGGTGTGCCCTACGCCATCGGCGCGAAGTTCGCCCACCCGGAGCGCCCCGCGATCGCTCTCGTCGGGGACGGGGCCATGCAGATGAACGGCATGATGGAGATGGTCACCGCCGCCAAGTACTGGCGGGACTGGGCCGATCCGCGGCTGGTCGTGGCCGTCCTCAACAACGGAGACCTGAACCAGGTCACCTGGGAGATGCGCGCGATGTCCGGCGCGCCGCAGTTCGAGGCGTCGCAAGCCCTGCCCGACCTGCCGTACGCCGAGATCGCGCAGCGGATCGGGCTCGACGGCGTACGCGTGGAGAAGCCGGAGCAGGTCGAGACCGCCTGGGACCGGGCCCTGTCCGCCGACCGGCCGTTCGTCATCGACTTCCGCACCGACCCGGCCGTGCCGCCGATTCCCCCGCACGCGGAAGCGGACCAGATCGAGGCCGCGGCCGCCGCCGTGCTCAAGGGCGACAGCGACCGCTCCTCCATGGTCAAGCAGGGCCTCAAGGCCAAGGTGCAGGAGATGCTGCCCGGCACCCGGCACCGCCGGGACCGTCCGGGCGCCGGAGCCGGCGACAGCACGGACGGATGAGCCCGGGGGAGCGAGGCCCCGCCGGACGGTTCGCCGCGGAGAACCACGTCGCCCGGCGTGTCGTCGTCCTCGCCCGGGGCACTGGTGGACGATGAAGGACCGGCCGGCAACCGGGCCTGAACGGAGGAGTCGGGTGGATCCCACGGGCGCAGGCGTCGACACGGACGTACGACGGCGGATTCCGCGCACCGACACCGTGCTGCGCGATCCGCGGCTGCTCCGGGCGGCGGCCCGGCTGGGGACGGCGCGGGTGAAGTCGGCGGTCCACCGGGCGCAGCAGCGGGCGCGCGAGGGCGCCGTACCGCCGGACGCGGTCGCCGACACGGCCGTGTCCCTGCTGCCGGAGTCGGTCGGCGGACTGCGGCCGGTGATCAACGCCACCGGCGTGCTCCTGCACACCAACCTCGGCCGGGCCCCGCTCTCCGCGGCGGCCCGGCAGGCCGTGCACGAGGCCGCCGGACCCACCGACGTCGAACTCGACCTGCGCACCGGCGTCCGGGCCCGCCGGGGCCGTACCGCCCTGGCCGCCCTGCGCGCCGCCGTACCGGCCGCCGGGGCCGCGCACGTCGTCAACAACGGGGCCGCCGCACTGGTGCTGGCCGCCACCGCGCTCGCCGCCGGCCGGGAGATCGTCGTCAGCCGGGGGGAGATGGTGGAGATCGGCGACGGCTTCCGCCTGCCCGACCTGCTGGTCTCCACGGGCGCCCGGCTGCGCGAGGTGGGCACCACCAACCGCACGACCGCGGCCGACTACGCCGAGGCCGTCGGGCCGGAGACCGCCTTCGTGCTGAAGGTGCACCCGTCCAACTTCCGGATCACCGGGTTCACCCGCGCCGCTACCGTCACCGAACTCGCCCCCCTGGGCGTCCCCGTCGTCGTCGACATCGGGTCCGGGCTGCTCGCCCCGCATCCGGTCCTGCCCGAAGAGCCCGATGCGCGCACCCAGTTGGCGGCGGGTGCGGCGCTCGTCACGGCGAGCGGCGACAAACTCCTCGGCGGACCCCAGTGCGGACTGCTCCTGGGCCGTGAGGACCTCATCGGCACCCTGTCCCGGCATCCGCTGGCCCGCGCCCTGCGCGTGGACAAACTGACGCTGGCCGCCCTCGAGGCCACACTGACCGGCCCCCCGACCCCCACCGTCGAGGCGCTCGGTGCCGCACCGGAACCGCTGAGGCGGCGTGCCGAGCGGCTCGCGGCCCTGCTGGGCGCCGACGGCGTCGACGCACGGGCCGTCCCGAGCGAGGCGACCGTCGGCGGCGGCGGAGCACCCGGTGTCACCCTGCCCAGTGCCGCCCTGTCGCTGCCCGAGCGGTACGCCCTGCCGCTGCGGACCGGGCCGGTGCCCGTGGTGGGGCGCCTGGAGGCCGGGCGGTGTCTGCTCGACCTGCGGGCGGTGTCGGCGGCGGACGACGAGCGCCTCGCCGAGGCCGTACGGGCCGTCGAGGGGAGGTAGCCGCCATGCGGGTGCTGGCCACCGCCGGACACGTCGACCACGGGAAGTCCGCGCTGGCCCGGGCGCTGACCGGGATGGAACCCGACCGGTTCGAGGAGGAGCGGCGCCGGGGCCTGACCCTGGACCTCGGCTTCGTGTGGACCCGGCTCGACCCGCCGGACGGCGAGTACCTGGCCCTGGTCGACGTGCCGGGCCACGAACGGTTCGTCGCCACCATGCTGGCGGGTGTCGGACCCGTCCCGGCCGTGCTGTTCGTGGTGGCCGCCGACCAGGGCTGGCAGGAGCAGTCGCAGGAACACCTGGAGATCCTCGACGCGCTCGGCGTGCGCCACGCCGTGCTCGCCGTGACCCGCAGCGACCTGGCCGATCCCGAGCCCGTACACGCCGACGCCGTCGCACGCCTGGCCGCCACCTCCCTCGGCACGGTGCCCTCGGTCGCGGTGAGCGCGGTGACGGGCGAGGGACTCGAACAGCTGCGCAAGGAACTGTCCCGGCTGGCGGGCGCGTTGCCCGTCCCGCCCGCCGACGCGGACGTACGGCTGTGGCTGGACCGGGCGTTCACCGTGCGCGGTCACGGAACGGTCGTCACCGGCACGCTCGGCGCGGGCACCCTGCGGGTCGGCGACCGGCTGACGACGGGGGACGGCACGACCGCGCTGCGGGTGCGCGGGCTGCAGTGCCTGCGCGAGGACCGGTCCGCCGTCGGCGGCGTGGCGCGGGTGGCGGTCAACGTCCACGGAGCCCCCGACACCGCGCTCGGCCGGGGCCAGGTGCTGTGGACGCCGGACCGCTGGCTGCTCACCAGAACGTTCGACGTCCGGGTCACCGGAACCCCCGTCGGCGACCTCCCCCGTGCGACCACCCTGCACCTCGGCACCGCCGCGGTGCCGGTGACCGTACGGCCGCTCGGCGCGGACACGGCCAGGCTGACGGCGGCCCGCGGGCTGCCACTGCGGATCGGCGACCGGGCGGTGCTGCGGGAACCCGGCGGGCGACGGCGCGCCCCGTGCGGGGTGACGGTGCTGGACGTCCGCCCGCCGGAACTGACCCGGCGGGGAGCGGCCCGGGCCAGAGCGGCCGAACTGGCCGGGCTGACCGGCCGTCCGGACGGCACGGCCGAACTGCGACGGCGCCGCCTCGTCCGCCGAACGGAGCTGCAGGCCATGGGAGTCACCGCCCCCGCGGCTCCCGTCGCCGGTGACTGGCTGGCCGATCCGCAGCACTGGGCGGCGCTGCGGGACCGGCTGGGCGCCGAGGTGCGGCGGTACGCGGCGGATCACCCACTGGACCCCGGACTGCCCACCGAGGCGGCCCGGCGGCTGCTCGACCTGCCGGACCGGGCGCTGGTCGACGCCCTCGCCGGCACTCCGGGCACGGTGCCGCTGCGCCGGAGCGGCGGTCGGCTGCACGCCCCCGGAGCGGAGGGGCCCTCGCTCCCGCCGCACGTACGGGCCGCCGTCGAGGCACTCCGCGAGGACCTGGAACGGGCCCCGTTCCGCGCCCCGGAGGCCGGACGCCTGGCCGAACTGCGGCTCGGTCGCAGGGAACTGGCCGCCGCGGTCACCGCGGGCGCGCTGCTGCGGGTCGCCGACGGCATCGTTCTGCTGCCGGGGGCGGACACCCGTGCCGTCGCCGTACTGCGCGGCCTGCCGCAGCCGTTCACCCTGAGCGAGGCCCGCCGGGCCCTGGACACCACCCGTCGGGTCGCCGTACCGCTGCTGGAGTTCCTGGACGCGCGCGGTCTGACCGAACGGGTGGACGACCGATGCCGGCGCTGCCCCGCCGCCGACGCGGAGAGCGGAGGCGGACGGGAATCGAACCCGCCTGCCCGAGATCCTCGGGCACCTCGGTTTTGAAGACCGGGAGGGCCACCAGGCACCCACACGCCTCCACGCCCGCCCAGGCTACCGGCTCACCCCACCGATCCCCGACAAGGAGCCAGCCTCATGCACGCCCCGACCGGAACGCCCGTACGCCTCACGCAGTTCGCGCACGGCGGCGGCTGCGCCTGCAAGATCCCGCCCGGTGAGCTGGAGGACGTCCTCGCCGGCCTCGACGCGCCCGTGACGGTCACCGGTGACACCCCGCTGCTGGTGGGGACGGCCACGGGGGACGACGCGGCGGTGGCCGCCCTCCCGGCCCCGGACGGCGCGGCACCGCAGGCGGTCGTGTCCACCGCCGACTTCTTCACCCCCGTCGTCGACGACGCCTACGACTGGGGGCGCATCGCCGCCGCCAACGCCCTGTCCGACGTCTACGCGATGGGCGGGCGCCCCGTGGTGGCCGTCAACCTCCTGGCCTGGCCCCGGGACGTCCTGCCGATGGAGCTGGCCCGCGAAGTGCTGCGCGGCGGACTGGACGTGGCCGCCGAGGCGGGCTGTCACGTGGGCGGGGGCCACAGCGTGGACGACCCGGAGCCCAAGTACGGCATGGCCGTCACCGGTCTGGCGGACCCCGGCCGGCTGCTGCGCAACGACACCGGCCGCCCCGGCACGCCGCTGTCGCTCACCAAACCCCTCGGCCTGGGCGTCCTCAACAACCGGCACAAGGCCACCGGCGAGCGCTTCGAACAGGCGGTGGCCACCATGACGGCCCTCAACCGGGACGCCTCCGCCGCCGCCCTGGCCGCCGGGGCGACCTGCGCCACCGACGTCACCGGCTTCGGCCTCCTCGGCCACCTGCACAAACTCGCCCGCGCCTCCGGCGTCACCGCCGTACTCGACACCGCCGCCGTGCCCTATCTCGACGGAGCCCGCGAGGCGGTCCGGGACGGCTACGTCAGCGGCGGTACGCGGCGCAACCTGGACTGGGTGACCCCGTTCACCGACTTCGGCTCCGCCGACCAGGACACCCGGCTGCTGCTCGCCGACGCCCAGACCTCGGGCGGGCTGCTGGTGGCGGGCGAGGTGCCGGGCGCCCCGGTGATCGGAGAACTCGTCCCGAGGAGCACGCACTCCGTCGTCCTCGCCTGAGCGTCACATCTCGGTGCCGGTCTCCGCGTCGATGCCCGCCCGCGCCCGGTAGCGCAGCACCAGCTCCCGGGCGGCCGGACCCCGCGGACGGCGCCCCGGCCGGATGTCCACCGCGAAGGCCTTCGCCTCCTGGATGTGGGTGTTGGGGTCGAGCGACAGATGCAGCAGCTCGTTGGCGGCGTCCCCGGTGCTGTAGCCGTTCGGGCCCCAGTGGTAGGGCAGCCCCACCTGGTGCAGGGGGCGGCCGTGCACGGTCAGCGTCGCCATGCGGTCGGTGACCAGCACCCGTGCCTCGATCACCGCGCGGGCGCTGACGATCGTCGCCCAGCCGGTGTGGGTGAGGCCGCGCTCGGCTGCCAGCTCCGGCGACACCTCGCAGAAGAACTCCGGCTGCAGCTCCGCCAGATAGGGCTGCCAGCGCGACATGCCGCCGGCCGTGTGGTGCTCCGTCAGCCGGTAGGTCGTGGCGACGTAGGGGAACACCTCCGAACCCGGCTCTCCCGCGCCGGGCTGGTAGCGGTTGTCGGCGTGCGGCGGCAACAGGTGCCGTACGGGATTGCGCCGACGGCCGTACAGCAGGTTGGGGAACGGCGAGTCCTGCGGCTCGTAGTGCGTCGGCAGCGGGCCGTCGGTGAGACCGGCCGGCACGTACAGCCACGCCTTGCCGTCGGACTGCATGATGAACGCGTCGGTCCCGGACAGTGCCTCGGGGCCGGTCGCGCCCGCGGGCGGCACATGACCGGGCGCCTTGTCCTTCTTGAAGTCGGGCACGTCGTGCCCGGTCCACTCGCCCCGTTCCGCGTCCCACCACACCAGCGCCTTGCGCGCGCTCCACGGCCTGCCGTCCGGGTCGGCCGAGGCGCGGTTGTACAGCACCCGGCGGTTCGCGGGCCAGGCCCAGCCCCACTCGGCGGCGACCCAGTCCTGTTCGCCGCCCGGGGTGCGCCGGTCGGCCTGGTTGACGCCGTCGGCCAGCACCCCGCAGTAGATCCAGCAGCCGCAGGAGGTGGAGCCGTCGTCCGTCAGCTGGTCGTAGCCCGACAGCGGGGTGCCCTCTGCGTCACGGCCGTTGATCTCGGCCAGCACCGCTTCGGCGTCCGGCTCGGCGAGCTCACCCACCGTCGGGTAGTCCCAGGTCAGGTCGAGCAGCGGCCGGTCCATCGGATCGGCGGACGCGGCCAGCTTCTCCCGGACGATCCGCCCCAGGTGGAAGGTGAACCAGAGGTCGCTGCGCGCCTCGCCGGGCGGCGGTACCGCCTGGTGGTGCCACTGCAGCAGCCGCTGGGTGTTGGTGAAGCTGCCGTCCTTCTCGGTGTGCGCGGCGGCCGGCAGGAAGAACACCTCCGTGCCGATGTCCTCGGTGCGCAGCTCACCCGTCTCGGTCTCGGGGCCGTCCTTCCACCAGGTGGCCGACTCGATGAGGGAGAAGTCCCGGACGACGAGCCAGTCCAGGTTGGCCATCCCCAGGCGTTGCAGCTTGGCGTTGGCGGACCCGACCGCCGGGTTCTCGCCCATGAGGAAGTAGCCCTTGCAGGTGCCGTCCAGCTGGGCCATGACCGTCTCGTACGTGGAGTGGGAGCCGGTCAGCCTTGGCAGGTAGTCGAAGCAGAAGTCGTTCTCCGCGGTCGCCGCGTCGCCCCAGTACGCCTTGAGCAGACTGACCAGATAGGCGCGCATGTTGCCCCAGTAGCCCTTGGGCGCGGCGTCGGCCCGGACGAAGGCGTCCAGGTCCTGCCGCTCGTGGGCGTGCGGCATCGGGATGTAGCCCGGCAGCAGGTTGAACAGCGTGGGGATGTCCGTCGATCCCTGGATGGAGGCGTGCCCGCGCAGCGCGAGGATGCCCCCGCCGGGCCGGCCGATGTTGCCGAGCAGGCTCTGCAGCACGGACGCAGCCCGGATGTACTGCACACCGACGGTGTGCTGCGTCCAGCCGACCGCGTACGCGAAGGCGGTGGTGCGGTCCCGCCCGGAGTTCTCCGTGACCAGGTCGCACACCTGGCGGAACACCTCCTGCGGGACCCCGCAGACCTGCTCGACCACCTCGGGCGTGTAGCGGGCGTAGTGCCGCTTGAGCACCTGGAAGACGCAGCGGGGGTGGGTCATCGTCTCGTCGCGTTCCGGCTCGCCCTCGGGGATCGTGGGGCCGCCGGAGCCGTGGGACTCGCCGCGTGCCGCCTCCGTGACGTCCGGGGACCCGTTGAGCCTGTCGAACTGCTGGTCCCGCTGCCCGGAGGCCGGCTGCACGTCGACGCCGCGGTACTGCCAGGTGGCCGGGTCGTAGCTGCGGCTGTCGGGGTCCAGCCCGGAGAACACGCCGTCCAGGTCCTCGGTGTCCCGGAAGTCCTCCCGCAGGATCACCGGCCCGTTGGTGTAGGCGACCACGTAGTCACGGAAGTACGCGTCCGTGCGCAGGACGTGGTTGATGATCCCGCCGAGGAAGGCGATGTCCGAACCGGCCCGCAGCGGTACGTGCACATCCGCCATCGCGCTGGTGCGGGTGAACCGCGGGTCGACGTGGACCACCTTCGCCCCACGGGCCTTGGCCTCCATCACCCACTGGAACCCGACCGGATGGCACTCGGCCATGTTCGAGCCCTGGATGACGATGCAGTCGGAGTTCTGCAGGTCCTGCTGGAAGGTGGTCGCGCCGCCGCGGCCGAACGAGGTTCCCAGACCGGGAACGGTGGAGGAGTGTCAAATACGGGCCTGGTTCTCGATCTGGACGGCGCCGAGAGCGGTGAACAGCTTCTTGATGAGGTAGTTCTCCTCGTTGTCCAGCGTGGCCCCGCCGAGGCTCGCGATGCCGAGGGTGCGCCGGGTGCGGGCCTGGTCGACCTCCCACTGCCAGCCCGCCCGGCGTGCCTCGATGACGCGGTCGGCGATCATGTCCATCGCCGTGTCGAGGTCGAGATGCTCCCAGTCGGTGCCGTGCGGACGCCGGTACAGCACCCGGTGCTCGCGCGCGCCTCCGGTGGTCAGCTGAAGGCTGGCCGCGCCCTTGGGGCACAGCCGGCCGCGTGAGACGGGGGAGTCGGGGTCGCCCTCGATCTGGGTGACGCGCCCGTCCTCCACGTACACGTTCTGGCCGCAGCCGACGGCGCAGTACGGGCAGACCGACTTCACCACCCGGTCCGCCGAGGCGACCCGGGGCGTCAGCCGCCCGCTCGGCCCGCTCTTGGCGGCGGCACCGCGGCCCAGCGGGTCGCTCCCGGTGAGCTGGCGGTAGACCGGCCAGGAATCGATCCACGTGCGTACGCCCATGACGCCTGCCCTTTCCGTACGACGCGCGTTCGGCCGGGGCGGAGTACCCAGGACCCGGCGCGTCAATCAAGGGGACTGCGGATCCGCGGTCCGTTCCCGGGCCGTCAGCCGCTCCCGCTGCGGTACGACCGTGTACCGGGGGTCCTCGGCCGAGGCCACGCCGGCGTGGAACACCCCGAGCCGCAGGGCCGCGGAACCGGCCAGCAGGGCCGTTCCGGCGAGTGCGGTCAGCACCCGGTTGCGGCGTCCGGAACAGACCGCCAGCGCGGCGCCGCCGGCCGTGAGCGCCTCGGCCGCGCGCAGCCACGTCCGCGGCCCGCTCTCCTCGTACGCCTCGGCCGCCAGTCCCATGTTCCGCTTCATCGTCCGGAAGGCGCCCAGCTCGAGCACCGCGCCCAGGACGGCCGCGCGGCGGGCGGGACCGGTCTGTCCCGGCGGTACCGCGGCCAGGGCCAGACCGGCCGCCGCGGTGGCCCCCGAACCGGCGAAGACATACGGCATCTCGCGGTACCCCTCGTGCCACGACGGCACGGCGGTGTCGCAGATCAGCACGGCGGTGTACGTCGCCACCGCCGGGCCCAGGGCCGCCGCGGAGGCCGTCGCGGCGGCGCCCACGATCCGGTACCGGCCCGAGACGTCGGCGGCGGCCGCGGCCATCGTGAGCGGCGCGTACCCCGCCAGCAGCCACGAACCCACGCTCATCGGCGACGTCGGCTTGAAGACGCGGAGCATGTAGAGGAAGCGCCCGGGGCGGCCCAGGTCGTGCACGAGCGCCGCCAGCGACAGCGAGATCGCTCCGGCCGCCCCCAGCTTCGCCGTGCGGGCCAGCGCGGGCCGGGCGGTGACCTGCGCACCGGCGGCCAGCAGCGACGACGCCCCGGCCAGCCCGCCCATCCAGAGATAGCCCGCCACGTCCAGCGGCTTCCACTCCGGCCGCTTCAGCACCGGCCTGCCGTAGTACGACGCGAACTCGGCGTCCGGAACCATGGCCTGCTCACCGCGCCCCCGGCGGCGACGGCGGCGCCCGGCGTGCCCGGTGTCCGGCATCCCGTCCCGGGGCACCCCGCTCATCGCCGCCTCCCGGCGAAGCCGGCGACGGCCAGGGCGGCGAGCGAGACGGCGGCCGCGGCCGCGTGCCGCCACATGCCGGGCAGATCGCGGGTCGTGACGACCGGGTCGGGCGGCAGCCCGTACACCTCCGGCTCGTCCAGCAGCAGGAAGAACGCGCCGTCGCCACCGACCCCGTCCCCCGGATCCTCGCCGTACAGACGGGCGGTGCCCACCCCGGCCGCGCGCAACTGCGCCACCCGGTCCGCCGCGCGCTCGCGCAGCTCCTCCAGCGGGCCGAACTGGATGGACTCGGTGGGGCAGGACTTGGCGCAGGCCGGTTCCATGCCGACGCCGAGCCGGTCGTAGCACAGGGTGCACTTCCAGGCGCGTCCGTCGTCCGGCCGCCGCTCGATGACCCCGTACGGGCAGGCGGACACGCAGTAGCCGCAGCCGTTGCAGATGTCCTCCTGCACGACGACCGAGCCGAACTCGGTGCGGAACAGCGAACCCGTGGGGCACACGTCGAGACAGGCGGCGTGGGTGCAGTGCTTGCACACGTCGGACGACATCAGCCAGCGCATCTCCCCGCCGTCGGAGGAGGGCGCGGGGGAGCCGGCGAGCCCGCGGGCGGCGTCGAAGACGTCGACGTCCTCCATGCTGGCCCCGGATGCCGCGCCGGGCGCGCGCTGCTCGATGAACGCCACGTGCCGCCAGGTGCTCGCGCCGAGACCCTGGGTGTTGTCGTAGGACATGCCGGTGAGCTCGAGCCCGTCCTCCGGGATCGCGTTCCACTCCTTGCACGCCACCTCGCAGGCCTTGCACCCGATGCACACCGACGTGTCGGTGAAGAAGCCCATGCGCGGCGGCGGATCTGTGTGCCCGGCCGCTCGCACGATGTCGTCCGTCATACGGGGACCTCCTCCTGCCTCGGCCGGGCACGGGTGCCCCCGCCGGAACCGGCCGAAACGGTCACCGGGAGGCGTGCGCGAGGGTGAGTGCCCCGTCGGCGTCCAGGGCGATGTCCACGTCGCTGATCCGGCCGAGCGTCTCCCGCAGCCAGTCCCGCTCGTCCGGCGCGGCGGGTTCGAGCCGCATCCGCCGCGCCCTGAGCGGCACCATCCGCAGCCCCGCCGCCCGCCCGGTACCGGCGTCGAGCGTCAGCAGGTACGCGAGCCGCAACTCGTCGCGGAACTCCTCGTAGCCGGTGATGCCCTCGTAGTCGTCGACGAAGTCGCCGCAGCCGTACAGGATCAGCCGGTCCCGGTACACCTCGACGGGGCGGGGGTGGTGCGAGGAGTGCCCGTGGACCACGTCGACCCCGCCGTCCACCAGGGCGTGGGCGAAGCGGACGTGCACCGGCGGGACGCGGTGTCCCCAGTTCGAACCCCAGTGCACGGACACCACGGCGACGTCCGACGGCCCTTTCACCCGCCGTACCCGCCGGACGACCGCCTCGGCGGCCGCCGCCGAAGGCTCCGCGACGTACGCCACGCCGGACCGGTCCGCCGTCGCCGCCCAGCTCGGCGGGATGCCGCTCGACATCATCCCGAGGGCGAACACCAGCACCCGGCCGCCCGCGACGGGGACCACGGCCGGGGCGTGGGCCGCGTCGGCGTCCCGGCCGGCGCCCGTGCTCCTCAGGCCCGCGCCGTCCAGCACGTCCAGCGTCTCGCCGAGTCCCGGACGGCCGAAGTCCAGCACATGGTTGTTGCCCAGCACGCACACGTCCGGGCGGGCCACCGCGAGCGCGGGCACGTTGGCCGGGTGCATGCGGTAGTGCACGGCCTTGCCGGGCGCGAACGCGTCACTGCGCGTGACGGACGTCTCCAGGTTCACGATCCGCACGTCCGGGTCGGCGTCGTCGAGCACCCGCAGGGCGTCGCCCCACGGCCACGAGAACGGCACCGGGCGGGGAACGGGGCCGCTGACGGCCTCCACGAGACCCACGTAGTCGCGGGCGTCCCGGACGCAGTCCTCCCTCAGCGCGGGATCGCCCGGGTGCGGAAGGATCTGGTCGACACCACGCCCGAGCATGACGTCCCCGCACAGGAACAGCGTCACCGCTCCGGCGCCCATCCCTCCACGGTAGGACTAGGGAACGCCGAGTTCGAACAGGACGTATCCCGCGTACGAGCCGGAGGCCACCGCCGCCGTGCCGAGCACCGCGGCCAGCGACGGCCTGCTCAGACGGCGCATGGCCACGGCGAGCGGGACGAACAGCGGGAACAGCGGGAGCAGATAGCGGGAGACGTTGCCGAAGTACTGCTGGGTGCCCATCACCATGAGATACGACAGCACCGTGTACACGAGGAGGACGGCGGGCGGACGCAGCCGCGCCAGCAGCACGGTCAGCACCGGCACCAGCAGCACCACCCCGACCCCGATGGTGTCCTCCATCGGCATCGCGAACAGATAGTCGAAGTGACCCACCGGCACCGAGGTGAGCACGTCGAAACTGTGCCGGCCGTAGTCGAACGTGTGGCCCCAGGCGCCGTCCTGGAGCTTGTTGTAGCCACCCCAGTCGCCCATCCGGTGGCCGACCCAGCCCAGATATCCGGCCACACCCAGCGGGGCGATCGCCACCGCGGTCAGCGGCCGGCGCAGACCCTCCCGGCGGCGCCACACCGCCGACAGCCCGGCGACGGCGAGCGCGGCGACCAGAGTGACCGCCGTCGGCCGGGCAAGCCCCGCGGTGAAGGTCAGCACCCCGGCGGTCAGCCAGTGGCGCGTCATCACGGCGTAGCACGCCCAGGCGGCCAGCGCCGTGTACACGGACTCCGAGTACACCGCCCACTCGGCGCCGGAACCGGGCCACACCGCCCACAGTCCGGCCGCGATCAGACCCGCCCGGTGCCCGCCCAGCCGCGCGGTGACGGCGTGGATGCCGAGCGCCGCGACGAACGAGAAGACGACCGACACGGCCATGCCCGCGCCGTAGGGGCCGAGCCCGGTCACCTCCGAGACGATCCGCATCAGCGCCGGGTAGAGCGGGAAGAACGCCGCCGAGTTGCCCTTCAGGGTGATCAGGCCGGTGGCGCCCGGGACGGGGTCCAGCGCCGGGTCGTAGCCGTGCAGCACGATCTGCTGGTACCACCAGCCGTCCCAGCTGCCGAGGACGTCCCAGGGGTGCGCGCCGCCGCCGAACCGCGGGTGCTTCTCCCGGAAGTCGCCGGCCGAGTCCAGCAGGAACATGAAGACGGCGAAGCCCGTGAGCTTGAGCACCCCGTACACGGCGAAGACGGGTCCGCAGTACGCGGCGGCGCGGCGCAGCCGTTCGCGCGGGGACCGGGCGTCCGGCGGCGGGACACGGGGCGACGGCAGGGACGGAGCCGGTCCGGCCTGGGCGGTGGTCATGAGGCGGAGGATCCTGTCGTACGGCGGGCGCGGCGTCCCGTGAACACCAGGGCCGCGGCCGCCAGCGCCGGCGCGCCGACGGCGGCGCGGCGGAACAGCCGGGGGACCAGGGCGGGCGGCAGTCCGGCGGGCTCGTCGAGTGGGCCGGGGCGGCGCAGCGCGGCCGGCGACAGCCGGCCACGGGCGAGCGCGCGTCCCAGCCGGGCCATGCCGCGCAGATCCGCCAGCGCGGTGGGGAGGATGTCGACCCGGCTGTCGGGATCGTCCACCCAGTCCACCGGCACCTCGTGGATGCGCAGACCGGCGCGTTCGGCGATCACCAGCAGTTCGGTGTCGAAGAACCACTCCCGGTCCTCGACCAGCGGGAGCAGCCGCTCGGCGACGTCCCGTCGTACGGCCTTGAAGCCGCACTGGGCGTCGCTGAACCCCACCGCGAGGGTGCCGCGCAGCAGCCCGTTGTAGCAGCGTGAGATGATCTCGCGCTTCGGTCCGCGCACCACCCGGGAGCCGCGGGCCAGACGGGTGCCGATCGCGAGGTCCGAATGCCCGGAGATCAGCGGGGCCACCAGGGGCAGCAGGGCCGCGAGGTCGGTGGAGAGGTCCACGTCCAGATAGGCGAGCACCGGGGCGGACGACCGCGACCAGGCGGTGTGCAGGGCGCGGCCGCGTCCCTTCTCGGGCAGCCGCAGGCACCGCGTCCCGGGCAGCTCCCGGGCCAGCCGCTCGGCGATCCGCGGGGTGCGGTCCGTGCTCGCGTTGTCGGCGACGGTGATCCGGAACGGGTAGGGGAAGGTCTGCGCCAGGTGGGCGTGGAGCCGCCGGACACAGGGCTCCAGGTCGTTCTCCTCGTTGTGCACGGGCACCACCACGTCCAGAAGGGGCTCTTGGGGGTGCGCGGACAGCGGGGCACGGCGCGGCAGGACCACCCGGAGTGCGGGCGCGGCGGATGTGCGGCGGCCGGTCGGTGCCGGCCGCCTCGTGATGGTCATGACGGGTCACGGTCTCTTTCCGGCGCACGGCATGACGGGGCCCCGGGGGCGCCCGAGGGCATGCCGGAGGCGCCCGGCTGGCGGTGGGAGGACGGCCCGGGCGGCATCGCCCGGGTGAGCGGGAGGCGGCGGTGGAGTCGTCAGCCGCCGGTCGTGAGGGAGGTGCTGGGACCCGGCTCCGTCGTCGGTGGTGCGGTCGGGGGCCCGGTGGACACCGGGGGCGGGGCTGTCGCCGACGTGCCCACGCCGGGCGTGCCGGACGGGGAGGAGGACGGTGTACCGCCGGACCCCGGCGCCGTGGTGCCGGGGAACGCGTTCGTGGGCGGGAGGGAGGTGCTGGGGACGGAGGTGGGTTCCGCGGACGGTGTCGGAGCGGTCGCCGGCGGGGCCGGACGGTCCGCGGGCTGGGAACGGGGTCCGGTGCCGGGCAGCAGGGCCAGACCGATGCTCAGCCCGGCCACGGCGAGGGCCGAACCGCCGGCCCGCCACAGCACCCGCGACCGGCGGCGGACCCGGATGCCCTGGTAGAGGCGCGCCCGGTGCGCGGGCCCGAAGGGGGTCGGGGCCCGGCTGTCGTGCATCATGCGCGTCAGCTCGCGCTCGAAGTCGTCCATCGCTTCTCCCCTCACCCCACGGGCCTGACGGAATCGGACAGGAGCTGCCGCAGCCGCGCCACTCCGCGCGACGCGTGGGAGCGGGCGGTGCCCACGGGACAGCCGAGGGCCTGCGCCACCTGGCCCTCGGGCAGGTCCTCGCAGTAGCGCAGCACCACCGCGGCCCGCTGCCGGGGCGGCAGCAGGGCCAGTGCCGCCTCCAGCCGCGACCGTTCCGCGACGGCGGCGGACACATCGCCCGGTCCGGGCCGGTCGGGCAGCTCTCCCACCGGACGCTCCCCCCACCAGCGCCGCCGGGCCGAACGGGCCGCCATCCGCACCAGCACCTGGCGCACATACGCCTCCGGTGCCTGCTCGGCGACCTTCGGCCAGGCGAACCAGAGCTTCACCAGGGCCTCCTGGACGAGGTCCTCGGCGCGTTGCCGGTCGCCGCCGGTCAGCAGCCGCGCGACATGGAGCAGCGTCGACCAGCGGGCAGCCACGAACTCGTCGAAGCCGTCGGCCCGAAAGCGCTCCATCCCCACCGCCCCGCCTGCGAACAATCCCTTACACCCCCTCAAAGACCCGGGACCCGGCGAAACGATGCAGCAGGGCGCTGTGATCCACCTCACTGCACGCACGCGAAGGGGCGGGGGGGGGGGGGGGGGGGGGGGGCTTGCCTCTGTCTTTCGTTCTGGTGTCGGGTGTTTTGGGGTGGGGGGGTGGGGA
>NZ_JBVIGA010000011.1:9239-102917 GCF_055571035.1 Streptomyces malachitofuscus | reverse complement strand
TACCTCCCTTCCCCCTCCCCCCCCCCCCCCCCCCCCCCCCCCCCCCCCCCGCCCGCCCCCCCCCCCCCCCCCCCCCCCCCCCCCCTCCCCTCTCCCCCCCCCCCCCCCCCCCCCCCCTTCGGGACAGGCGGCGGCAGGCTACGTACGGTCGCCCTTCGGCTTGCCCCGCTGGTCCGGGGTGCCGTGCGGCGGGGGACTGGACGGCTCCGGCGAGGTGGCGGGCGAGACCCGACCCGGTCCGGCCGGCACTCTGCTCGGAGGTACCGCGCCCGGGTCGCCCCCGGGTCGCCGGACGGTCGGCTGGGCGCCCGCGCGCGACTCCTCCAGCCGGGCCGTCAGCGAGCGGATCCCGCTCTCCGGCCCGCCGAGGGGCAGATGGTCGTCATCGGGCAGCGGCAGGGTGTGGCGGGCGGGCGGGATCCGCCGTGGTTCTCACTTCCCCGTGCACGACGTGCGAAGGGGCGGGCGGTGGCCGCCGGTCCGGGACGGATCAGTGGCGGCCCGGTCCGCCGCTGCCGAACGACCCACTGCTGCCCTCGTCCCAGCGGGGCCGCTCCTGCGCGGCGCCGGTGCGGCTGCCGGCGGTGCCGTGGCCGTTCAGCTCGTGCGGTGTCAGACGCTCGTCGCCCCGGGGCACCTCGTCCGGCTCACGTTGCTCCCGTACCTCGTGGACCGGGCCGCCCTCGGGCATCCGGGGCTGCTCCTCGGGCCGGGGCCTGCGCGTCCTGTTGTTCCTGACCCGGCGGCTGCCGAAGGCGAACATGCCGATCAGCAGGGCCAGCACCACCACCGCCGCCACCGCCAGCCCGGCGCCCAGGGCGCCACGGCCCGCCGCGAGGTCGGCCGTCTCCATCCATGAGGTGTTCATCATGGCTCGCGGGTACCCCCGGACCCCGGCACGAACCGGCTCACCTCGCCGCGGGACACGCACGCCGTCCCCGCACGCCTGCCGCCGTCCGCGTTTGACCGCCGGGGCGGCGGCTACCCGCGCGGTGTGACGACGACATCGCAGAAGGAGCTGTTCCGGTTCCTGGAAGACCGCTTCGCCTGTGCCCAGGCCTGCACCGAGTGCGCACGGGCGTGCGCGACCCGGGCCAGTCTGGCGGACCCGGACGGGACCGAGGACCAGGAACTCGTACGACGCAAGGGCATCATGTGCGCGGAGGTCTGCGACGCGACCTGCCGCATGCTGTCCGAACAGAACCTGGTGGACGAGGCGACCATCAGGATCCAGGTGGAGTGGTGCCGGCAGGTGTGCCTGGAGAGCGCCCAGGCGTTCGACGGCCACTGTGGGGCGGAGGAGACGGCCGAGGCGTGCCGCGCCTGCGCACGGGCCTGTACGGAGTTCCTCGCCACGCTGAACTGACCGCCCCGCGCAGCGGACGGACGCGCGCCCCAGCACCGTACAAACTCGGGCGAGTTGTCGCCATACTGGACGAGCCAGGGGAGGGCGGGGCGGACTGCGACGGGGGCGGGCGAAGGAGATGGGGGACAGCAGGCTGATCCACGGCCGGTACCGGCTGCTCGACCGGATCGGACGCGGCGGCATGGGCGAGGTGTGGCGGGCACGGGACGAGTCGCTGGGCCGGCAGGTCGCGGTGAAGTGCCTCAAGCCCGTCGGCGCGCAGCACGACCAGGCGTTCGGCCGCGTGCTGCGCGAACGGTTCCGGCGCGAGGCCCGGGTGGCCGCGGCGCTGCAGCACCGCGGGATCACGGTGGTGCACGACTTCGGAGAGTCCGAAGGCGTGCTGTACCTGGTGATGGAACTGCTCCAGGGCCGCAATCTCAGCCAGCTCCTGGAGGACAACAAGCAGCACCCGCTGCCGGTCGACGAGGTGGTGGAGGTCGCCGGCCAGGTCGCCGCGGCCCTCGCCTACACCCACGACCAGGGCATCGTGCACCGGGACCTCAAACCCGCCAACATCGTCCGGCTGGACGACGGTACCGTGAAGATCTGCGACTTCGGCATCGCCCGCCTCGGCCACGACATCGGCTTCACCTCCCGGCTGACCGGCACGGGCATCGCCATGGGCACCCCGCACTACATGTCGCCGGAGCAGATCAGCGGCTCGGAGGTCGACCGGCGCAGCGACCTGTACTCCTTCGGCTGCGTGCTCTACGAGATCGCCACCGGCGTGCCGCCGTTCGACCTCGACGACGCCTGGGCCATCCTCGTCGGTCACCGCGACACCCCGCCCCGCCCGCCGCGCGGCCACCGCGCCGAGATCCCCGAGCACCTGGAACGGATCATCCTGGACCTGCTCGCCAAGGAGCCCGCCGCCCGGCCGGACAGCGCCCGTGAACTGGCCGACCGGATCGGCGCACTACGGGCGGCCCCGGCCGCGGTGGGAGCCGGCCCGGACACCGCCGCCCCCGGGGCGACGGCACGCGCGGCCGGAACAGGCGCCGGGGAAGCGCGGGCGGTGGGGCGCGCGGCCCGGCTGCCGTCCTGGACACGCGGCATGACCTCCGGACACAAGGCGGCCGGCACCGGCCCGCGCACCGCGCCCCCCGACCCGGCCGCCGGACTCTCCGGTGAGTGGATCGCCCGCCCCGCCACCGGCCCCCACGCGCGGCCCGTGCCCGAGGAGCGGCCCGCCCCGTCGCAGCAGGCCCTGACCACCCTCGTCGGACGGCACAACGCCGGTCTGAGCCTGGGACGCCTCGGCCGCTGGACGGAGGCGGGGGAGGTGCACCGCGCGGTCGCCGCCGAACGCGAGCACCTCCTCGGCCCGGACCACCCCGACACCCTCGCCAGTCGCTACGAGGTGGCGTTCACCCTCAGCCGCACCGGCCGCGCCGCCGACGCGCTGCGCGAGTACAAGCACGTGACCGAGGCCCGCATCCGCACGCTCGGCCCCGACCACGCCGACACCCTCGCCGCCCGGCAGGAAATGGCCTACGTCCTCGCCCAGCTGGGCCGCCCCTTCGACGCCCACCAGGTGTATCTGTCGGTGCTCACCGCCCGCGAGCGGACCATGGGAGCGGACCACCCCGACACCCTGCGCTGCCGCCACAACCTCGCCTTCAACCTCGGCAGGCTCGGCCGCCTCGAGGACTCCTACGGCATGGCGTGCGAGGTGGCCGCCGCCCGCGCCCGGGTGCTCGGCCCCGAGCACCCCGACACCCTCGTCACCCGGTACGACGTCGCCTACGCACTCGGACAACTGGGCCGCTGGACCGAGGCCCTGGAGACCTACCGGGAGGTCGCCGACGCCCGCGCCAGGGCGCTCGGCCCGGACCATGCGGACACCCTCGCCGCCCGCTACGAGACCGGTATCAGCCTGGGCCGGCTCGGCCGCACCAGCCAGGCCCTCGACCTCTACCGCCGCCTCGTCGAGGATCGCACCCGGGTACAGGGACCCCGCCATCCCGAGACCCTGCGCGCCCGGCACGGCATCGGCGTCAACCTCGGCCGGCTCGGCCGCTGGGCGGAGGCCCTCGCCGAGTCCCGTGAGGTGTGCGCCCTGCGCGAGCGGGTCCTCGGCGCCGACCACCCGGACACCCTGGTCAGCCGCCGCGAGGTCGCCGTCGGCCTGGGCTGGCTCGGCCACTGGGCGGACGCGCTGACCGAGTACCGGCGGGTCGCCGACGCCCGCGAGCGGATCCTCGGGGCGGACCACCCCGACACCCTCGCCGCCCGCAACGACGAGGCGCACTGCCTGGAGCGGCTGGGCCACGGCAAGGAGGCGGCGGGGCTGTACCGCAGGGTTGCGGCACTACGGCAGCAGGGGGCGGCCGGAGGGGCGTGACCCGGACCGCGTCTGGCCGGTACGGATCACCGCGTGTTACGAAGAACCATGACCGCAACCGAGGGATCCCGGACGTACGACGCCGTCGTCGTCGGCGCAGGCCACAACGGCCTCGTCGCCGCCGCCTACCTCGCCCGGGCCGGGCGCTCCGTGCTGGTGCTGGAGCGTCTTGACCACACCGGCGGGGCGGCGGTCTCCACCCGCCCGTTCACCGGAGTCGACGCACGGCTGTCCCGGTACTCGTACCTGGTCAGCCTGCTGCCCCAAAAGATCGTCCAGGACCTGGGGCTGGACTTCCGGCTCAGCACCCGCACCATCTCCTCCTACACCCCCACCGAACGCGGCGGACGGCCCACCGGCCTGCTCGTCGGCGGCGGCGAACAGCGCACCCGCCAGGCCTTCGCCCGCCTCACCGGCTCCGAGGACGAGTACCGGGCCTGGCAGCGCTTCTACGACATGACCGGCCGCGTCGCCCGGCGCGTCTTCCCCACCCTCACCGAACCGCTGCCCACCCGCGACGAGTTGCGGCGCGCGGTCGACGACGAGGAGGCCTGGCGGACCCTCTTCGAGGAGCCCATCGGCGTCGCCGTGGAGCGGAACTTCGCGGACGACCTGGTGCGCGGCGTCGTCCTCACCGACGCCCTCATCGGCACCTTCGCCGACGCCCACGACCCCTCCCTCGCACAGAACCGCTGCTTCCTCTACCACGTCATCGGCGGCGGCACCGGCGCCTGGGACGTCCCGGTGGGCGGCATGGGCGCCCTCACCGACGCACTGGCCGACGCCGCCCGCGCCGCGGGCGCGGTCATCGCCACCGGCCACCGTGCCCTGCGCATCGACGCCGACGGCCGCACGGCCGAGATCACCTACCGCACCGCCGACGGAGAGGGCGTCGCCGGCGCACGGCACGTCCTGGTCAACGCCTCCCCGCAGGAACTCGCCGCCCTCACCGGCGACACACCGCCGCCCCCGTCCGAGGGCGCCCAGCTCAAGGTGAACATGCTGCTCGAGCGGCTGCCCCGGCTGCGTGACCCCTCCGTCGACCCGCGTGAGGCGTTCGCCGGCACCTTCCACATCGCCGAGGGGTACGGGCAACTGGCCACCGCACACGCCCAGGCCGCCGCGGGCGAGCTGCCCGCCGCCCCGCCGTCCGAGATCTACTGCCACTCGCTCACCGACCCGACGATCCTCGGCCCGGACCTGGCCGCCCGCGGCTACCAGACGCTCACCCTGTTCGGACTGCACACCCCCGCCCGGCTGTTCGAGCGGGACAACGACGCCGTGCGGGAGGAACTGCTGAAGTCGACCCTCGCCCAGCTCGACGCCCATCTCGCCGAACCCCTCGCCGACTGCCTGGCCACCGACGCCGAAGGACGCCCGTGCCT
Source organism: Streptomyces malachitofuscus (assembly GCF_055571035.1). Taxonomy (NCBI): domain Bacteria; kingdom Bacillati; phylum Actinomycetota; class Actinomycetes; order Kitasatosporales; family Streptomycetaceae; genus Streptomyces; species Streptomyces malachitofuscus. The sequence continues at coordinate 97,780 of NZ_JBVIGA010000011.1, read as the reverse complement.
GGAGGCCAGGACCCCGCTGGACCTGGAACGCGATCTCGGGCTGCCCGGCGGCAACATCTTCCACCGCGAACTGTCCTGGCCGCACACCCAGGACGGCACCGGCCGCTGGGGCGTGGAGACCCGGCACACCAATGTCCTGCTGTGCGGCGCCGGCGCGGTGCGCGGCGGTGGTGTGAGCGGAGTGCCGGGCCACAACGCCGCCATGGCGGTCCTGGAGGCGGGGGACTGATCCGCGGGCTCAGTCGGCCGACCGGGTCCAGCCTTCCGCCCCGACCCGCGCCGCGTCCTCCCGGCGCGCCTCGTCGAAGAGCCGGCCGCCGGGCGCCTCGACACGCACCGCGTCGACATACGCGCCGCGCCCGACGTACAGCCGGTCCGTCGTGTAGCGCCAGCGCAGGGTGAGGCCCCGCGCGGCGGGCAGAGCGGCCGTGAGGTCGTGCCAGACCCGTCCGGACCAGCCGGTGACCGTGCCCGAGGGATGCGGCTGGGGCTCCGCGCCCCGGCGCCCGGTGGTGAACGGCACCGGCTGCCAGCTCGTGCCGCCGTCCGCGGAGGCCTCCAGGACCAGGACATCGGCTCGGGGCTCCGTGTCCCACCACAGCGAGCAGCGCAGCCGGGCCGCGCCGGACGACGTGTCGAGCGCGGGCAGTGTGAGGGTCGCCGTCGCGGAGCCCGCCATCCCGGAGAACCATGCGGTCCGGCCCCGGTCGGGCCGGACCGGCACCGCGCGGGCCAGCTGGTTCGCGGCGGCCACGCGGGGAGCGGATCCCGAACGCCAACTGCGCACGGGATGGACGGAGTTGCCCAGCACAACGAGGAACGAGTCGGTCGTCGGGTCGAGCACCAGACAGGTTCCGGTGAATCCGGTGTGGCCCGCCGTGCGCGGAGTGGCCATCGCGCCCATGTACCAGTGCTGGTGGAGCTCGAAGCCGAGACCGTGCTCGTCCCCGGGGAAGGCGGTGTTGAAGTCGGTGAACATCAGCTCCACCGACTCCGGCCTCAGGATCCGCTCCCGGCCGTAGACACCGCCGTTGAGCAGGGTGCGGCCGAGGATCGCCAGGTCCCAGGCGTTGGAGAACACCCCGGCGTGCCCCGCGACGCCGCCGAGGCTGTAGGCGTTCTCGTCGTGCACCTCGCCCCACACCAGACCCCGGTCGAGGCCGGACCACGGTCTGCGGGCGTCCTCCGTGGCCGCGATCCGCGGCTTCCAGGAGGCGGGAGGGTTGTAGCGGGTGCGGTGCATGCCCAGCGGACCGGTGATCCCGTCGCGCAGAAGGACGTCGAGCGTGCGGCCGGTGATCTTCTCCAGGACCAGCTGCAGCGAGATCAGATTCAGGTCCGAGTACCGGTACGCGGTCCCGGGCGGACTGGCCGGCGCCTCGTCGTGGATGAGCCGGATCTTCTCCTCGTACGTGGGCGCGTCGTACAGCGGGATCCAGGCGCGGAACCCCGAGGTGTGGGTGAGCAGTTGCCGGACCGTCATGTCCTGCTTGCCCGCGCGCCCGAAGCCCGGCAGGTACGACGCGACGGTCGCCTCCAGCTCCAGCCTGCCCCGCTCGATCTGCTGCACGGCGAGGACGGAGGTGAACAGCTTCGACACCGAGGCCAGGTCGAAGACGGTGTCCGCGCTCATGGGGATCTGCCGGTCCGCAGGGAACTCGACGCCGGTGTCGGTCTCCTCGTCGTACGCCTGGTAGCGCACCGCCATGCCGATGGGCCGGTGCAGCGCGACCGTGCCGCCGCGTCCGGCCAGCAGCACGGCCCCCGCGTACCAGGGGTGGGCGGGGGACGGCCCGAGGAACGCCTCGGCGCCGGCGACGAGTTGACGTAGCGGCGCGGGGAGCAGTCCGGCGCGCCGGGCCGATCCGTGCCGCAGTGTTCGGGCGCCGCCGTGTACCGCCCCGGCGGCCGAGGCGGGGTCGGCCGGAAGGGGGGCGATGGTCAGCGCTCCGCCCAGGGCCAGCGCGCCCCGGCCCAGTTGACGCCGGCTGATGCTTCCCGCCCCTGCCTCCGCCATGAGGTTCCTCCCGTGTCGTGGCCCCGCGTGAGGGGCTGAAAGAATTTTTCGGGGAACGTCGCGCGGAGTGAAACTTTCGTGTCAGGTGCGGGATGTGTCAATGGGGCGTGCACGGTCACGGGATGCTCCCCGAGGCTGACGACTCCAGACGTAGTACTCTGCATGCAGTGGTGTGACGGTGTCCGGCGGGCGGAGTGATGTCAGTGGTGAGACGGAACGAGCAGCGGCGGGCCGCGCTGGTGGACGCGGCGATCGAGGTGCTGGCCCGGGACGGCGCCCGGGGTCTGACCTTCCGGGCGGTCGACACCGAGGCCGCGCTGCCCGTCGGCACCGCCTCCAACTACTTCTCCTCGCGCGACGACCTGCTCACCCAGGCCGGCGCCCGGGTCTACGAGCGGCTCCAGCCCGAGGAGGAGCTCATCGCCCGGCAGCGCACCGCCGGACGGGACAGGGACACCTACGCGGTCCTGATGCGTGAAGTGGTCGGCCGTGTCGCCTCGTTCCGCACCGGCTACCTCGCGCTGCTCGAACTGCGGCTGGAGGCCACCCGCCGGCCCGAACTGCGCACGGTGCTCACCGAGCGGGTGCGCGCCGACGTGGAGGCCAATGTCCGCTACCACGAGGAGTCCGGCCTGCCCGGCGACGCGATGGCCGTCAAGCTGCTCTATCTCGCGCTGAACTGGCTGATCGTCGAACAGCTCACCCTGCCGGACGTCTTCACCCCCGAGGAGCGGGAGCGGCTGGTGACCGCCGCGGTCGAGCGGATCGTGGCCGCCCGGTAGCCGGACCGGCGCTCAGGACCGCTTCTCGCGCAGATCCATGATCCGCCGGATCTTGCCCACCGAACGCTCCAGCGTCTCCGGGTCGACGATCTCCACGTCGACCGAGACCCCGATGCCGTCCTTCACGGCCGTCACGATCGACTGCGCGGCCGCGGCCCGTGTCGCCGCGTCCGCGTCCGGGCGGGCCTCCGCGCGCACGGTGAGCGCGTCCATGCGGCCCTGGGTGGTCAGCCGGAGCTGGAAGTGGGGAGCCACGCCCGGGGTGCGCAGCACGATCTCCTCGATCTGCGTGGGAAAGAGGTTCACCCCGCGCAGGATCACCATGTCGTCGCTGCGCCCGGTGACCTTCTCCATCCGCCGGAACACCCGGGCGGTGCCCGGCAGCAGCCGGGTCAGGTCCCGTGTCCGGTACCGGACGACGGGCATCGCCTCCTTGGTGAGCGAGGTGAAGACCAGCTCACCCCGCTCGCCCTCCGGGAGGACCTCACCGGTGAGCGGATCGACGACCTCCGGGAAGAAGTGGTCCTCCCAGATGTGCAGCCCGTCCTTGGTCTCCACGCACTCCTGCGCGACACCCGGGCCGATCACCTCCGACAGCCCGTATATGTCCACGGCGTCGATCGCGCAGCGCTCCTCGATCTCCTGGCGCATTCGCTCCGTCCACGGCTCCGCGCCGAAGATCCCCACCCGCAGCGACGTGGAGCGCGGATCGATGCCCTGCCGCTCGAACTCGTCGAGCAGGGTCAGCATGTAGGACGGCGTCACCATGATGACCGAGGGCTTCAGGTCCTGGATCAGCATCACCTGCCGGGACGTCATCCCGCCGGACGCCGGGACCACCGTGCACCCGAGCCGCTCCGCGCCGTAGTGGGCGCCCAGGCCGCCGGTGAACAGGCCGTAGCCGTACGCCACGTGCACCGTGTCCCCGGGCCGGCCGCCGGCCGCGCGGATCGACCGGGCCACCATGTCGGCCCACATCGACAGGTCGCCCTCCGTGTAGCCCACGACGGTGGGGCGTCCGGTGGTGCCGCTGGAGGCGTGGATGCGGCGGATGCGGTCGCGGGGTACGGCGAACATCCCGTACGGGTAGTGCTCCCGCAGGTCTGCCTTGGTGGTGAACGGGAAGTGTGCCAGGTCGGACAGGGAGCGGCAGTCGTGCGGGTGGACGCCGGCCTTGTCGAAGGACTCACGGTGGAACGGCACGTTGGCGTAGGCGTGCCGCAGGGAGGTGCGCAGCCGTTCGAGCTGGAGCTCGCGCAGTCCTTCGGGATCGAGCCGTTCCGCCGGGTCCTTCATCGCGCTCCCGCCCTCCTCGCCCACTCCGGACGACCGATCATTCGGTCGATCTGCCGATCAGTAAGCCAGGCGAAGCCGTCGGGGGGCAAGAGCCAAGACCCGTCTCTCGCCCCCGCCGCCCCTTCCCGTCCCCGTCCCCCGGGGGCGCTGCCCCCGGACCCCCGCTCCTCAAACGCCGGAGGGGCTGGAATTAGCCCCTCCGGCGTTTGAGGAGCGGGGTCTGGGGCGCGGAGCCCCAGGTCGGGCAGGGAAGGGGCGGCGGGGGCGACAACCTCCCTCAGGAACGCCCGGGCCCGTACGCCGTCATGAAGCGGTCGCGGAACTTGTCCATGCCCCAGCGCGGAGCGTCCTGCGCGGGCTTCAGCCCGTCGGTCCAGCCCCAGTCGTCCACCCGCTCCAGCACCTTCGGATCCTTGGCGACGATGGTGACCGGCACGTCCTTGTCGGTGCTCCCGTCGAGGACGGTCGGCACCGGCTGATGGTCACCGAGGAAGACCAGCACCGTGTCCTCGTCGCCGTACCGCTCGACCCACTCGGTCAGGCTGCGCAACGAGTACTCGATGGCCCGCCGGTACTCGGTGCGCACCTTGTCGGGGTCCTTCCAGACCTCCTTCGGGTCCGTGCCCTCCTTCTTGATCCCGTGGAACACCGAACCGTCACCGAGATCGTCCCAGTCGACCATGCGGGCGATCGGCGACCAGGGGTTGTGGCTGGAGGCCAGAATGATCTCCGCCATGATCGGCTCGCGGTCCTTCCTGCCGTGCTCCAGCCGTTCGAAGGCCTCCAGCGAGAACTGGTCCGGCACCGGGGTCCAGCTGAAGTAGGGGCCGTGGTAGCCGAGATGCTCGGAGTCGTAGATGTGGTCCAGGCCGAAGAACTTGCCCTCCGGCCAGGCCCGGCGCACCCCGGGCACGATCCCGACGGTGCGCCAGTCACCCGTCTTGCGGAAGTACTTGGTCAGGGTCATGCGGTCACTCGTGGTCAGACTGCGGTAGCGCTGCTGGTTCTTGATCCACAGGCCGGACAGGAAGGTCGAGTGGGCGAGCCAGCTGCCGGCGCCCGTCACCGGGGACGTCAGCCAGCCGCTGCGGGAGGCGAAACCGGCGTCCTCGAGCCTCCGGGTGCCGTCCTTCAGCGCCGTGTCGATCGGCCCCGCCATCGCCGGGTCGTCGATCGCCACCCGGCCGTAGCTCTCGATGAACGTGAACAGCACGTCCTTGCCGCGCAAGCCGGTGAGCAGCCGGTCGGGCGGTGTCTTCGCGAAGGCGTCGACGGCGGCCTGCTTCTCGAAGACCCGCGCGTCACGCAGTCCGGCCCGCACCTGTTCCACCCGGTTCCCCACGATGTCCGCGTCGACCTTGGCCGCGACCGGCAGACCGGAGTGCTGCACGCCCAGCGTGACGCACGTCATCCACGCCACGCCCAGGATCAGCGTCGTACGGGTGGCGGCCGGACGGTGGCGGACCATCAGACCGGTCAGCCGGACCGTCGCCAGCGTCATGAGCGCCAGCACCGCCAGGAACAGCACGATCACACCGATCACGGCGAGCACCTGCCCGCTCCGCCCGAACGACTCCCGGACGAACTCGGTCGCGTCGTCGAGCAGGATCCAGTCGAGCACCAGATCGAAGGGGCGGGCCAGCACCTGGTAGAAGCCCATGTCGACGAACTTCAGAACGGTGATCAGACCCAGCAGCACCCCCGCCACCACCGCCGTGATCCGCCGCGGCCGGGGCGGGAGCGCCAGCAGCAGCGCCGCGAGCAGGATCCCCTCGGAGGGCAGCCGCAGGAACGCGAACAGGTCCACGCGTTCCGTCCGGTTCGGCAGGAGCAGCGCGATCAGCACCAGCGCCCCGGCGAGCACGGTGGTCCCGACGGTCACCCCGCGTGCCGTACGGGGCCAGCGACGGCGCCAGCCGAACCAGCCCGGCGGCGTGACGGCCGGTACGCTCCCGGCGGTCTCCTCCGGCGCCGCCGGACCGCCGTCCCGTTCCGCTCCGCCCTCGGTGGTGTCCGGCAGCCGGCGGGGGCGAGTGAAGAGCGACACCCGGAGGGTCCTTCCGTGCGGTACTGCGATGGCATGGCGAACAGGACCCGTTGAGCGGGCCTGCCCCCACCAGTACGGACGCCGGCCGCGCCGGGTTCAACCCGCGCCCTGCCTCTTTCACCCGCCCGCCGGGGCCACCCCGGACCCACCGGTACTTCTCCCGCGGCCTGTCGGGCACCGGACCCGGTCGCTAGGCTGACCGCGGACGACGAAACCGGGAGGAGCACGGACGTGGCCGAGAGCACCACCCAGCAGCGCCCCCTCATGGGCTGGGACAAGCCGGACCTGGACCTCAGCAACGCACAGTGGCAGTCCAGCAGCCGAGGCCTGGGCGATGTCCAGATCGCCTTCGTGGAGGGATTCATCGCCATGCGCAACAGTGGCCGCCCGGAGAGCCCTTCCCTGATCTTCACCCCCGCCGAGTGGGGCGCGTTCGTGTCGGGAGCGCGGGAGGGCGAGTTCGACCTGACATGAGCGGTGCGGCCGTCCCGGCACGGACCGCCGCCGGGGAGTGTTCCCCGCGATTTTCCGGACACGCGAGCTGAAGAGCGGTTGCCGGGCCACGCCTGAGTCAGGCTGGCCCGGGGAAGGCGAACAGCGTACTCCGGAAGGCGAGGAACCATGAGCACCCAGCCGGTCGTCGCGGCGGTCGACGGTTCTCAGGACAGCCTGCGTGCCCTCGAGTGGGCCCTCGACGCCGCCCGCCGGCGCGAGGCCCCGCTGCGGATCGTGCACGTACGGCAGCACACCCCCTGGACCCGCTCCCAGGTCCTGGCCGCAGGGCCGCCCGGTCCCGACGAGGACCCGGTCCTCGACCAGGTCCGCGGCCACATGGAACTGCACTCCGCGCTCCCGGACGTCGAGTACGTCACGCTGGAGGGCGCGCCCGGCGTGCTGCTGCCGGAGATGGGGGCGACGGCGCGGCTGCTGGTGCTGGGCTCCCGGGGACGCGGAGGGTTCGCCAGTCTGCTGCTCGGTTCCAATTCGCTGGCGGCGGCACGCGACGCCGAGTGTCCCGTCGTGGTCGTGCCCCGCGCCGGGGACGACGCCGACGCGCCGTCCGTGGCCGGCCGGCCCGTGGTCGTCGGCCTGAACGCCGACAGCCCCGACGAGGCCACGCTCGCCTTCGCCTTCGCCGAGGCCGCTCTGCGCGGCACGCGGCTGCGGATCGTCTCCGCGTATCCCTGGCCGCTGCAGACCTGGATGCTGCCGGGGGAGATGCCGCCGCCGGACATCGACCAGGACGCCGTCGAGCACGAGACCCGCGTCCTCACCGAGGGTTTCCTGGCCGCGCACCGGGAGAGGCATCCGCACGTCACCGCCGAGACCGACGTGCTCCCGGGCGATGCGGCCGGTCATCTGGTCGAGGCGTCGCAGGACGCGGAGTTGGTCGTCGTGGGGCGGCATCGCCGTCGGCTGCTGGCGCCCGCGCGCATGATGGGCTCGGTCACCCAGGCGGTACTGCTCCACGCGGCGAGCCCGGTCGCCGTGGTGCCGCCCGCTCCTCCGGAGGAGCCGTAGCCGCGGACGCGCACCCCCGGCTCGTGGCCGAGGCTGCCCCTATCATCGACCGCATGCGGGACTCGACCACCAGGGACACCCGGCTCGCGCTGGACCTCGTCCTCACCGTCCGCCACGACGGCGACGGCGGAGTCACCGACGACCTGACCGATCCCGTCGCCCTCACCGACTGGGTGCACGCACACCACGACACACTCCCCGGCGCGGAGCGCCACCTCGCCGACGCCGCCTGCCTCACCGCCGTCCGCGACCTGCGCACCGCCCTGCGCGCCCTCTTCGCCCACGCCGTCCGCCCCGCACCGCCGAGCCCGGCGGACGCGACCCGCCCGCTGTCCGTCCCCGAGGCACTGCGCCGGCTGAACGAGGCCGCCGCCCGCACCCCCACCGTCCCGGTCCTGACCTGGGACGAGGACGACGACCCCGTGGTACGGCGGAGGCCCGTGCCGGCCGGCGCGGACGACCTGACCGCCGTCCTCGCACGGGCCGCCATCGGCTTCCTCGCCGGCCCCGACCGGGAGCGGCTGCGCGCCTGCCACGCCCCACGTTGTGTGCGCTACTTCCTGAAGGAACACCCCCGCCAGGAGTGGTGCAAGCCGTCCTGCGGCAACCGTGCCCGGGTGGCCCGCCACCACGAGCGGCAGCGGCGGTCCGGGTAGCCCCGGGTGGGCGTCGCCCGCGCGCCCGTACGCCGGTCCGGACACGTACCATGGCCGCATGTCGTTCCTCCGCCGCCGCAGTGCCACCCCCGCCGGGCCCGACTTCGACGTACTGGCCATGGACCCGGGCGACTGGCCCGGCAACCTGGGTGCCGGGCTGCTGCCCGCCCCCGACGGCAGCTGCCAGGGTGTGTTCCTGCGGTACGACCTGTTCGGCGGCCGCGGACCGGCGATGATCATCGGCAATCTGCCCGAGGGCTCCCCGGCCCGGGACGTCCCCGAGGGCGAGATCCCCTTCGAGGTCGGACAACTGCTGCTGGCGCTGGAGAACGACGAGGAGGTGACCGTCGTCGGCACCGAGGACGTGCCGGTGATGCAGGGCGACAACCTGCTGATCGTGCGGCGCGTCAAGCTGTCCGAGGGCCGGATCTCCTGTGTGCAGTTCGACCGCAGTGACAACGTCCTGGTGACCATCGCCGCCTGGGACCGCCCGATCACCGACGACCTGTACGCCCTCCTCAAGCCGCTGCCCGCGGAACTGTTCCAGCAGGGCTGACACTTCGGGGCCGGGTCCCGCGGGACCCGGCCCCTTCGTCACGTCCCCGGCGCCGCTACGACGACGTCACCGTCACGTCCGCCGCCCGCACGAAGCCGACCCGGTGCCCGAACTGGATCTCGTAGTACATGTCCTTCCCCCGCACCACCCGGTGCGAGGCCTCGTCGAAGGTCACCGCGAAGTAGTACTCGCCCGGGACCTTGCCCCCGGTCACATACTTCTGTCCCTTCAGCACGGTGTACGGCAGCGGCGACACCGCCTGCGCCGGCACGCCCTCCGGGTAGGCCTCCTTCTCCGGGTACGCCCTCCCGTAGACCGGCACCGAGTCGAGACCCTTCCTCGGGGTCACGACCTTGCCCTGCGCGGGCACGGCGGCGGGGTGCTTCTTCGGGTTCTTGAACCAGGCCTTCCGACCGAGGTACCAGATGGCGGTCCAGTCGCCCCAGCGGTCGGCGACCGCGTAACTCTGACCCGTGGAGACCCGCGAGGACAGGTCGTTCACCCCGGTGGTCGGCGCCGAACCTAGGCCGATGTCCCGGATCAGCGGGGAGTTCTCGTCGTGGTCGGAGTACAGCCGCACGGCGCTGGACCCGTGCGTCGCACAGGGCTCGCCCGGGCTCTCGCAGCCGGTGAAGACCGGCCGGTTGGCCGCGTAGTCGGGCCGGATCGTCACCACGCCGGAGTGCGGGCCGGCCGTCGCCTTCAGCGGGCGGCCGAGCAGTTCGAAGTAGTGCCGCCAGTCCCAGTAGGGACCCGGGTCGGTGTGCATGCCGGGAATGGTCGCCGTGGTCGTTCCGGGCACGGTGTCATGGCCGAGGATGTGCTGCCGGTCCAGCGGGATGTCGTACTTCCCGGCGAGGTACTTCACCAGCCGGGCCGAGGACCGGTACATCGCCTCGGTGTACCAGGCGTCGGGCTCCGCCAGGAAACCCTCGTGCTCCAGGCCGATCGAGCCCGCGTTGACGTACCAGTTGCCGGCGTGCCAGGCCACGTCCTTCGCCTTCACATGCTGGGCGACATGGCCGTCCGTGGAGCGCAGACTGTACTGCCACGACACATAGGTGGGGTCCTGCACCATGTCGAGGACGCCCTCCCAGGCGCCCTCCGTGTCATGGACGACGATGTAGCGGATGTCCTGCGAGGCGGGCCGGTCGCCCAGGTCGTGGTTGCCGTAGTCGCCGTCCCCGAACTCCTCGTACGGTGCCGGGATCCACTCGCAGGACACCGTCCTCGGGCACTCCGTCCCGGCGGCGGAGGCGGTGCGCAGCCCGGCGCGGCGCAGCGCGGAGGTGTCCGGCGCCAGGCCGGGACGGGCGGTCAGGGCGACCTGCTGTCCGGCGTCGGTGACCCGCCGCTCACCGGCGCGGATCACCTCGTACACCTCGTTGGCGTACGCCGCAGCAGACGCCGTGTCGTCGGCGCCGGAGAAGAGCGCCACCGCCGCGTACCAGTCCGCGGGGTCCTCGCTCTTCGGTTCGCCCAGTCGGCGCTGCGCCTCGGCCAGCAGCGCTGCGCCGCCCGCCACGTTCGCGGCCGGGTCCTCGCGCAGCCGCTCGGGACTGAGCCCGGTCAGCCGGGCCGCCTTCGGCAGGGTCGTGAGGCGGTCCGGCAGCCCGTCGGTGCGCGGCGCCCGCGCCTCGGGGCGCAGCGGCCGGCGGGCGTCGTCGCCGCGGGGGTCCTCCGTGCCCTCGCCGTGGTGGTCGGACGCGGCGAGCGCGGCACGCGCGTCCGTGAGGTGCATCGGCCCGTAGCCGCCGGTCACGCTCGCGGCACCGCCGTGCGCGTCCCAGCGGGACTGCAGATAGGAGACGCCGAGCAGCACGCTCTGCGGCACGTCGTACGTGGCGGACGCGGCGGCGAAGGCCTGTTGCAGCCGCGCGGTGGACGGCTGGGCCACAGTGGGCGCGGCGCCCAGCAGGGGCAGCGTCAGGGCGGCCGCTGCGAGGGTGCACAGGGCGCCGCGGGCGGGGGGTCGTGGCAAGGCAGCCTCCTGGGACGGGCGGGACGTGACGGGCCGAGCGGTGCGTGTCAGTGGTACCGATCGGCTGACAATCCGTCAATCATGCCCAGGAAGGCTGCGATTCTTTCGTCAATCGGGGTGCGGGGCTGTTTCGTGGCGGGTCCGGGTTTCCCTTTCCACCCGTGCCGCCGTGTGGGGCACCTCCCAGGCCCTCGAGGCGCTGGGGGCACGACTGCCCTCAGTTGCGGGCAGTCGCGCACGTCAACGCGTCCCCACCGCCGCCCGTACCGCCCTGCGGGCCAACTGGCAGTCGTCGTGCAGCCGCCGCAGCAGCAGCCGCTGCTCCTCACCTGACGGCGCCGCCCCCGGATGCCCCGCCGGCACCGGTACCGCCTCGTGCATCGAGCGCTGCACGGCCGTCTCACAGGTGCGGATCTCCCGGGTCAGCACCAGCATCAGATTGACCAGGAACGCGTCCCGCGAGGCGGGACCCGCCGACTGGGCGATCTGGCTGATCTGGCGGCGGGCCACCGGCGCGTCCCCGAGGACCGACCACAGCGTCGCCAGGTCGTAGCCCGGCAGGTACCAGCCCGCGTGCTCCCAGTCCACCAGCACCGGACCGGCCGGTGAGATCAGGATGTTGGAGAGCAGCGCGTCGCCGTGGCAGAACTGGCCCATGCCCTGGCGCCCGGTCGCCAGCGCGATGCCGTGCAGCAGCTTCTGCAGATCGCCGAGGTCGCGGTCGGTGAGCAGCCCCAGCTCGTGGTACCGGGAGATACGGGCCGCGTAGTCCAGGGGCGCGTCGAACGTCCCGGCCGGCGGCCGCCAGGAGTTCAGCCGGCAGATCGCGCCGAGCGCCGCCCTGATGTCCGCCCGCGGCGGTGCCTCGGCCGGGTGCCGCTGCAGCGCCGCCACCCGGCCCGGCAACCGCTCGATCACCAGTGTGCAGTTGTCCGGATCCGCTGCGATCAGCCGGGGCGCCCGTACGGGAGGGCGGTGCCGGACGAACGAGCGGTAGGCCGCTATTTCGTGGCGGATCCGCTCGCTCCAGGCGGGGGAGTGGTCCAGTAAGCACTTGGCGACCGCGGTGTTCCGGCCTGTGGTGCCGACCAGGAGGACGGACCGGCCGGTGCGGCGGAGCACCTGGACGGGGGCGAACTCCGGGCAGATGCGGTGCACCGAGGCGATCGCCGTGCGCAACTGGGCGCCCTGCGGGCCGGACAGGTCGAGCCTTCCGCTGAGCGGCTGGGTGCCCGGTCCCGCGGTGCGCCGTGCGCCGCCCGCGCCGAGCACGGGGGCCGCCGGCCGCGCGGGGGAGAGGTAGGGGCCGCTGTCCGACGGACGCGGACGCAGCGGCCGGGGCGGGGCGGACACGGAGGACGATGCTGCGTACATGGGTGATACAGATCCCTTCGTGTGCCTGCGACGTCATCGCACCACCCGGCCCGGCCGCCCGGCGCACCCTGGGGGAATGTCCCTGCGGCGACGGGGTCGTGGTGGCGCGTTCCTACTCGACACCCGACGGCCCCTGGCACACCATCTGGCGCACCCTGGCGAACCCTGGCGAATAGTCGCCCGGCAACCCGCACCGGGCTACTGTCAACTCAGCCGAGAACCTGGGGGCTTGACGTGAGCGGACAACCCAACACCCGGCTCTCGGACCTGTTCGGCCTGGCCGGCTGGTCCAAGGGCGAACTCGCGAGGCTGGTCAACCGGCAGGCGGCGGCCATGGGCCACCCCCAGCTGGCGACCGACACCTCCCGGGTGCGGCGGTGGATCGACATGGGAGAGATCCCGCGCGATCCCGTGCCGCGGGTGCTGGCGGCTCTGTTCACCGAGCGTCTCGGCCGTGTCGTGACCATCGAGGATCTCGGTCTGGTCCGGCACGGGCGTACGGGGAAACGGCCACGCCCCGGGAGTGCGGAACATCCCGACGGAGTGCCGTGGGCGCCCGAGCGGACAGCCGAGGTCCTCACCGAATTCACGGGAATGGACCTCATGCTCAACCGACGCGGCTTGGTGGGCGCGGGTGCCGCGCTCACCGCGGGATCCGCACTCAGCAGCGCCATGCACGACTGGCTGCACACCGATCCGGCCCTGACCGCCGACGCTCCCCGACTCGACCAGCCCCTGCGCGCCGAACCCGCCGGGTTCGACCGCTACGAGGCCGCCCCCATCGGGTCGCAGGAGATCGAGGAACTGGAGCGCTCCGTGGAGGTGTTCCGTGCCTGGGACGCCGCCCGGGGCGGCGGTCTCCAGCGCAAGGCGGTGGTCGGCCAGCTCAACGAGGTGGGCGGCATGCTCGCCTACCACCACCCACCCCATCTCCAGCGGCGCCTGTGGGGCGTCGCCGCCAACCTCGCCGTCCTCGCCGGCTGGATGTCGCACGACGTCGGGATGGAACCCACCGCCCAGAAGTACTTCGTCATCGCCGCCCACGCGGCCCGGGAGGGCGGCGACCGGCCGCGCGCCGGCGAGGCGCTGTCCCGGGCGGCCCGCCAGATGGTGCACCTCGGACGGCCCGACGAGGCGATGGACCTGATGAAGCTCGCCCAGTCCGGCTCGGGCGAGGAGGTCCTGCCGCGCACCCGCGCCATGTTCCACACCATCGAGGCGTGGGCGCAGGCGTCCATGGGCAAGGGGCAGGCGATGCGCCGCACCCTGGGCCGTGCCGAGGACCTGTTCGTCTCCGACAAGGGGGACGTGCCGCCGCCGAACTGGATGCAGTTGTTCAACGAGGCGGACCTGTACGGCATGCAGGCCCTGGCGTACCGGACGCTCGCGGAGTTCGAGCCGGACGCGGCCGCGCACGCCCAGCACTACGCGGACAAGGCGCTGGCCCTGCGGGTGGACGCACAGCAGCGGTCGAAGATCTTCGACTTCCTGTCCATGGCCTCCGCGTGCTTCATCGCGGACGATCCCGAGCAGGCGGACCGGTTCGCCCGCCTCGCCCTGGTGTCGATGGGGCAGAACTCCTCGCGCCGCACCTGGGACCGGCTGCGTCAGATGTACCGGCTCACGGCCGAGTACGCGTCGTACCCGAGGATCCGGGAGCTCAGGGAGGAGATCGAACTGGCGCTGCCCCGGCCCAGGGGCAAGGGCGGCAGCGCCCAGGCGTGAGGCCCGGTTCCGCGGGAGCCGTCAGGAGGCGACCCGGGCCACCAGCACGCAGGCGTGGTCCTCCCGCTCGCCCTCGCCGAACTCCCGTACCACCGCCCGGACACAGTCGTGCGCGGTGCGGGCTTTGGCGAAACCGGGGGCGAGGCCGAGGAGCCGGTGGACCGCGGTGGCTCCGGCGTGCCCGGGCACCAGTCCGTCGGTGTGCAGCAGCACCAGATCGCCGGCCTCGAGGGTCTCCTCGGCCTGTCCGTAGGAGGAACCGGAGGCGGCGCCGAGCAGCACACCCGGCGGCGCGTCCAGCGCCCGTCCCGCCCCGCCGCGGAACAGCAGCGGGGCGGGGTGTCCGGCCTGCGCCCACACCAGTGAGCGGGTCGTGGGCCGGTAGCGCAGGCAGACGGCGCTGCCCAGGGCCGGCTGCGCGGTGGCGTCCAGCAACCGGTTCAGACAGGCGAGCAGCGGGCCGGGTTCGGTGCCGGTCATGGCCATGCCGCGGACGGCGCCGAGCAGCATCGCCATGCCGGACGCCGCCCCGACCCCGCGGCCGGCGAGGTCGCCGGCGCTCAGCAGCGTGGTGCCGTCGGACAGCTCCAGGGCGTCGTACCAGTCGCCGCCGACCGGTGCGTGCGCCGACGACGGCAGATGGGCCGCGGCGATGTCCAGGGCGCGGGGCCCGTCGTGCGGGAGCCGCAGGGAGCCGCGCCACGGTGGCAGCACGGCTTCCTGCAGCTCGACCGCGAGCCGGTGCTCGGTCCGCGCGGCGGCATGCCGCTGGTGGTGCAGCGAGTCACGGGTCTCGCTCACCGTCCGCCGGCAGCGGCGCAGTTCGCTGACGTCGCGCAGCACCGCCCACATCGAGACGGTGCTGCCGTCGGCACCGAGGACCGGTTCGCCCATCATGTGCACGGTGCGTACGCCGTCGTCCGGGCGCAGCACGCGGAACTCCCCGTCGATGGGCCGGGCATCGACCAGACAGCCGGTGACCATCGCGGTCAGTCCGGGCCGGTCCTCGTCCAGCACCAGCGACGGCAGTTCGTCGAGGGTGAGCGGTGGAGTCGCCGGATCGCGGCCCAGGATCCGGTACAGCTCGGCGGACCAGCTCACCTCGTCGGTGAGCAGGTTCCACTCCGCGCTGCCGACCCGGTCGAGCAGGGCGTGCCGCGGTACGGGCCGGCCGGCGGCGTCCGCGCCGGACGGGCCGGGCGTGGACAGCGGGTCGTCCCGCAGCTCCGCCAGATGCCGGTCCAGGTCGTCGAGGTGATGCAGCGCCAGGTCGTACAACGCGCGCCGCCAGCGTTCCCGCGGGTCCGTTCCGTCGTCCGGGGTGTCACGGCGTACCGCGTCGACGTCGCCCTTGAGCCGCCGGGTCTGCGAGATGAGCGCGTCGACCGGGCCGCGTCCTGGCGGCTGGGCGGCTGGACGGTCCGCGGAGAGGTGGGACGGCATGACGCACTCCGATGCGGGGACGGTACGGCCTTCAGGCGGACGGAGAGACCGCTACGACTGTCGCACAGCCCGCGACGGCCTGTAAGGGATTCGGCAACACACGATAAGGCGGTGCCCATGGCATATGCCACCGTCTTCACGGGGTTACCCGGGGATATACGCCAGAGGTGCGATCGACGCGTCAACTCCCATGATACGCAAGTGATATGACGCCCCGTCGGCAGGCGAGGCGCCACTCAGTCAGGTGTTCGACGGTCGGGTGTTTGTTCGCGGGACATGCCGAGGGCAGGCCGTGCGCTCAGTAGCGCAGCACCGCCGCCATCCCGTCCGCGTCGGCGAGCGTGCCGTCCGGAACGAAGCGGACCTCGGCGCCGGTCTCCAGGCACTGCTCGACGATCTCGTCCACGATGTCCTCGCGGGCGTCCAGGTCACCGTCGTCGGCGATGATCAGATGATCACCGGCGTCCCGCACCGTGATCCGGTAGTTCTCCTCGACGGCCAGCAGCCGGACCCGGCCCTCCCGGGCGCTCTGCCACAGTTCGTCCACGCCGGCCGCGAACTCCTTGCGCCCCCGGGCCGATTCCAGGGACCGGGCCACGTCCTGCGTGCCCTTGCGCGCCTCGTCCTCGAGCACCGGCCGCACCGCCTGCCACACCGCCTCGTGCGTGCCGTGCGCCAGCCCGCCGTGCGGGATGTGCACGGCGTCCCCGGTCACGGTTCCGGTCTCGCACAGCAGGGACAGGGCGGCGGGCTCACCGGTGACGTACAGCGGTCGCGGGTGATGGCGCAGCAGCGCGGTCATCGCCGTGTCGGCCTCGCGCAGGAACCGCCGGGTGTCCTCGTCCCGGAAGTTGCTCGGCTGGTCGCCGACCCTCTCCTGCCGCTCCGGGTCGAAGTTCCGCTCCTCACGGGTCAGCGGGAAGCGTCCGGCACGTTCCTCGACGACCCGGTCCACCCCGCCGCTCCACAGGGTGACCCGGTCGGCTGCCACGGACAGCACCCAGAACGGCCGCTCCGCCGTGTGGGCGGAGACGAGGTTGCGGGTCAGGAAGGTGTCCGAGACGACGACACGCTCGGGCACGCTGCGGGCGAGGGACCACACCTGGTGCTCGCCCGGGGCGGCGAAGATGGCCAGACCGTCCTCGGTGTGCGTCAGATCGACCTCCGAAAGGGCCTGATCGAGCTGCCGGGAAACGTCGGCGCGCCGGTCCCGGGTGACCGCGGGATCGGCCTCCAGACGCCTCTTGGCCTCGGCCACCATGGTGCGCAGCCGGACCGCGTCCGGGTTGTTGAAGGGCTGGCCCCGGTGCGTCGGCGTCAGCACGGACACCGCGGGGTAGGGGCGCGGGCGACGAAGCTCGGCAAGGGCCGCGGGACTCAGATCGTGCTCCATGACAGCACCATAGGGCGGATTCCGCGGTACGGCATTTGGGGCAAAGGCCCCGGCGTGCGAGTGGGGCCGGGCCGGTCGCGGGTGCACGCTGGTGGGGGAGGTGACCCCCGATGGCGCACCTGGACGTGGAAGGGGCGGCGGACGCGCGGACCCTCGTCGTCCGCCTGTCGTGGTGGGAGGCGCTCCTGGCGCGCAGACACACGGTGCGCGTGCCCCTGTCCGAGGTGCGGGCGACGGGCGTGGAACCCGACTGGTGGCGCGCGATGCGCGGCGCGCCCGTCACCGGACGCTGCCGGCCGGGCCGGTTCTGCGTGGGGGAGCGCGAGCATCCGCTCGGACGGGACTTCGTGGCCGTGCGCGCGGGAGTGCCGACGGTGCTCGTGGACCTGTGGCACCCGGTGCCCTACGTCCGGCTGGCCGTCTCCGTGCCCGACGCGGGGCAGGCGGCGAGAAGGCTGCGCCGTTCCCGGGGCGGGGACGGGGGCGCGGAGTACGGGTTCGTGGCGTCCGGGTAGCCGGTCAGAGGCGGTCGTCGTCCTCGGGGCCGCAGGAACTGCCGTTCGGCGGCAGGGAGCCGTACAGCAGGAAGTCGTCGACCTTGCGGTGGACGCACTCGGACGAGCCGTAGCCGGTGTGGCCCTCGTTCCGGTTGTCCAGCACCACGGCCGCGGAGCCGATCCGCTCGGCCGTCTGCACCGTCCAGCGGTACGGCGTGGCCGGGTCGCCCCGGGTGCCGACCAGCAGCATCTTCGGTGTGTCGAGGTCCCTGACCTTCTCCCGGATGTAGTCGGTGCCCTTGGGCCGGCCGTAGCAGAGCACCACCTGGGCGAGCCGGTAGGGGCCGAAGACGGGCGAGGCATCCTCGTACGCGGACCGCAGCCGGTCCAGGTCCCGGGTCAGCCGCTCGGCGTCCGGACGGTCAGGGTCGTCCGCGCAGTTCACCGCCATCAGCGCGGCCGGCAGGTTGTCCGGCGGTACGTCCTCGGGGTCGGCCACGGGGTCGTCGGCCCGCCGCGGCGCGGCCGGTGCCGCCCCGCCGGTCGCCAGTTCCTCCACCCCGCTGGTGTCCCCGTCCTCGATCAGCTGGGCGAGCGCGTGTTGCAGCAGCGGCCACATCTCCTTGCTGTAGAGGCCTTGTGCGATGGCGCCGGCCAGGTCCTGACCGGTGAACTCGTAACCGAAGTCGGTCGGCACCGGGTTCTCGTCGAGCGAGTGGACCAGCTCCACGACCTGCTTGCGGGCGTCGCGGGCGTCCTGCCCGAACGGGCAGGCGAGTTCCTTGGTGCACCACGTCAGGAAGTTCTCCAGCGCGGTCTGCTGCCCCCGCGTGCTCGCCAGCCCCTGCTCGGCCAGCGGCTCCGTCAGCGTGTCCACACCGTCCAGCGCCATGCGCCCCACCTTCTCCGGGAACCGGGCCGCGTACACCGCGCCGAGCCGGGTTCCGTAGGAGAACCCCAGGTAGTTGAGCTTCTCGTCACCGAGCGCCTGGCGCATCACATCGAGGTCCCGGGCGACGTCCACCGTTCCCATGTGCTCCAGGACGGGGCCCGAGTGCTCGGTGCACTCGGCGGCCACCTCGCGCAACTGCCGCAGCACCTCGCGCGGATCGGCCAGCTCCTCCCCGTCGGTCGCCTCCAGCGCCCGGCTGGTGGCGTCGGTACCGCAGCTGACCGGTGACGAGAGGCCGACACCGCGCGGGTCGAAGGAGACCACGTCGTAGTCGTCCGTCAGGCCCAGGAAGTCCTTGCGGCCTTGGGCGAGTCCCAGTACCCCGGAACCGCCCGGGCCGCCGAAGTTCAGCACCACCGAGCCCCGGGGGTCGTCGGTGGCCCGGTAGCGGGCGAGGGCCAGTTCGAGCGTGCCCTCCTCGGGCCGCGTGTAGTCGAGGGGCACGGTGACCGTCCCGCACTGCATGTCCTTCGGCAGCTCCAAACCCTCGCAGGCCGACCATGTGATCTTCTGGTCGTAGAACCGGTCGAGGTCCGGCTCGGTGCGGCCGGTGGCCGCGAGTCCGGTGCCCAGCACGGCCAGCCCGACCGCCCCGGCGGCCGCGCAGCGCCGGACCGAAGGGCGCACCGCGCAGCTCCGGCTCCAGGGTCGCTTGGACAGCTTGGCCAGCATCGATGCCTCCAGGGACGCCCCGACCGGCGCCCTCGCCCACCATAGGCGGGCCCCGGTGCACCCGCCCGTCGGCCGAACGGCGGACCGCGGGCGGGCCGGGCCGTGAGTACGTCCGCCGTGAGTTCGACGGCCTTTGCCCGCGGTTCGAGCGACGGTACCCCCGATGGGGTGAACCGGCTGCGGCATACGGATGAGCCATAACCCGGATGCCGCAGCCGCGTTCTCTCCGGTGCGGGCGAGCGCTCGTGACCAAGTCTGGAAGGGCAGGGAACCTATGAGACGGGTTACCCGAAACGGTGTGATCGCCGTCGCCGCCGCGTCGGGCGCGATGGCCATGGCGATGCCGGCGCACGCCGACGCCGGGGCGGACGGCGTCGCGGCCGGTTCACCCGGAGCGGTGTCCGGAAACACCGTCCAGCTCCCGGTGCACCTCCCGGTGAACGTGTGCGGGAACACGGTGAACGTGGTGGGCCTGCTCAACCCCGCCGCGGGCAACACCTGTGTCAACGAGGACGCGGGCGAGGAGCACGGCGCCGCGGACTCCGCAGCCGGCGCGGCCGCCGCGAGCGGAACGCAGAACTCCCCGGGCGTGGTGTCCGGCAACGGGGTGCAGCTGCCGGTGGACCTCCCGGTCAACGTCAGCGGGAACAGCGTGAACGTGGTCGGCGCCGGCAACGCGTCGACGGACAACACGTCCACGAGCACCTCCGGCGAACGCCCCGACCGCCCGGCGGAACCGGCGCCCGAGCCGTCCACGCCGCCGCGAACCCTCCCCGATCCGGCGCCGCACGCGGCCCCGCGGGACGACGCCGCCCTCGCCGAGACGGGCGCCGACCGGACGCTGCCGGTCCTGGCGACCGGCGCCGCGCTCTTCCTCGGCGGTGTGGCCCTGTACCGCCGCGCACGACCGCGGACGGACGGCTGACGTCCCCGAGGAAATGATCAGGCCCGCGTGGTCCCGCCACCCGCACCAGCGTGGCGGGAGCACGCGGGTCAGCCGCCTCCGCGGTGGAAACGCCGGTGCAGCTCCCTGACCTCCTCGGCGAGTCGGGGGACGGGTCCGGCCACGGCGACGCCCGGGGCGATCTCCGCGACGGGCAGCGTCCGCACGGGCGGGGCGGGCACCCCCAGCTCCGACAGCCAGGACGCCAGCTGCTCGGAGGAGGCGACGTACACGATCCGTCCGAGGCCCACCCAGGCGTGGGCGGCGGCGCACATCGGGCAGTGCTCCCCGGACGTGTACACCGTGGCCGCCGCCCGTTCGGCGGGCGACATGTGCGCCGCCGACCAGCGTGCCAGCTCGAACTCGGGATGGCGGGTGCGGTCTCCGGAGGCCACCCGGTTGCGGTCCTCGGCGAGCACCGTGCCGTCGCCGTCCACCAGGACCGAACCGAACGGCTCGTCGCCGGACTCCAGGGCCTCGGCCGCCAGCTCCACACAGCGCCGCAGGTACGGCAGTTCGTCATCCTTCACGACCATGGTCCGGCCTCCTCGTGACGGCGTGATCGACAGCAACCCTCATCCCGTTGCCTCCCGCATCGGCCCACGGTCGACTCGTGCGCAGGGACCACGCCACCGTACTCGCCCTGTTCCACCGTGACATGCGCGAGGGGGCGCGGCCCGACGGCCCCGGCGCCCGCGTCGAGACGTGGGCGCGGTGGTGCGCCGGACGGCACCCGCGCACGGCTGGAACGGCGTCGTCCGGTCCGCTCCGGACACCGTCGTCGCGGTCCTTGCCCTGGCAGGCGGGGAGCCGGTGAGCGCGGCCCGCGTGGAACTGGTGCCGGGCGCCCGGTTCGCCGGGCTGTGGTGCGGCGGCACCGTACGGGACTGGCGCGGACGCGGCATCTACCGGGCCCGGGTGGCCGCGGACCGCGGCCACCGCCACCTCCAGGTCGACGCCTCCGACCGGAGCCGTCCGATCCTCGAACGCCTCGGCTTCGCCGCCCTCACCACGACCACTCCGTACGTGTACGCGCCCACGAGGTAGGGCGCGGCAGCCCCTTTCCGGCCGAGACGGCCTGCTTCCGCGCGCCGCAGCGCGCCTCTGCCGCGGCTTCGCCCCGCTCTTGCTAATGGTATTCCCTCGAGTTAGAGTATCTAACAGTTGCGATGGTTGATAAGCGACCGGTCGCGTCCCCTGCCGAGGAGGCCGTCATGCCCCCCATCCCGTCCGACTCCCGCTCCCTGCACGTCGTGCTCGGATCCGGTCCCGCCGGGACCTCCGTGGCCCGTGAACTCGTCCGCCGCGGGCATCCCGTCCGCCTCGTCGACCGCAGGGGAGAGGGGCCCGGTCTCGAGGGCGTCCGCCGGTTCGCCGCCGATGTCGGCACCACCGAGGGGGCGCGGGCGGCCGTCGACGGCGCGGCCGTCGTGTATCACTGCGTCAACGTCGCCTATCACCTGCAGGTCGAGGTGATGCCCGGGATACAGGAGGCGGTGCTCTCGGCCGTCGAGGCCACCGGCGCCCGGCTGGTCGTCCTCGACACCCTCTACCCGTACGGCGAGACCGGCGGGGCGGTGATGACCGAGGACACCCCGTGGCGGGCGACGACCCGCAAGGGACGGATGCGGGCCGCTCTGGACGAGCGCTATCTCGCCGCACACCGTGAGGGCCGCGCCCGGGTGGTCCTCGGCCGCTCGGCCGACTTCGTCGGTCCGGGCGTGCTCAACTCCACCCTGGGCGGCGCCGTGTTCCCGGGTGCGCTCACGGGCGGCGAGGTGCTGGGCATCGGCGACATCGATCTGCCGCACAGCTACACCGACATCAGGGACGTGGCCGCCGGCCTGGTCACGCTCGGCGAGCGTCCCGGGGGTGACGGCCGGGCCTGGCACCTGCCCACCGCACCCGCCGTCAGCACCCGCGAGATCCACACCATGATCGAGAAGCGGACCGGCCGTCCGCTGAACGTGGTGATCCTCGAGGAGGCGCGCGCCTTCGGGCCGTTCGACGAGGTGTTCATGGCGGAGTACGCCGAGATGTTCTACCAGAACGTCGAGCCGCAGATCGTGGACTCCTCGGCGTTCGAGCGGGCCTTCGGTGTGGCGCCGACACCGCTCGAGGCCACCGTGGACGCCACGGTGACCTGGTACGAGCAGTGGCTGGCCACGCTCTGACGCGAGCCGTCGACGGCCGTCAGCGGCCGGCCTTCGTGCGGTCCAGCGCGGCCACCCCCAGCGCGGCGAGGCCGATCTGGATCAGCCACTCCACCCAGTCGACGCCTTTGGTGTCGGCCACCCCGAAGGCCGCGGCGAGCGCCGAGCCGATCAGTGCGGCGACGATGCCGACGAGGATCGTCCACAGGATGCCGATGCGCTGGCGTCCCGGGATCACGAGCCGGCCCAGAACGCCGATGACAATGCCGATGAGGATGGCACTGATGATGCCGTCGATCTCCATCTCGCCCCTTTTCCTCGTGTTCCCCGCTGCTGTGCGTCTGCCCCCTCGCCGGGGGGACAGTCCGGCCCGGACGTGAAAGGGCCGGCCCGCGGTCGACGCGGGCCGGCGCTCGGCTCCTTTCGTGGCCGTCTACGCCCTGGGCCCGCTCCTGGCCGCGGTGGCGAGACAGACCGTGCCGAGTGCGAGGGTGAGGGCGCCGATGACGATGTTGTTCCAGATCACACCGGCGTCGGGGCCGTCACCGACGATCCACGGAGAGATGATCATCCATATGCCCAGGGCGCACATGGCTCCGCTGAGGCCGTACATACGGGCCGGGGCCGCGGTGAATCCCAGGGCGAGCAGGCCGATCGCGATGCCCACGATCAGGTTGTGGGGCACGAGAGCGGGCTGGCTCGTCGTGTAGTGGAGGATCCACGGGGACACCGCACAGTAGAGGCCGAGCAGGAACACCGGCCCGTCCACGAGTGCCACATCGCGACCGCCGAGCACACGGTCGTACCGTGCCCGCATTTCCGGTGCGTCGGGATGGCTCGAGAGGTCACCGCGCGGGTGCGAGACGTTGGCCATGAGTCGTCTCCTTCGACTAGCTGGACCGCGTCTGGTGCGGTATGCGGTAAGAGCCGCGTAAGTCTTATTTTGCGCTTATCTCGCCTTTATGTGTAGAGCCAGGAGCGGAATCCGGTCAACCGGTCTGTCGTGATGACTGGTCTAAACCCTTGACTGGTACAGACCAAAGCGCTTGAGTGTGCTCCACACCCCCCGCCACGGCCGCCCCCACCGCCGTGACCGGCCCCGCCGGCGCGCGCTCGCGAGGCCCCGCTCAGGCATGTCCTCGCCCGGGAGCGGCCGTGTCCCGCAAAGGAGTTGATCCCTTGTCGAGACGCCGCATCGCCGCCGTGACCGCCGCCCTGGTCCTCGCCGGCAGTGCCCCCGTGCTGCTCCCCGCCGCGACCGCCTCCGCCGCCGCCTGCTCCAGCTATCCCAACTGGGTGGCCGGACGGTCGTACAACGCCGGTGACATCGTGCGTTACACCGACGGCAAGGCGTACATCGCCGAGCACGCCAACCCGGGGTACGACCCGGTCATCAGCACCTGGTACTGGGAGCCCTACGCCTGTGACAACGGCCCCGGGACGCCCGTCGGGAACTTCGTCGTGAGTGAGGCGCAGTTCAACCAGATGTTCCCGGGCCGGAACGCCTTCTACAGCTACCGGGGGCTGACCGCCGCCCTGAGCGCCTACCCGGGCTTCGCCAACACCGGCAGCGACGCGGTCAGGAAGCAGGAGGCCGCCGCCTTCCTCGCCAACGTCCACCACGAGACCGGTGGTCTGGTGCACATCGTGGAGCAGAACACCGCCAACTACCCGCACTACTGCGACTACGGGCAGCCGTTCGGGTGCCCGGCCGGACAGGCCGCCTACTACGGGCGCGGCCCGATCCAGCTGAGCTGGAACTACAACTACAAGGCGGCGGGCGACGCGCTCGGCATCGATCTGCTGAACAACCCCTGGCTGGTGCAGAACGACTCCGCCGTCGCCTGGAAGACCGCCCTGTGGTACTGGAACACCCAACGGGGTCCCGGGTCGATGACCTCGCACAGCGCCATGGTCAACCAGGCCGGGTTCGGCCACACGATCCGCGCCATCAACGGCTGGGTGGAGTGCGACGGCAAGAACCCGGCGCAGGTGCAGAGCAGGGTGACCAAGTACCAGCAGTTCGCCCAGATCCTCGATACGGCACCCGGCGGGAACCTGTACTGCTGACGTCCTCCGTGGTGTCATGCCCCTGACCATCCGCACGGCCGGGCGCGCACCTCGCGCGCCCGGCCGTACCCGGACGAAAGGGCATCCGACATGCGCACCCCCCACGCCCTGTTCGCCGCGACCGCCTCCGCCGCCGCGCTGGCCGCGACGGTCCTGGCGCCGGCGCCCACCGTGTCCGCCGCGGTCGCCGACGCGGTCCCGCCGCCCGGCGCGTACTACGTGCAGAGCGCGGTGACCGGGCTGAACGCCGCCGACAGCGCGGGAGCGGTCGAACAGCACAGACCCCGCGGCAACGAGGACCACCAGCAGTGGAACCTGAGCGCCGACGGCACCCTGGAGAGCGCCGACCGCCCCGGTACCTGCCTCGGACGCGCCGGCGACCTCGCCCGGACCGTCGCCTGCGACGGCCCCGAGGCGCGCTGGGAGATCGCCTCCGCAGGCGCCGACCGGTTCACCCTCACCGTCCCCGGCACGGACCGCCGCCTCAGCGTCGCCCCCAAGCCCTCCGGCGCCAACCACCCCGCCCCGCTCGCCGTCGGCCCCGGCACCGGCGACCTCGCCGGCTGGTACCTCACCCCGGTCGGCCCGGTCACCCGCCCCATGCCGCCCGAGAGCCGGCGCACCCTGGACCAGGTCACCTTCCTCACCGCGCACAACGCCTACGCCAACGGTGTCGACGGCGGCTTCGCCCCGCCCTTCATCGACCTCTTCCCCAACCAGAACCGCGGCATCGAGCGCCAACTCGCCGACGGGGTCCGGGGCTTCATGCTCGACATCCATCAGACACCGGACGGCGCGATCCTCTGCCACAACAGCTGCACCCTCGTCCGCAGGCCGGTCGCCCTGTGGGTCGACCTCCAGCGGATCGTCGACTTCCTGCGCGCCCGCCCCGACCAGTTCGTCACCGTCTTCCTGGAGGACTACGTCGACCCGGGCGTCCTGCGTGCCGAGCTCGCCCGCGTCCAGGGGCTGTCGGACGTGCTGTACCGGCCGGACCGCACCGGCGTCCGCGAGAACGGCTGGCCGACCCTGGCGGAGCTGACCGCCGCGGGCCGGCGGCTGCTGATCCTCTCCGACCACAGCCGCACCGCCGACCAGGCCGTCGGGCTGACCCGGGACACCTTCGGCGTGATGTACCAGCGCGAGTGGACCGTCGAGAACCACTGGTCCATGGGTCCGGGCCTGGGCGCCTCCGACTGGTCCTGCTACAGCCGCTGGTACGACGCGGGCACCAACATTCCGCTGACCCGCACCGAGCCGGGCTTCCGGCCCCTGTTCGTCATGAACCACTTCCGGGACGCGGCGATCGCCGCCACGGCCGGTACGGACAACTCCAAGCTCGCCGACCGCGCCCGCCGGTTCTGCCAGCCGGCCGCCCGCAAGAAGCCCAACTACCTCGCCGTGGACCGCTACGACCTCGGCAACCCCGCGGCCGCCGTCGCCGACCTCAACACCTACACCTATCCGTAGCCGGCCGGTCGGTCCCCTCCCCGGGGCGACCGCCCGGGGAGGGGAGTGGCGCCCACGGCGTTTTACGTATAACCTCTCCGGTCAACCCATACGCGAGAGGTCACGATGAGACGCATTCCCCTGGTCACCCTCGTCGTCGACGACTACGACGAGGCGATCCGGTTCTACACCGAGGCTCTCGGCTTCCGTCTCGCCGAGGACGCTCCCCGGCCGGACGGCGGCCGCTGGGTCGTCGTCGAACCGGACGCCGGGCACACCGGCGCGGGACTGCTGCTGGCCCGCGCCAAGGGGGACGCCCAGCGGGCCAGGGTCGGCGACCAGACCGGCGGGCGTGTGGGTTTCTTCCTGCACACCGACGACTTCGCCCGCGACCACGCGCGCATGGCCGCCGCCGGCGTGACCTTCCTGGAGGAGCCGCGTCACGAGCCCTACGGCTCGGTCGCCGTCTTCCAGGACCTGTACGGCAATCGCTGGGACCTGCTCCAGCCCGCCGCCTGACTTCTCCACCGCTTGTCGCACCGCCCGCCCAAGGAAGGCCCGCATGAACGCTACGCGCGTAGACGCCGAACTGATCCGCCGCCTGCCCAAGGCCGTCCTGCACGACCACCTCGACGGCGGTCTGCGCCCCGCCACCGTCGTGGAGCTCGCGGAGGCGGTCGGCCACCCCCTGCCCACCACCGATCCCGAGGAGCTCGCCGCCTGGTACGTCGAGGCCGCGAACTCCGGGGACCTGGTCCGCTACATAGCCACCTTCGAGCACACCCTCGCCGTGATGCAGACCCGCGAGGGCCTGCTGCGCACCGCCGAGGAGTACGTGCTCGATCTCGCCGCCGACGGCGTCGTCTACGGCGAGGTGCGCTACGCCCCCGAGCTGAACACCCGGGGCGGGCTGACGATGCGCGAGGTCGTGGAGACCGTCCAGGAGGGGCTTGCCGCCGGTATGGCCAAGGCGGCCGCCGCCGGGACGCCGGTCCGGGTCGGCACCCTGCTCTGCGGCATGCGCATGTTCGACCGCGTCCGCGAGGCCGCCGACCTGGCCGTCGCCTTCCGCGACGCCGGAGTCGTCGGCTTCGACATCGCCGGCGCCGAGGACGGCTTCCCGGCCGCGGACCACCTCGCCGCCTTCGAGCACCTGCGACGCGAGAGCGTGCCGTTCACCATCCACGCCGGCGAGGCCCACGGACTGCCCAGCATCCACCAGGCCCTCCAGGTCTGCGGAGCCCAGCGGATCGGGCACGGCGTGCGCATCACCGAGGACATCCCCGACCTCGCGGCGGGCAAGCTCGGCCGGCTGGCCGGCTGGGTCCGCGACCGCCGGATCGCGCTGGAGATGTGCCCCACGTCCAACCTCCAGACCGGGGCGGCGGTCTCGATCGCCGATCACCCGATCACCGCGCTGAAGAACCTCGGCTTCCGCGTCACCCTCAACACCGACAACCGCCTCGTCTCGGGCACCACCATGACCCGGGAGATGTCCCTGCTGGTCGAGCAGGCCGGGTGGACGGTCGAGGATCTGCGCGCGGTCACGGTGAACGCGGTGAAGAGCGCCTTCCTGCCCTTCGACGAGCGGACCGCCCTCCTCCGTGACGTGGTGCTGCCCGGCTACGAAGCGGCGCTCCGGACCAGCCCGCGCACATAGGCCGCCTGTCCGACGTGCTGAAGATCGTCGGACAGGACGCTGACCAGCCGTACCCCCAGCGTCACCGGAGGGTCCCAGCCCTCGTCGACGACCCGCTCAAGATCCTTGGCGGCCAGCGTGCGCAGGGCGCCGAGGGTCTGCTCGTGCACCGCGTCGTGGTAGCCGGTCAGCAGGTCACCGGAGTCGACCCGCACCTTGGCGACCTTCGCCGAGGTGTGGCCGTACCCGGTGTCGTGGCGCGGCAGACCGAGCCCGAGGCGCTTCTCCCAGCCGTCGGAGAGCCACACCTGGTCGAGACCGAAGGCGTCCGCGACATGGTCGTCCTGGATCCGGGTGAGGTGCCAGACCAGCCACGCGACCGAGTTCGCCCCCGGGCCGGGCCGGGCGGCGAGCTCGTCGGGGCCGAGGCCCTCGACGGCGGCGTGGACTTCTTCCCGGATGCGGCCGAAGCCGTCGATGAGGATGTCCTTGGCATGCATGGGTCCACCCTCGCGCATCCGCGCGCCTCACGCGCCCCCGTCGTCCAGCAGGGCCATCAGGGCCCGCGCCGCCGGACTGGTCGCCCGCGGAGCCGGCACCAGGGCGACCGTCTCGTACGCCGCCTCACCCGTGCCCTTCAGCCGCAGCGCGGTGAGCCCCGGGCGCTTGTGCCGGAAGTGCCGCGGGACCACGGCGATGCCCAGGTCCTCGTCGACCAGGTCGAGCAGGCTGTGCACGTCGTTCACCTCCAGCGCCACCGTGCGCCGCACCCCCGCCGCAGCGAAGGCGGCGTCGGTGGCACGGCGCGGGCCCCAGTCGGGGTGGAAGTCGACGAAGACCTCGTCGGCCAGGTCGTGCGGCGTGAGGGGCACCCCGTCCCGCGCCAGACGGTGATCCGGATGGCACAGCACGGTCATCGGCTCGCCGGTCAGCGGCACGCAGCGCAGGTGCTCGGGATCGGCCTCGGTCCGGTAGGCGAAGGCGAGGTCCAGCCGGCCCGCCGCGACCTCCTCGGCCAGCGCGGCCGAGCCCCACTGGCGCAGCCGGATCTCCACGTCCGGGTGGAGCCGGCGGAACGCGGCGAGCAGCTCCGCCACGTTCACCCCCGCGATGCACTGCTCCGTGCCCAGCGCCAGCGTGCCGCGCAGCACACCCTGCACCGCGGCCACCGCCTCGTGCGCCGCCCGCACCTGCGCCAGGATCCGCTCGGCCTCCGCCAGCAGCGCCCGCCCGGCCTCGGTGAGCGTCACCCTGCGCGTCGTCCGTACGAACAGCGGCGTCTGCAGCTCGCGCTCGAGCGCGCGGATCGACGCGGACAGCCCCGACTGGGAGACCATCAGCCGTTCCGCCGCGCGGGTGAAGTGCTGGTCCTCGGCGACGGCCACGAAGTGCTGGAGGTGACGCAGTTCCATGATTGAGAAGCGTATCCGCTGAATTCCATCGGATTCTTCTGTTGGACCACTGCCCGCAGGTCACGACAGAGTGGAGCAGCGGTTCGACGGAACCGCCAAGACGTGTGCCAACCCCTCTGGAGTCGCGTTGTACACCGCACACCCCGACCGTTACGCGGACATGCCCTACCGGCGCACCGGACGCAGCGGCCTGAAGCTCCCCGCGCTCTCGCTCGGCCTGTGGCACAACTTCGGACCCGACCGTCCGGCCGAGACCCAGCGCGCCATCCTGCGCCGAGCCTTCGATCTGGGCATCACCCACTTCGACCTGGCCAACAACTACGGGCCGCCGCCCGGAGCGGCCGAGAGCGCCTTCGGCGAGGCACTGCGGACGGACTTCGCGCGGTACCGCGACGAGCTGGTGATCTCCACCAAGGCCGGCTACCTGATGTGGCCGGGCCCGTACGGCGAATGGGGCTCGCGCAAGTCCCTGCTGTCCTCGCTGGACCAGAGCCTGAACCGGATGGGCCTGGAGTACGTCGACATCTTCTACTCGCACCGCTTCGACCCGGAGACTCCCCTGGAGGAGACGATGGGCGCCCTGCACACGGCCGTCCAGCAGGGCAAGGCGCTGTACGTCGGCGTGTCCAACTACTCCGCCGAGCAGACCCGCGAGGCCGCCCGCATCCTCGGCGAGCTGGGCACGCCGCTGCTGATCAACCAGCCCCGCTACTCGATGCTCGACCGCCGCCCGGAGGACCAGGGCCTGATGGACGCCCTCGACGAGCTCCAGGTCGGCTCGATCGCCTACTCCCCGCTGGAGCAGGGCCTGCTCACCGGCCGCTATCTCGACGGCATCCCCGAGGACTCCCGGGCGGCGGGCGACAGCCCCTTCCTGAACACCGACGCCGTCACCGGGGAGCTGGTGGGCCGGCTGCGCACGCTCAACGAGATCGCCGCCTCCCGGGGACAGACCCTGGCGCAGATGGCGCTGTCCTGGGTGCTGCGCGGCGGCCGTCTCACCTCCGCCCTGGTCGGCGCCAGCAGCCCGCAGCAGCTTCAGGACAGCGTGGCCGCCACCCGCAACCTCGACTTCACCGAGGACGAGCTGAAGCGCATCGACGCGGTGGCGAAGCGGTAGTCCGCCCGGTGGACCGGGATCACGCCCCCGTGGGCGTCCGGTCCACAAGCCGTACACGGCAAGGCGCCGGCTCCCGGCGTCGTGCGGGTGGCCGCGCGGCCCACTCGTTCATCCCGTGCGGGGTGGGTGGTGGCGTGGCCCGGTCACGCTCCCCGCGTGCAGGTCGGGGCCGCGGGCGACGGCAGCATCGGCACGGGCGTACGTGCTCACGGTGAGCGCGCCGGGAGGCCGGGCCGGCCGGTCGGACGCCGGCTCCTGCCGCGACGCCCGGTGCGCACACCCCGCTCGTGCCCGCCGGTCCGGCCGACTGCGTCCGAGGTCATGCGGCCCGCCGCTCGACGCCCGTACCGTTTCGGCCAGTCACCCCCGTGAATATGCCAGGAGACTGGCCGGAAACACATGGTGACAGTGTTTCAGCGGTGAACATACTCGACAACGAGAGCGCTTCACACCGCGCGACGGCGCCCTCACGCACAGCATGCGAGCCCACGGGGGCGGGCAGCCGGCCCGTCCCGGCAGGCGCGCAACGCAGCGGGGGAGGGAACGTGCACGACGAATTCCTGTGCCATGTCACCGCGTACGGGATCTGCGACGGCCGGCGCATCGGCGTACCCCTGGGCACCTACCGGGCGCCCACCCTCGCGCTCGCCCTGTGGTGGCTGCGCGACCGCGCCTCCTGGATCGCCGAGCGGCTCGACCCGCGGCCCGAGGCCGAGCACTTACCGCCGGGCGCGCTCGTCCCCGTCCCGGACGGCGTGCCCGACGTATCCGCCGTGCTGCGCGCCTGGTGCGCAGACGTCGACCGGCAGGAGGAGGTGGCCGAGGCGCTCGCCGCCGGACGGATGGTGCGCGTCGCCACCGGCGACGACACCACCGAATACGAACTGCTGGCCGAATCCGTGGACGCCCTGCGGATGCAGCGCGCCGCCCGCGTGCTCGGGGTCCCGGTCGCCTGACCGGAACCGGCCCGGGGCAGGGTCAGCGGCCCGCCCGACCGGCCCGCCGGCGCACCGCCCGCGCGGCCCACGCTCCGGCGAACCCGGCGACCAGCCCCCACAGCAGGGCCAGCCCCAGGGCGCCCAGCAGCCGGGAATTGAGCAGTACCTCCCCGGAGAGCCCCTCGGCGAGCTCACCGATGCCCAGCACGGACAGACCGATGCGTGCGGAGATCCGGGCCGTCAGACAGATCATCAGCACCGTCAGCGCCAGGGCCACCCCCATGTGCACGGCGTGCCGCAGGATCCGGACGTCCGCGGGGGACAGGGCCGCCGTCACGAAGGCGACGGCCAGCAGCAGCACCGCGTCCACCACCAGCAGCCACCACCACCTGCCCCCGTCGTGCTCCACCAGCGTGCCGAGGTTCAGCTCGGACACCTCCGGGGTGCGCAGCACCTCGTCCAGCACCTGCGGCATGGGCAGCCCGAAAGGGCCTTCCACCCTGCCGTCCCAGGTGGCGCCGAGCCCGAGCGTCAGCGCGAGCCAGGCCACGTTGGGCAGCCCGAGCAGCACCACGGCAAATGTCTCGACCGGGTGGCCCCGGGTGGCGGCGACGACCAGGGCGATGACGAGACAGATGACGACGGAGGCGAGCAGCAGCAGCACCATCGCCTGCGCCGCGGGACGCGCCGAAGCCTGGAAGCGCAGCAGCCCGGCGGGCAGCGGGGCACCGCGGGACACCAGCAGCGTCACCAGGAGCACCCCCGCC
Source organism: Streptomyces malachitofuscus (assembly GCF_055571035.1). Lineage (NCBI taxonomy): Bacteria > Bacillati > Actinomycetota > Actinomycetes > Kitasatosporales > Streptomycetaceae > Streptomyces > Streptomyces malachitofuscus. The sequence continues at coordinate 66,377 of NZ_JBVIGA010000011.1, read as the reverse complement.
AGCCAGACCAGGCCGATCAGCATGGTGAGCGGCACGTCGGCGGCGAAGCCGGCCACCGGCCGGATGCCGAACAGCTCGCCCAGGTCCCCGAGCGGACCGTCCCCGAGGGAGATCTCGAAGGTGTGCCGCGCGGCGAGTCCCAGACCGAGGAGCGCCAGCAGCCACAGTGCGGCGATCCGCGCGGCCCACCCGGCCAGCTCGGGCGCCCCGGCGACCGCCCGGCGACGCAGCGGACGCAGGAAGCACAGGCCGACGACCAGCGCCCCGGTGAGCGTGACGGACAGCGGAATGACCGCCAGTCCGCCCTCCGTTCCGGCCAGCCCGCCGGCGTCCCCGGAGAGCTTCACCGTGCCGCCCACGGCCGTCACCAGCGTCGCCGCGACCACCTGGGGGAAGGCGTCGCCCGGCAGGCCCGTCGCGCCCGCCGCCCAGAGCCCGAGGGCCGCCACGACCGCCATGGCGACCAGCGCGCCGAGGACCGTGACCAGGGCCTGGACCCAGCCGTGCGGGGCGACCGCGGGGCGGGAGGACGTGCGTGCGCTCACGTGTGCACGCTAAGCAGACCCCGCCGACGCCGCCTGCCGGGAGGTCCGTACGCGTCGTGCTACACCCGGTGGTGCGCGGTGCCGGAGCGGACCACCAGGGCGTGGTCGCCGAGACCCAGGAGACGGTCGGGCGGCAGCTCGCCGCGCGTCGTCAGCACCGCCTCGATGCGCGCCGTCACGGGGTCGAACGCCGCGTCGAGCACCGTGCCGCGCTCCTCGCCGCACTCCGTGAGCACCCTGCTCCCCAGCAGTTCGCGGTGGGGCGGGACCTCGTGCGGGCCGCCGGCCGAGCGCACGACCAGCATGTCCGGACCTGCCGCGCGCAGGGAGTTCCACGCCACCACGGCCCCCTTGCGCAGCCGCCCGCGCCCGATCCGGACATGGGTGACCCGCCAGGGGGCCCCGTCCACGGTGAGTCCTCGTACCTCGCCCACCCGGTCCGCGTCGCCGGGGGTCAGTACGGGCAGCCCGCGCACCCGTGAGAACAGCATCATGGGGCCACATCCCTCCCGCGGTCGTGGCCGGCGCCGGCACGGGCCACGAAGGCCGGCAGGTCGTCGGTCACGTACGTCCGCGCGTGAGCGGGGATCACCAGGGTCCGGCCCGTGAGGCTCACCGCCTCGCCCCGGGGGACGTACACCCGGTGCCGGCGGTGCCGGGAGCCGTGCACCAGCTCACGGTGCGCGGCGAGCCGGAACGCGACGAGCCGGCCACTGGTGCCGCCCTCGACCAGGATGTCGAGCACCGTGCCCACCGTCTCGCCGTCGTCGGTCAGCACCTGCGCCCCGAGCAGCCGCCCGCGTGCGGCGTCCCGGCGCGCCGCCGACAGCGGCAGGTCGCACAGCGCGCCCGCGTCGCGGACCATGACCGCGTGCCGGCCCAGACAGTGCACCGCGGGCCAGGGCAGGTCCCGCGGCAGGGGCCCCGACAGCAGGGTCCGGCCGGTGAGGGTGAAGCTCGCGATCCGCCCGGCCGACGTGTCGAACACCGTGTCCCTCACATGGGCCACGGCATCACCGCCCAGCGTCACCACCGGCAGCGTCGTGAGGGCCCGCACCGCCGTCAGTCCGTTCATGGCACACCCTTCCGCCCGGCCCCGCGGAATCCGGGTTCCCCGCCCGCGGGACCGGACACCGATCAGGTGGGACTGCGCCGCCGGAGTCGGGGTACCAGGACTGGTGCAGATCGTTTTGGCCACCCGGCCTCGCAGAGAGAACACGCATGACCTATCACCTGGACGGGGCAGTGATACCGACTGGTTTCGACGTGCCCGTGGAGCCGCTGCGGCGCGCGGCACACTTCACCGGCGAGCCGGGATGCATCGCCGAGGCGCGGGCCTTCGCCGCGGCATTCCTCGAGCAGCTCAGGACCGAATGGTGCGCCGTCATCGACGCGCGCGCCGACGGCGCGGTCCTGCTGGTGGTGAGCGAACTGGTCACCAACGCCGACCGGCACAGCGAGGGCCCGTACATCCTGGAGCTGGAGGGCACCGACACCTCCCTCACCGTGGCGGTGTACGACAGCAGCGGCACCCTGCCCCGCGTCTTCCCCCGCGACCCCGAGCGCGTCGGGCGGCACGGGCTGGAGATCGTCCGGGCGCTGGCCCGGGACGTCGGCGTGGAGCGGGTGCCGGTCGGCAAGTGCGTACGCGCGGTGCTGAGCCTCGTCCCGGGCTGACCGGCCCGGCACCCGCGCCCCTCTCCGTCAGGCGCAGCCGAGTTCGCCCAGCATCCCCTCGCGCAGACGGGCGATGATCCGCTTGATCAGGCGGGACACATGCATCTGGGAGCAGCCGAGGCGCTCACCGATCTCCGCCTGGGTCGCCTCCTCCACGAACCGCAGGTGGATGATCTCCCGGTCGCGCTCGCTGAGCTCGGCCATGAGCGGTGCGAGCGCGTGGAAGTCCTCGACGAGCCGCAGTCCCTCCTCCTCGACCCCGATGAAGTCGGCGAGGACCGCCTCGCCGTTCTCCGGGCCGTCACCCGTGAGCGCGGCGTCCAGCGACGAGGAGTTGTACCCGTTCGCGGCGATCTGTCCCTCGACGACCTGCTGCTCGGTGATGTTCATCAGCGTGGCCAGCTCGGCGACCGTCGGCTCCCGGTCCAGCCGGCTGGCGAGCTCCTCGCGGGCCTTGGCGAGCTCGACCCGCAGTTCCTGCAGCCGGCGCGGCACATGCACGGCCCACGTGGTGTCACGGAAGAAGCGCTTGATCTCACCGACGATGTACGGCAGCGCGAAGGAGGTGAACTCGACCTCGCGCGAGAGTTCGAACCGGTCGATCGCCTTGATCAGACCGACCATGCCGGTCTGGACGATGTCGTCCATGTCGTCGCCCCGGCCGCGGAACCGCCCGGCCGCGAACCGTACGAGGGACATGTTCATCTCGATGAGGGTGTTGCGCGCGTACTGGTACTCGTGCGTCCCCTCCTCGAGTTCCGCCATGCGCCGGAAGAACTGCCGGGACAGCTCCCTGGCGTCGCGGGGTGCGACGGCGCGCGGGTCCGCCACGTCCCGCAGGTCTCCGCCACCCGTCGCGGCCTCGGTGGGCCCGTCGACTGCCTGTGCCTGCGACCGGATCACGGCGGTCTTCATTGCCTCTCCCCACGAACGTCATGGCTGCCACGTGCCTGAGCCTCGCGAGTACCCAGCTCGTACGGACCTATGCCCACCGGTTCTCAGGAAGCCCCGTGAACCGGTGCGCACAGGTCGTCATGTCTGTGTCCGAGGGTACGCCGACCCGGTCCGCGGGGCAGCCCGAACGGACCGTGGGGCCGCCTTCTCTCAGGGCGGAACGCCGCTCCCTTCCCCTCCGGGCCGGAATTCCTAGGCTGAGAAGGTGACCCATCAAGCGCCGAACCACGCCCGCGTCATTCCCCTGCGACCCGATGCGTCCCCCACGGCCGCGCCGGCTCCGGCCCCCGCACCCAGAGAGCCCCTGTGGCGCGACCTCGTCGGCGACGTGCTGCGCAGGGAACGGCTGGCCCAGGAACGGACGCTGAAGGACGTCGCCGACGCGGCCCGGATCTCCATGCCGTATCTGTCGGAGGTGGAGCGGGGCCGCAAGGAGGCCTCCTCGGAGGTCCTCGCGGCCGCCGCCCAGGCGCTCGGCCTCGGCCTCGGCGACCTGCTGTACCGGGCCCACGGCGAACTGGTCCGCGTCACCAGCCGGCGCACCCCCGCCAACCGGGGCGTGTCCGGCTCCGCCCACAACGGACTCTGCCTGGCCGCCTGACCGCGCCCGTCCCGCCGCCCGGCGCCTCAGACAGGCGCCAGGCGCCGGGCCAGCACCTCGTCGGCCAGGCCGTAGGCCACGGCCTCCGCGGCGGTGAACACCTTGTCGCGGTCCATGTCCGCCCGCAGCGTCGCCACGTCGTGGTGCGTATGCCGGGCCAGCACCTCCTCCACCTGGGAGCGGATCCGCACCATCTCCTTGGCCTGGAGCGACAGGTCGGACGCCGTTCCGCGTGCCCCGCCCGACGCCGGCTGACCGAGCAGCACGCGCGCGTGCTCCAGCACGAACCGCCGCCCCGGGTCCCCGCCCGCCAGCAGCACGGCCGCCGTGGAGGCCGCCTGCCCGACGCAGAACGTCGAGATCGGCGCCTGCACGAACGTCATCGTGTCGTAGATCGCCATCAGCGAGGTGAACGAGCCGCCGGGGGAGTTGATGTAGACGGCGATCTCGCTCTCCGGAGCCGCCGACTCCAGATGGAGCAGCTGGGCGATGACCACGTTGGCGACACCGTCGTCGATCTCGGTCCCGAGGAAGATGATCCGCTCGGACAGCAGCCGGCTGAACACGTCGTACGAACGCTCACCCTGCGGCGTGCGCTCGACGACGTTCGGAATCGTGTACGTCCCCATCACTGCAGCCCCATCCTGCGCCGTGTCGCGGCCGGGCGGACGTCGTCCAGCGACTCCACCACCCGGTCGACCATCCCGTACTCCCGCGCCTGCTCGGCCGTGAACCAGCGGTCCCGGTCGCCGTCCCGGGAGATCGTCTCCGGGGTCTGTCCGGTGTGCTCGGCGGTGATCCGCTCGATGGTGTGCTTGGTGAACTCCAGGTTCTCCGCCTGGATCTCGATGTCGGCCGTGGTTCCGCCGATGCCGCCCGACGGCTGGTGCATCATGATCCGCGCGTTCGGCAGGGCGTAGCGCTTGCCCGGCGTGCCGACGCAGAGCAGGAACTGGCCCATGCTGGCCGCGAACCCCATCGCCAGCGTGGAGACGTCGTTGGGGATCAGCCGCATCGTGTCGTAGATGGCCAGGCCGGCGTGCACCGAACCACCGGGGCTGTTGATGCACAGGCTGATGTCGGTGCGGGGGTCCTCGGCGGACAGGATCAGCAGCTGTGCGCAGACGCGGTTCGCGGAGACCTCGTCGACCTGCGTGCCCAGCAGCACGATCCGTTGCGCGAGCAGCTGGGCGGCGAGATGGTCGTCGAACCGGGTCGGCGGGGTGTCGCCCTCCTCGGCCCGGGGCAGCATGGCCGGCCGTGGGCCGGCGGTGAGTGGAGACATCGGCGCTCCTGGGGTCGGAACGCGGCCCGTGTGACCGCGTGTCACCCACTGTCGGGGGGACGGGCCGGCCGGTGGGGAAATCTCTGCCCGCGGCAGATTCGCCACGGGCAGAGCGCCCGTTCCGCACCCGGTGCGCCGCGCACCGATGAGTTCCGGCGCGCGCGGGAGTCGACACCCATGACCGCGATCCACCCCCAGGAGGTACTGATGAACACCGACGGATTCACCACGTGTCTGTGGTACGACGGCCAGGCGGAGGAGGCCGCGAACTTCTACGTCTCGGTCTTCAAGAACTCGAGCCTCGGCGACGTCGTCCGCAACACCGGCGCCACGCCCGGCTCGGAGGGATCCGTGCTCACCGTCGAGTTCACCGCCAACGGCCAGAAGTTCGTCGCGCTCAACGGCGGACCCGAGTTCACGTTCAACGAGGCGATCTCCTTCCAGCTCGACTGCGAGGACCAGGCGGAGATCGACCACTACTGGGAGAAGCTGGTCGAGGGCGGCGGCGAACACGGCCCGTGCGGCTGGCTCAAGGACCGGTTCGGCGTCTCGTGGCAGGTCAACGCGTTGCGGCTGACCGAGATGATCAGCGACCCGGACCGGGAGAAGGCCGACCGCGCCCTGAAGGCCATGATGACCATGGGCAAGCTCGATATCGCCGCCCTGGAGAAGGCGTACGCGGGCGAATGAGGCCGGGCGGGGGCGGGACCGGTGACGCGCCGGTCCCGCCGCCAAGGCCTGTCGTCCGGATCACGCGGCAGACGCGGGGCCGGGCGCACGCACCTGCTGCGTTGTCGTCGATTGCGGGTGCTCCGCATCGACGCCCTCCTGCGCCTCGCGGCCGCACGCCCCGGGCCCCGTTCACGTCGCCGCCACTTCCCCGCGGCAGGAGCCGAACGGCAGGCCCTACCCGCGTTCGGCCAGGAGCTCCCCGATCACATGGCGTGCGTTCGCCGCGAGGTCCGGGTTGGAGTCCCAGTAGTACGGCAGCTGGATCAGCGCGATCGACAGGGCCCAGCCCCGCCCGCGCGCCCATTCCGCCTCGCCTGCGCCCACCGCCTCGCGGAAGTCGCCCCGCACCTCGGCGGGCAGCAGGTTCCACGCGACGATCAGATCCACCGCCGGATCGCCCACGCCCACGGAGCCGAAGTCGATCACCGCGGTGAGCCGGCCGTCGGCGGTCAGCACGTTCCCCGGCGACAGGTCACCGTGCGCCCAGACCGGCGCCCCCGTGTACTCCGGGGCCGCCAGTGCCTCCTCCCACAGCGCGGTCACCGCCTCCGTGTCGGTACGCCCGGCCGGCTGCGCGATCGCCTCGCGCGTCGCCGCGTCCCGGGTGGAGAGGGGAACGCCGCGGTGGCACGCGGGCGCGTCCGCCGTGCCGAGCGCGCGCAGGGCGGTGAGGTACGCCGCGAGGCCGGACGCGAGCGCACCGGGGTCCTCCACCGCTCCGGCGACCGGATTGATGCCCTCCAGCCAGCGGTACACCGACCAGGGCCACGGGAACCCGTGCCCTGCCCGCCCCTGCCCCAGTGGCTCCGGCGAGGCGAACGGCAGCCCCGGTGCCAGCCGGGGCAGCCAGCGCTGCTCGTGCGCGACGCCGTCGACGGCGCCGGGATGCCGGGGCAGCCGTACCACCAGCTCCGTACCGAGCCGGAACATGGCGTTCTCGGTCCCCGAGGACCGCAGCCGTTCCACCGGCAGCCCGGCCCACTGCGGGAACCGGCCGGCGATCAGCCGGCGCACCAGCGGGGCGTCGATGTCCCTCTCGTCGGGATGCATCCTCGGCGCACACATGCCGCCCATTCCAGTGGGGCCCGGGTGCTCGTGTCGACCGGTTTTCGCGCCGTCCGCTCAGCCGCCGCGGACGTGATCGCCGATCACCCGGGTGATCTCCCGCGCGATGCGCAGGATGCCGGGGGAGGGGACCGGGCAGGCCCTGGGCGTGGACGTCGTGGGCGCCAGACAGAAGTGCAGGGGGTCGTCGTCCCGGTGCAGGGCCGTCCGGTCGCGGCCCGGCCCGGTGCAGTGGTCCGGGTGGGCGCGCTCGTAGGCGTCGCACGGCAGGTACTGCGCCCACGTGTACCGTGCCCCCGCCGGGCTCACCGTCCTCCCCGCGTCGGCCACGAGGTCGCCCGAGCCGGCGGCCCGCCGCTCGTAGAGCGCGTTCACCCGGCGCACCCGGTCGGGGGTGACCGGGTCGGGGCCCTGCAGCACCCACACGATCCGCGGCCGGCCGCTCCCGCCCGCCGAACGGATCTGCTCGGTCAGGCGCCGCGCGTCGGCCGCGTACCGCTCGAAGTACCTCTCCCGCGCGGCGTCGTACGTGATCCCGTCCATGCAGGGGGTGTAGCCCCACGCGTTGCCCCAGAACTGCAGCACCACGTAGTCCGGCCGCAGCGACCGCACCAGCGCCGCCGCCTTGTCCGACGCCGGCACGAGGGAACGCTCGGCGGAACCCTCCAGGTAGTCGCAGAGCGTGGTGCCCGAGTGGGGGGCGCTCGTGTAGCGTGCGCGCAACCGTCCGCGCAGCTCCTCGCCGAGCACCTTCCGGCTCTCCATCGCCAGGGAGTCCCCGAGGTACAGCACCGTGGGAGGGTCCACGGCCGGTGCGGAGGCGGCGGGCCGCTGGTGCGTGGTGGCCGACGGCTGCGGCGAGGCGGCTGGCGGCGGCCCGGCCACCGGACCCGACGACGGATCGGTGCACCCGCCGAGCAGCACGGCGGCGAGCACCACGGACACGATCCACGGCTTGCGCATACGAAAGGCTCCCCGCCCGGCCGGCGAAACGGCCCCCAGGCAAGCACAGCCGGGGCCGCCGGGGAAGACGCACTTCCGGCCGGGCCGCCGCTCGGCGCGCGGGCCGGGGCGGCGGTGGCTAGCGTGGGGAAGCGGACCGACCACGCCGTCCGGAGAGGGCCGCAGCCATGGCCGTACAACCCGAAGGGGCCCCCTGCTGGGCCGACGCGATGTTCGACGACCTCGAGGCAGCGAAGGGCTTCTACGGTGACGTGCTGGGCTGGACCTTCGGCGAGACGTCGTCGGAGTTCGGCGACTACACGCAGGCCTACGCCGACGGCAAGGCGGTCGCGGCCGTCGTACCGCCCATGCCCGGGCAGGAGGGAAGCTCGCAGTGGTGCCTCTACTTCGCGGCCCGGGACGCCGCCGCGACCGCCGCCCGGATCCGCGACAACGGCGGTGAGCTGCTGATGGAGCCGATGCAGGTCGGCGACTTCGGCACCATGTGCCTCGCCCGCGACCCCGGAGGGGTGGTGTTCGGACTCTGGCAGGCCGGCACCCACGAGGGCTTCGAGGCGATGGCCGAGCCCGGCGCGTACTGCTGGGCCGAGGTGTTCACCCGTGAGCCGGAGAAGTCCGACGCGTTCTTCCCCGCCGTCTTCTCCTACCGCTCCAAGCGGCTCGAGGACGAGATGGACTTCCGGATCTACGACCTCGGCGAGCGCAGCGTACTCGGCCGGATGAAGATGACGGACGACTTCCCGCCCGAGACGCCGCCCTACATCAACGTCTACTTCACCGTCGCGGACTGCGACGAGGCCGTGGCCCGGGCGACCGGGCGCGGCGGGGTGCTGCGGTTCGGCCCGATGGACACACCGTTCGGACGGTTCGCGGCGATCAGCGACCCCCAGGGCGCGAACTTCTCGGTGATCGACATCACGACCACCACGGGCGAGATGCCGAAGACGACCGAGGTGGACTGAGCGGGCGGGGCTCCCCGGCCGGTCATGGCATGATCGGACCCATGCGTGAACGTGTGGTGGCCGCGTGCGACGGGGCTTCGAAGGGAAATCCCGGGCCCGCAGGCTGGGCCTGGGTGGTCGCCGATGCGTCCGAGGCGCCGGCCCGCTGGGAGGCGGGCGCGCTCGGCACGGCCACCAACAACGTCGCCGAACTCACCGCGCTGGAGCGGCTGCTGGCGGCGACCGACCCCGCCGTGCCGCTCGAGGTGCGGATGGACTCGCAGTACGCCATGAAGGCCGTCACCACCTGGCTGCCCGGGTGGAAGCGCAACGGCTGGCGCACGGCGGCCGGGAAGCCGGTGGCCAACCAGGAACTCGTCGTCCGCATCGACGATCTGCTGCAGAACCGCTCCGTGGAGTTCCGCTACGTCCCCGCCCACCAGGTCGACGGCGACCGGCTCAACGACTTCGCCGACCGCGCCGCGAGCCAGGCGGCCACCGCCCAGGAGGACGCCGGCAGCGCGCTGGGTTCGCCCGAGCCGCCGGCGGCGCCGGACCGTCCGGCGGGCGGCGCGGCGAAGCGCGGCTCCCGCGCTGCCGGGCCGCCCCGGCAGCGGGGCGGCGGCGCGTCGTCCCGCACCGTCAAGGCGAAGTTCCCCGGCCGCTGCCCCTGCGGACGGTCCTACGCGGCCGGCGAGCCCATCGCCAAGAACGGCAAGGGGTGGGGCCACCCCGGGTGCCGGACCGTCACGAGCGCCTGAACCCGGCCGCTCAGGCGTCGAACGTGTAGTGCGGGGTGTGGTCCAGCAGATCCGCCGGGGACATGTCGTGCCACGGGCGCATGGTCTCGTTCAGATCGACCACGTCGGGCGTCCCGGCGGCCGGGAGATAGCCGGAGCCGGGGTGGCGGCGCTGCCACTCGGCCCACAGCTTGTCGACGTAGGCGTGGTGCAGCCAGAACACCGGGTCGTTGGGGGACGCCCCGGTGGCCATGTGCCCGCCGACCCACACATGGACCCGGTTGTGCAGGTTGACCCCGCGCCAGCCCTCCAGGTGGTTGCGGAAACCGTCCGAGGCGCTGTTCCAGGGCGGCATGTCGTACGTGGACATCGACAGCACCGACTCGACCTCCGCCGGCGTCGGCAGGGTGCGTCCGCCGGCGCCGAGCGCGCGCCTGAGATAGGTGCGGCCGTCCACCCCCACGGTGATCGGCCAGTTCCCGGTGGCGGCGGCGAACGGCCCGTCCGTCACCCGGCCGTCCCGGCTGCGCCCGCTGCCGCCCAGGAAGTCGGACGCCCACAGCGAGGAGCGCGCCCAGGCGCCGGAGCCGTCGCTGCTCCAGTCCCAGTACGGCAGCGCGACCGAGGCGTCCACCGACTGCAGTGCCCGCTCGAACTCCAGGAGGAATCTGCGGTGCCAGGGCAGGAAGGACGGTGAGCGGTGTCCCGTCCGCTCGCCGTGATCGGTGTCGGACATGATGAAGGCGTTGTGGGTGGTGACGAACTCGTCGTAGCGGCCGCTGCGCTTGAGTTCCAGCAGTGCGGCGACGAAACGGCGCTTCTCCTCGGCGGTCAGGCTCGCCTGGTTCTTGCGGACGGTCATGTGCGGGGTGCTCCCGGGGTGCTTACGGAGGGGGATCAGTTGGCGGGCAGGGGAAGAAGCGGGGCGCCCTGCAGTTCGTCCACCGCGGCACGGGCGGCCGCGCGCGGGGTGGGGACGGGGTCGTAGTGGCTGACGACGCTGATCCAGCTGCCGTCGGCGTTGCGCATCACATGCAGCTCCACGTCGTCCACGAACACGGCGTATCCGGGACCGTGATGGTGGTGACCGCCGGCCGCGGACGAGGCGCCCCGTATCCGGCGGCCCCGGTAGACCTCGTCGAAGTCCGCGGGGGAGCCGTGGCGGTGCCCGGCGGTGCCGGCGGCCCGTGCGGACGGGGCGAGGGCCGACGGGACACTGGCTGCGGTGGCGAGGGCGGCCGCCGTGGTGAGCGCGCGGCGACGGCTGAGTTCCGGCATACGGATCTCCTCGGGTCGATTCGGGATCAGGACCCCGCATGCTTATCGCCGGTGCCGGTAACGGGAGAAATGCCGCCGAGGCGGTTGGCCGCGATCCGGGCAATTGCTGTCATGTCGTACAGGGTTGAACGAAGATGATCTTGCTGTGAGGTGCCGGTCCGCAGGGACGGAAGAGAAAATTCCGCTCCATGCGGCACGCCTGCCGGATGATCTTCCGCGGGTGGTGTGCGTCCTGTGGCCGGCGTCACGCCGCGAGAATGGCGCGATCCCACGGGAGACCCGCGCCGGCCGTCGGCGGACCGGTGCCCGAGCCGCCCGCCGTGACGGATGACAGACTGGCGTCATGGACGAGCGCACATTCGACAGGTCGGGTCAGCACGCCTCCGTGGTCGGTCTCGGCACATGGCAACTCGGGGCGGACTGGGGCGACGTCGACGACAAGGAAGCACTCGCGGTCCTCGAGGCCGCCGCCGAGTCGGGAGTCACCTTCTTCGACACCGCCGACGTCTACGGAGACGGACGCAGCGAGCAGACCATCGCGTCGTTCCTGAGCGGACGGCCCGATCTTCACGTGCTGGTCGCCACCAAGATGGGCCGCCGGGTCGATCAGATCCCCGAGAACTACGTCCTGGACAACTTCCGCGCCTGGAACGACCGTTCACGGCGCAACCTCGGTGTCGACCGCATCGACCTGGTGCAGCTCCACTGCCCGCCGACCTCCGTCTACTCCACCGACGAGGTCTTCGACGCCCTCGACACCCTGGTGGCGGAGGAGCGCGTGGCCGCCTACGGCGTCAGCGTGGAGACCTGCGCGGAGGCCCTGACGGCCATCGCGCGGCCGAACGTGGCGAGCGTGCAGATCATCCTCAACCCGTTCCGCATGAAGCCGCTGCGCGAGGTGCTCCCGGCCGCCCGCGAGGCGGGCGTCGGCATCATCGCCCGGGTTCCGCTCGCCTCCGGACTGCTGTCCGGCAAGTACACCCGGGACACCGTCTTCGCCGAGAACGACCACCGCACCTACAACCGGCACGGCGAGGCCTTCGACCAGGGCGAGACCTTCTCCGGCGTCGACTACGCGACCGGTGTCGAGGCCGCCGCCGAGTTCGCCGCGCTCGCCCCCGAGGGATACACCCCGGCCCAGCTGGCCCTGCGCTGGATCGTCCAGCAGCCCGGTGTCACCACCGTCATCCCCGGCGCCCGGTCGCCCGAGCAGGCCCGCGCCAACGCGGCGGCCGCCCGGCTGCCGGAGCTGTCCGACGCGACGCTCACGGCGATCGGCGACCTTTACGACCGGCGGATCAAGGACCAGGTGGAAAACCGCTGGTAGCGGCGCGGGTCACGGCTCCAGGAGCAGCTGCCGCTCCTGCTCCTGGTCGCCGGAGGCGGCGCCCTCGTCGCGCGTGGTGAAGGACCGCCTGAGCGCGTCGCCCGCCCGCCGTACCGCGTCCGGGGTGCCCTGCACGGTGACGGACACCGGCGCGGACAGCGCCTCCGCGTCCGTCGGCCCGTCGGTCCCTCGCCCCTCCCCGGCGAACGTCGCCACATGGACCGTCGCCTGCGCATCGGAGGGGCGCTGGTCCGGCGCCCCGAACGCGCCCTCCAGCGCGCGCACGACCGCCCGGGCGTCGTCGACGCCGCCGCCGCTGAGCGTCACGGTGAGCTGGGTGTCCGTCATGCGTCCCACGACCTCCCGGCCTCGGTGTCATCGCCGTCCGTGTAACCGTGGCCCGGGCCGCCAAACCGGCGATCCGCCCGGGGAGTACCGCGGCTTTCGGGGAATCCGGGAGAGGAGACCCACCGAGGCCGCGAGTACAGGGAGGCACTGTGTCGGACACGGAGCGGGGCGGGACCAGGCGCCGGGGGCGGAACGAGACCGAGGAGGAGAGAGCGGACCGGATGTGGACGGAACTCATCCAGGAGGTCCGCGTCGCCCAGATGGGCGTACAGATCCTGTTCGGTTTTCTGCTGACGGTCGTGTTCACCCCGACCTACGACGACCTGTCCGACACCGACAAGACGATCTACATCGTGACGGTGGTGCTGGGCGCCTGTGCGACCGGGGCGCTCATCGGTCCGGTGTCGCTGCACCGGCTCGTCTCCGGCCGGCTCATCAAGCCGCAGGCGGTGCAGTGGGCCTCGCGGCTCACCTTGCTCGGCCTGCTGCTCCTGCTCGCCACCACCAGCGCCTCGCTGCTGCTCATCCTGCGCGTGGCCACCAACGACGACTTCGTCCCGTATCTCGTGGCCGGGGTCGTCTGCTGGTACCTGCTGTGCTGGTTCGGCCTGCCGATGTGGACCCGGTACCGCCACACGGCGCGGTGACGACGAAGGGCGCGCGGCAACGGCCGTCCGTGCTCCCCGCGCGCCCGGGGGATCAGCGTCCCGCGAGGACGTCCGCGAGGAAGTCGTCCAGGCGGACCTCCTCGCGCCCCGGCGGGACGGCCCGGCGGGTCTCCCGCAGGAAATCGCCGACGGCCTCGGCCCACGCGAACACCACCGCGTGGTGCCGGCCGCCGTCGGCGTGCGCCTCACCGAGGAACTCCATCCGCAGCTCCCGGCCCACACCCCGGGACTCCGGGCGCAGCCGCACGTCCCCGATCCCGACCGGACGGGTCAGACCGGCGGTGACCATCTCCCGGTCCAGCTGCCAGCGTGCGAGGACCCGGCCGTCGTGACTGAACACGACGGTGACGGCGAACGGGTCGGACGGGTCGTAACTCAGGTGGGCGAGCACGGGGAAGCGGTCCGTGACGCCCGCCTGGAGCTCCACCACCAGGGTCTTGTGCACGAACGAAGTCACGAGAGGGCCTTTCGGGAAGTACCGGCGTAGGGCCCTCTAGTACCCCGCATCCGCGCGAGATGCTCAGCCCAACGGGTGAAACCCCGCGACCCGGCCTCGCGGGCGTCAGCCGAACGCTTCCCGCAGGGCCGGCAGCAGCGTCTTCTCCGACCAGTCCAGGTAGCCCGGCTGGGACTCGCCGCCGATCTGCACCAGGGCGATCTCGGTGAAACCGGCCTCGGCGTAAGGACGGACGGCCTCGACGAAGTCCGCCGGGTCGCTGCCGCACGGAATGGACCCGGCGAAGTCGTCGCGCCGGACGAACTGCGTCGCCGACGCGAAGGAGTCCGGGTGCGGCAGCTCCGAGTTGACCTTCCAGCCGTTGCCGAACCAGCGGAACTGGTCGTGGGCCCGTTCGACGGCCGCGTCCCGGTCGGGGTCGTAGCACACCGGGAGCTGCCCCACCCGCGGCTTGCCCTGCCCGCCGTGCCGGTCGAAGTCGTCGAGCAGTTCCGCCTTCGGCTCGGTGGCGATCACCAGGTCGGCGAGTCGGCCCGCGAGGGCGCAGGACCGCTTCCCGGACACCGCGATGCCGATCGGCGGCGGCTCGTCCGGTACGTCCCACAGCCGGGCCGACTCGACGTCGAAGTGGGTGCCCCGGTGGTTCACGTGACCGCCCTCGAACAAGGCGCGGATGATCTCCACCGCCTCCTCGAGCATCTCGTGCCGCACGTCCACGGACGGCCAGCCGCCGCCCACCACGTGCTCGTTGAGGTTCTCGCCCGAGCCGAGCCCCAGCCGGAACCGGCCCCCGGACAGCAGGTGCACCGTCGCCGCCTTCTGGGCCACCACCGCCGGGTGGTAGCGGAACGTCGGACAGGTCACGTACGTCATCAGCGGGATACGCGAGGTGGCCTGCGCGGCGGCGCCCAGCACGCTCCAGGCGTACGGCGAGTGCCCCTGCGACGTGAGCCAGGGGAAGTAGTGGTCCGAGGTCACCGAGAAGTCGAACCCCGCCTCCTCGGCCCGCACCACATGGTCGACCAGCTCACGGGGTCCGGCCTGCTCGGTCATCATCGTGTATCCGATTCGCACCATGCCGCCCGGGTCCCCGGCCCGGGGCGGGGAAAACGGTGGATCACCCGTCGGCCGCCCGGGCAGGATGGCCCCATGACCGAGCGCTCACTTTCTGCCTCCGCCCCCGCCGCGCAGGGCGTCGACGCGTCGGGCGTCCACGCCTTCCTCGACGCCGTCGAGACCGCCCCCGGCATCGAGCCGCACAGTCTGATGGTCCTGCGTCATGGACGGCTCGTGGCCTCCGGCTGGTGGGCCCCCTACACCGCGCGGCGCCCGCAGCAGCTGTACTCGCTGAGCAAGAGCTTCACGGCGACCGCCGCCGCTCTCGCCGAGAACGAGGGACTGATCGACTTCGACGCCCCGGTGCTCTCGTACTTCCCGGAGTTCGAGGCCGACATCACCGACCCGCGCAGCCGGGCGATGCTGGTCCGGCACGTGGCGTCCATGGCCAGCGGCCACGAGGACGAGACCGTCGACGCGGCGTTCGGCACCGACCCCGCTGAGCCCGTACGCGGATTCCTGCTCCAGCCGCCCCAGCGCGACCCGGGCACCCTCTTCGCGTACAACCAGCCGTGCACGTACACGCTCGGCGCGATCGTGCAGCGGGTGACCGGACAGTCCCTCACCGACTATCTCAGGCCCCGGCTGTTCGACCCGCTGGGCATCGGCGAAGCCGTGTGGGAGCGGGACCGGACGGGCCGGGAGATCGGATTCAGCGGACTGCACGCCGCGACCGACGCCGTCGCGCGGCTCGGCCAGCTCTATCTGGACGACGGGGTCTGGCAGGGCCGGCGGCTGCTTCCCGAGGGGTGGGCGGCCCGCGCCTCGCGGCCGCACATACCGACCGCCGGAACCACGCTGGTGGGGGACCGGCAGGACTCGAACCGCGGCTACGGGTACCAGTTCTGGGTCTCCCGGCACGGATTCCGGGGCGACGGGGCGTACGGCCAGTTCTGCATCGTCCTGCCCGAGCACGACGCGGTGATCGCCGCGACCACGGCGACCGAGCAGACGCAGGAGTACCTCGACCTGGTCTGGCGGCACCTTCTGCCGGCCTTCCGCCCCGCCCCGCTGACCGGCCGGGAGGACGCCGACATCGCCCTGCGCGACCGCCTCGACGCGCTCGCTCTCGCCCCGGTCGACGGCGGCCCGACACCGCCGCATCGAGACCGGCCGGACGCCCGGTTCACCCCCGAGGGCGGCGTCTGCGCCGACCGGCCGAAGCTGACCGCGGCCGCGGTCACGGCGGACGCCGGCGGCTGGACGCTGCGCCTGACGGAGGACGGCGAGCCGTTCGACGTGCGGTGCGACGGACCGGGCTGGACCGTCACCGAGCAGCCCGTCCCGGTCGCCGTGAGCGGCGGCTGGACGGGCGGGGACACCTTCACGGCGGACGTGGTGTTCCTGGAGACGCCGCACCGTCTGCGGGTCCTGTGCTCCCTCGCCGACGGGACCTTCCGGGCCCGCTGGCTCACCCGGCCGCTGAACCACCGGCCCCTGCGCAAGCTGCGTGCCCCGCGCGGCTCAGTCCGTGCCCGGGCGGAACGTCCGCAGGAAGGTGCGTAGCGCCTCGCGGCTCGCGGGTTCCTCCCAGTCGGCGGCGGGCGTCGTCCAGCGCAGCGAGAAGCCGCGCCCGCCGCCCAGCAGGAAACCGCGGCCGAAGGTGCGCAGCCGGGTGCCGCCGTCGTCGGCGTACCACTCCATGTCGGCGGCCTCGCGGCCCCGGTAGGTACGCGCCTCGATGGCGCCGATCCGTTCGTAGCCGCCGGACCGCTCCAGCGGCGGCTCCACGTCGTCCCGCCACACGGCCACGGCGTCCGATCCCACGCGCTCGCTGTAGGTGACGGCCAGCGTGCGCGGATCCCCCTCGGCGCCGAAGGTCACGCGATAGGCCAGGTCCGCGGCACGCGAGGTGTCCAGCCGCTCCCAGCCCTCGGGCAGCGCGACGGAGAAGCCCTCAGGGGCGCTGTAGGTCCGGAAGCCGGGCGGGAGGCCGCCCGTGCCCGACGGGGAGGGGGAGGGTGCGGCCGAGGCCGAGGCCGAGGCCGAGGCCGTGGCGGACGGCGGGGCCGGGTCCGACGCACCGGGGTCGCTCCCGCCGTCCGGTGCGGCGGGACCCGTCGGCGCGGACGCCGAGGCCGGCGGCGCCTCGGCCGCGGAGTCCGCGCCGGAGCCGGTGCCCGGCAGCCCCTGTGTCGCGGCGAGCACGGCGACCGCCACGGTGACCACGGCCGAAGTGGTGCCCAGCACCATGGTCCTCCTGCTCAACTCGACGCCCGCTCGGCGCAGTTGCGCGGTGTACGCACCGCGCAGCCGCGGGCCCGGCACCGACGCCTCCACGGCCCCGGGATCCTCCCGGAGCACACGCGTGAGCGCCTCCCGCACCACCTGGCGGGTCAGCCGCTCCCGTGCGTCCCTGCGCAGCAGCCCCTGGACCACCCGGGTGAGCGGCCCGGACCGCACCGGAGTGCGCAGCGGCAGCCGGTCCACGGCCTTCAGCGTGGCCTCCGGCCGTCCGCGGTCCCGGAACGGCGGCCGGCCCTCGAGCATCGTGTAGAGGATCGCCCCCAGCGCCCACAGGTCCGCCGCGGGACCGATCCGCTGGTCCCGTGCCTGCTCCGGAGAGGCGTACGCCGGTGCCGTGAGCCGGGGCGCCGAGGTGCTCCCGGCCAGACCGAACCCGGTGACGACGACCGGGCCGCCCTCGCGCAGGAACACCTGACCGGGACTGAGCTCACCGTGCGTGATGGCCTCGGCGTGTGCGGCGTCCAGCACGTCGAGCACCTCCAGCGCGATGCGCGCGGCCCGTACGTAGTTGAACGTGCCCTGCCCCGCGAGGACTTCGTCCAGGGGAGTGCCGTCGATCCAGGCGGTGACGGTCCACAGACAGCCGTCCGTCTCGACGGTGTCGACGACCGTGGCGATCCGGCCGGGACACAGCCGGTCCACGCTCTCCGTGGCCCGCAGGACGCGCGAAGGGGTGCGCCGGGCGGTCTCGCCGGCGTCCTGCGGCAACTCGGTCCGGGTGGCCAGGCACGGGCGGCCCGTCTGCAGGTCCTCGGCGTACCAGCTGACGCGGTTGGTCTCACGATGCGTGATCTCGACCAGCCGGTACCGTCCGGCCACCGGTTGGTCTGTGGAGACGTGCGCCCTGCCCATGGCCATCCCTTGTCGAACCGCTGGATCCCGCTGTCCCCAGTGGTACGGGACAGGGGGCCGGGTCCGTTCAAAGAAGGGATCAGCGGAGCTCGAAGTGTTCCGTCCAGGCGATCATGTCGGCGGTCGTGGCGTTGCCGCCGCACACCACGAGACCGAGCCGGGCCCCCTCGCCGACCCGCTCCAGCACCCGCCGCGCCGCGGGCAGCAGACAGCCGGCCGCCGGTTCCGCCCACACCTTGGCGTGGTCCGCGAGATCCAGGGAGCCCTGCACCGCCTCCCGGTCCGGCACCACCAGCACCTCGGTGACCAGCTCCGAGACATGCTCGTACGTCAGCTGGGACACCGCCGGGGCGCTCAGCGTGGAGACGATCGACCTCAGCTCCACCGGCACCGGGCCGCCCGCCGCCAGCGCCTCGGACATCGCCTGCGCCCCCTCGGTCTCCACGCCCCACACCCGCACCCCGGGCCGCAGCGCCCGCAGTGCCGCCGCGACTCCGGAGATCAGTCCGCCGCCCCCGATGCTCACCAGTACGTCCGTGAGGTCCCCGGCGTCCGCGGCGAACTCCAGGCCCACGGTGCCCTGGCCGGCGACCACCACCGGGTCGTCGAAGGGATGGACCAGCGTCAGCCCCTCCTGCTGGAGCCGCTTCATGAGCGCGAACGCGCCGTCCATGTCGTCGGTCACCCGTACCGAGGCGCCCGCCGACTCCGCGATCTCCACCGCCCGCACGGGTGCGGTGCGCGGCATCACCACCGTGGCCTTCACCTCCAGGGCGGCGGCCATGACCGCCAGGGCGATCCCATGGTTGCCGCCGCTCACCGCCACGACCCCGGCGGCCCGCTCGGCCTCGCTCAGCGACAGCAGCTTCGCCGCCGCACCCCGCACCTTGAACGAACCGGTGCGCTGCAGCAGCTCCAGCTTGGCCGTGACCGGAGCACCCAGCAGGGCCGACAGCCCGGGGCTCGGCACGGTCGGGGTCCGCACCACATGCCCGGCGATCCGCTCGGCCGCGGTCTCGACGTCGGCGATCCCGATCACGACTGCCACCTCTCCGGCACGGGGGCTGACGATCCGCGCCGTGATCCACCCTGACCCGCGCCGCGGGCGGGGTCAACCACGGTCAGTGCTGCTGGGCCCTGTGCGGTGTCGCCTCGCTGGGCCGGACGACGACATGGCCCTGCCCCCGCAGCATCAGCTGCACGGCCTCGCCCGACCCGCCGCGCAGCATCGAGCCCAGCGACTGCGAACGGTGCAGCGAGGTGTCCAGGCCCGCGGTCCAGCCCACGATCGCGTCCGTGTCCACGTACACCGGGTCCTCCGGCGACACCGGGATGACCAGCGGATTCCCGTCGCACACCAGCCCCAGCCGGCCGTGCCCCGTGAAGACGCTGTTGAACAGGCCGCCCCCGGTGATCCCGGCGCCCTTCACGGTAGAGATGCGGTACGACAGCGAGGCGTCGAAGCACAGCACGTTGCGCCCGTTGACGGTGAACTCGTCACCCGGGTCGACCTCCACGACGAAGCAGTTCTGCGCCTCGTGGGCGAACCAGGCCTCGCCCCGTCCGCGCACCGCCATCAGCGGCAGTCCCTCGCCGGTCATCGCGCGCTTGAGCATGCCGCCCACGCCCTGGCCCTTGCGCTCGAACTGCAGGCTGCCGCGGTGGGCGACCATCGCGCCCTGACGGGCGAGCATCTCGCCGTCGACCGTGTAGCGGAGGCACTTGGCGTTCTCGACCGTCATGCCCGCGGCCGTAGCCGGCCGCACCATGTGCTGACTGGAAAACAGGTCACCCTTCATGGAGGCATCCTCACCCGGACGCTCCCGCTCCGCCAGGATCACGGCAGCCGACACGGCGGGCACCGCCGTCAGGCCCCGAAGAGCTGCGTCCAGTACGTGCCCGACCGGCCACCGCCCGTGAAACCGACGCCGATGTGGGTGAAGTCGGCCTTGAGGATGTTGGCGCGGTGACCGGGGCTGTTCATCCACCCCCGCACCACCTCGGCGGCCGAGCGCTGGCCGCAGGCTATGTTCTCGCCGATCGTGCGCCGCGCGGAACCCGCGGCGGCCGCCCGGTCCCAGGGCCGGCTGCCGTCCGGCGCGGTGTGGGAGTAGAAGTCGCGGGCCACCATGTCGGCGCAGTGCGCCTGCGCGGCCACGGCCAGCAGGGGATCCGGGGACAGCGGCGGCAGCCCGGCCCGGGCACGCTCCCGGTTGGTGAGCTCGACGACCTCGGCCGCGGTCCGCTCCAGACCCTGCGGGGTGAGCGGACTGGCCCACAGCGCCGTCCAGTACGTGTCACCGGAGCCGCCTCCGGCGGATGCCACCGCGACGTGCGTGAACGCCGGGTCGCACACGGTCCGGCGGGCCGCCTCGTGACGCAGACAGTGGTCGAGGAACAGGGCGACGGTGGGAGGGCCCGACACCAGGTGCTCGCCGACCGTGAGATACGGGTATCCGGCGGCGACGACGCGCTGGTGCACGGAGACACCGTCCACGCCCTCGACACCCAGGCGCCCGCCCCGGGCCATCATGACGGCGTGCTCCCGCGCCGCCTCGGCCAGCCGCGCGTCGTGGGCGACCGGAGCGCAACCGGCCGCGGTCCGGGCCGAGTTCACCAGCTCGAGGAAACCGTCACCGGCGGCCGGCGGGGCCTGGGGGCGGGGCGGTGCGGCGGGGCCCGTCCGGGTGGAGACGGCCCCGTCGTCCTCCTCGACGTCGACCCCGAAGTCCCGGGCGAGACCGGCCAGTCCGTCGGCGTACCCCTGTCCCAGGGCGCGCAGCTTCCATCGGTCGCCGCGCCGGTAGATCTCCGCGAGGAGCAGGACGGTCTCCTGCCGGGGGCGCGGTGGCGAGAACCGGGCGAGCGGACGGCCCCCGCCGTCGGCGACCTCCAGCACGGGCGCGGGCAGACCGCTGAGCGGGGTGCCGGGCTCGGCGGGGCTGACGGCCACCGTGACCCGCGTGGCGCCGGGCCGCAGCGCCGCCGGTTCGACGGTGAGGGTGGCGCCGCTCAGCCGGGCTCCGGGGGCGGCCGGCTGGTTGTAGAACACGAAGTCGCCGTCGCCGCGCACCTTCCCGCCGTCGTCCGTGATCAGCGCGGACACGTCGAAGGGCCCGGGCACCCGGACGGCGACGGCACCGCCCGGGAGAGGCACATTGCCGCCGGGAACCAACTCGCTCATCGCGCCGCCCTGATGGATTCGTCGTGCACACGGACCGGTGGGGGTGTCCGGACAACGACGGGCAGGGTGCGCGGGTTCCCGCGCGGACGGTCAACGGCGCAGTGACTCGGCCCAGTCCGAGGGGACCCGGCCCGCCGGGCCCGGCGCCGGCTGGTCGGCCGGGTGGCTCACCGGCGGGGCCAGGTCGGGACCGGACTCGTACAGCTCATGGGTGGCGTAGTTCCAGAACCAGCCCTCGCCCGGCTCGTAGCTGCGGACCACGGGATGGCCGGTGGCCTCGAAGTGCGCCGTGGCGTGCTGCCCGGGGGAGCTGTCGCAGCAGCCGATGTGGCCGCACTGCGTGCAGCGCCGCAGGTGGAACCACCAGCCGCCCGCGGTGTCGCAGTCGCCGCATCCGGCGCCGTCCGGCGGGACGCTCGGATCGATGGCGTGCTCGCTGGTCATACGGGCTCCTCGGAGGTGTCGTCGGGGGCCTCAGCGGTGAGGGGGAGGAGCACCTGGAAGCGGGTGTCGCCCGGCTCGGAGTCGAAGCGGAGACTCCCGTGGTGCTTGTTGACCACAATGCGCCAGGAGATGTCCAGGCCCAGTCCGGTGCCCTCGCCCACCGGCTTGGTGGTGAAGAACGGGTCGAAGACGCGGTCGCGGATCTCCGGCGGGATCCCCGTCCCGGTGTCGCGGAACTCGACCAGCAGCCGGTCGTGCTCGCGCGCGGTGCGCACGGTCAGCGTGCCTCCCGCGGGCTCCCCGTCCGTGTGGTTCATCGCGGAGACCGCGTTGTCGATCAGGTTGGTCCACACCTGGTTGAGCTCCGCCGGGTACGCCGGGATCCGCGGCAGTGTGCGGTCGTACTCCTTGACCACCTCGATCCGCCGCCCGATCTTGCCCGACAGCATCAGCAGGGTGCTGTCGAGGAGTTCATGCACATCGGCGACCTGGAAGGGCGCGCGGTCGAGCTGCGAGTACTGCTTGGCGGCGTCGACGAGATGCGAGATACGGCTCGCGGAGTCCGCGATCTCGTCCATCAGCAGTTCCGTCTCGACCGTGTAGCTCAGCCAGCCGACGGCCCCGGGGAGGATCTCCTCGTCCACGGCCGCGGCGACCTGGTCCAGCCAGTCCAGATCGAGCCCGGCCTGGACGAAGGTCGGGGCGATCCGCCAGCCGTCGGCGATGCCGTGGTCGTCCAGCCAGTCGGAGAGCGCGTCCTCCCGGTCCGCGGCCTCGAGAGGGCTGAGCACGGGCGCCTTCGCGACCCGCTCGGCCGTGCGCTCCTGGATGTCGATCAGACGCGCCAGTGTCTCGCGGTCGTAGGTGCCCGCGGAGATGATGCGCAGCTTGTGGCGCATCTTGCCCACCCGCTCACGCAGGCTCGAGGTCGCCCGCACGGCCGCCGCGGCGGGGTTGTTGAGTTCGTGGGTCAGCCCGGCCGACAGCGAGCCGAGCGCCAGCAGCCGTTCGCGCTGGCCGATGGCGCGCTGGGTGCTCTTCGAACCGAAGAACAGGCCCTCCAGCAGATGCACCGCCATCGGGAACCACTCCTGCATGATGCTCGCGAACGTGTCCGCGGGCAGCACGAAGAACCGGGTCGGCTCCGTCACGCGCATGGAGTTGTTGTAGACCTGCGGCACCCGCTCCCCGAGGTAGGCCTGCATGGCCCCCGCGTACACCCCGCGCTGGGACGTGCGGTTGACCTCGACGTCGTCACCGCCGACCCGGCGGGACAGCACCACGGTGCCCTCCAGCATCACGTAGAAGCAGGTGGCGGGATCGCCCTCGGCGTAGACCGGTCCCGGCCCGAACCGCTCCACCCGCCCCTCGTCGCAGAGCCGCCCGAGCTGGGCCGGGGTGAGCTTCTCGAACAGGAAGAGCGAACCGATCTCCTGCGGGCTGCACGGCACCGCCTGCTCGCTCATGACTGCTCCAGATACCGGTGGACGAGCATGACGGCCATGGCTCCCTCTCCGACGGCGGACGCGACCCGCTTCGCGGACTCCGCGCGCGCGTCGCCCGCGACGAACACACCGGGCACACTGGTTCTCCAGGTGGTACGGCGGCCGGTCCAGCTCCCAGTCCGCCGGTGGCCGCCCGTCGGCGGTCAGGTCGGGTCCGGCGAGGATGAACCCGCGTCCGTCCCGCAGCACGGTGCCGTCCAGCCAGCCGGTCAGCGGGGCGGCGCCGATGAACACGAACAGCCACTGCGTGTCCACGAGTTCGGTCCCCCCGCTGCCCGTGTCGCGCAGCGTCAGCCGCTCCAGATGGCCGTCGCCGTGCGCGCCCTCGACGACCGTGCCGCACCGCACCGAGATGTTCGGCGCCTCCTCGATCTGCTGGATCAGGTAGTGGGACATCGACGCCGTCAGATCCGGTCCACGCACCAGCAGCGTCACCGACTTGGCGAACCGGGACAGGTACATCGCCGCCTGCCCGGCCGAGTTGGCGCCGCCGACGATGTACACGTCGTGGCCCTGGCAGGCGGCCGCCTCGGTCAGCGCGGAGCCGTAGAAGACCCCGCAGCCGCCCAGTTCGTCGCATCCGGGCGCCGCCAGCTGCCGGTAGGACACCCCGGTTGCCAGGATCACGCTGTGTGCGGCGATCGCCGAGCCGTCGGAGAACCGTACGCCCCGGGCGGCGCCGTTGACCTCCAGTCCCGTCACCTCGCGCTCGGTGAGGATCTCGGCGCCGAACCGGGTGGCCTGCCGCCGTGCCCGCTCGGTGAGCTGCGCCCCCGACACACCGTCGGGGAAGCCGAGGTAGTTCTCGATGCGCGAGCTCTGGCCGGCCTGTCCGCCGGTCGCCGACCGTTCCACCAGGACGGTCCGCAGCCCTTCCGAGGCTCCGTAGACCGCCGCGCCGAGCCCCGCGGGGCCGCCGCCGATCACCACCAGGTCGTAGAAGTCGGCGGCCGGGGTCGTCGCGAGGCCCACGTGGGCGGCGAGGTCCACCGCCTCGGGCGCCACCAGGGGCGTCCCGTCCGGCGGGATCACCACCGGCAGCCGCATACCGTCCTGCCCGGCGGCGGCCAGCAGTCGCGCGCCCTCCGGATCGTCGGCGGAGTACCAGCGGTAGGGCACCTGGTTGCGGGCCAGGAACTCGCGCACGTCGGAGGAGCGCGCCGACCAGCGGTGTCCGACGACCTTGGTGCTGGGCACGGGCCGGTAGTCGCTGCACCGCCAGGCCTGCAGAAGGTCGTCCAGGACGGGGTACAGCTTCTCCTCGGGCGGATCCCACGGCTTGAGCAGGTAGTGGTCGAGGTCGACGACGTTGATCGCGTCGATCGCGGCATGCGTGTCCGCGTACGCGGTCAGCAGCACCCGCCGCGCGCCCGGGTGGATGTCGAGGGCCTGTTCCAGGAACTCGATGCCGTTCATCTGCGGCATCCGGTAGTCGGCGAGGATCACCGCGACGAGGTCGCCGCGCAGCTTCAGCTCGCGCAGCGCGTCCAGCGCGGACTCGCCCGACTCGGCGCGCACGATCCGGTACGACTCGCCGTAGCGCCGCCTCAGGTCCCGGGCCACCGCGCGGGAGACACCCGGATCGTCGTCCACGGTCATGATGACGGTCCGCGCTGCGTCGGCGGCCTGTGTCATGCGTCCCCCACGGAGGCGTAGGCGGCACGGCGGATCCCCATCCGGCCACCGCGCCGGCCCTGCCCATCGTATGGGCGTTCGCGCCCGTCCGCTCGGAGACGGCCGGGGTTCACGCGCGGCGCGAGGACAGCACGCAGAACTCGTTGCCCTCGATGTCCGCGAGGACCACCCACGACTGCTCGCCCTGCCCGATGTCCACGCGGCGTGCGCCGAGCGCCAGCAGCCGGGCGACCTCCGCCTCCTGGTCGTCGGGCCGGAAATCGAGGTGCAGCCGGTTCTTGCCCGCCTTGCCCTCCCGCACCGGTTCGAAGATCAGCCCCGGCAGCCGGTCCGGCGCCGGCCGGATCTCGAACTCGTCGGGTGCGTCGTTCACCACCACCCAGCCCAGGGCCTCGCTCCACCAGCGCCCCAGGGCCACCGGGTCGGCCGCGTCCATCACTACCTGCTCCCACATCAGAGTCATGAGGGCAGCGTAGGGAAGACTGGAACCCGCGCAGTGGACACGACATATGGAGGAACGGCATGACGCGCCCGATCACGGCAGGGATCGACGGAACCGAGGAGAGCCTCGCCGCGCTGAACTGGGCGGCCCGGGAGGCGGTCCGCAGGGGACTGCCGCTCAGGGTGGTGCATGCCTGGCGTTTCGAGACGGGCGGCGACGCGGTGGACGCCGGGGACAGAGCCACCCAGGAACAGTGGGTGCGTGACGCGGTCGGCGAGGCGGCCCGCACCGTCCGGGACCGGCACCCGGACCTGGCCCTGACGACGGACGTCCTGGAGGGCGACGACGTCGAGACGCTGACCGGGGTCGCCGCCGACGCGGAGATGCTGGTGCTCGGCTCGCGCGGTCACGGCCGCATCATGGGCTTCCTGGTCGGCTCGGTCGGCCAGCAGGTGATCGTCGACGCGCGGCGGCCGGTCGTGTTCGTCCGGGCCGGGGACCAGGCCTCGAACGAGGTCGCCGGGCACGAGATCGTGGTCGGCCAGCAGGGCGACCCGGAGGACAGCGCCGCCGCGCTCGGGTTCGCCTTCGAGACCGCGTCCCGGCGCCGGGCCACCGTGCGTGCCGTGCGGGCCTGGACCCTGCCGCCGGTGTTCGCCTACAGCCCCGCCTCCCTCCAGCTCCTCGACGAGGCCGGGGGACTGGAGCCGTACGAGCAGAAGTCCCTGGCGGCGGCGCTCGCACCGTGGCGGGAGCGCTACCCCCACGTGCACGTGGTCGAGCACGTGGAGATGGGCAGCGCCGGCCAGGTGCTGCTGTCGGTGGCGGGCACCGCCCAGCTGATGGTCGTCGGCCGCCGCGCCCGCCGTACGGCCGTGGGCGCCCGGATCGGCTCGGTGGCCCACGGGGTCCTGCACCACGCGGACTGCCCCGTGGCCGTGGTGCCGCCGGCCTGAGCGCAGGCCCCCCTGCTCAGTCGTCCGTCGGCTGCAGGGTCTCCCGCGCCTTGGGCAGGATGTTCCTGATGTAGTCCTCGACGGCCGTGCCGAGACCGATGTCGTGCTGGGCCCGCTCGGACAGGTACCAGCGGTGCTCCAGCAGCTCGTGGTAGATCTCCGCGGCGTCCATCGGCCCGCGCAGCTCCGGTGGCACGGACCGCACGGTGGGCCGGAACACCTCGCGCACCCAGCGGTGCGCGAGGACCTCCGGGCGGGCGCCATGGGGGTCCCCCCTGCTCGAGCGAAGCCGAGAGCTTGGGGGAGGATCGCCCGGGGCGTAGTCGTCCTGGGTGGCCATCCAGCTCTCCAGGTCGTTCAGCAGCCGCCTGGCCTGGTTCTCCTCGGCGTCGAGACCGGTCAGGCGCAGCAGCTGCCGCTGGTGGTGGCCGGCGTCGACGACCTTGGGCACGAAGGTGACGGTGTCGCCGTTGGAGGCGTGCTCGATCTGCATCTCGGCCACGTCGAAACCGAGGTCGTTCAGCCGCCGGATGCGCCGCTCGATGTAGTGGTACTTGCCCGCCGGGTAGACGGAGGTGCGGGTCAGCTCCTGCCACAGGCTCTGGTAGCGGGCGCAGATCTCGGTGCCGAACTCGATCGGGTCGACGGAGGGGTGCAGCGCTCCGGAGGCCTCCAGGTCGAGCAGTTCGCCGCTGATGTTGACCCGCGCGAGGTCGAGGTCGTACTCGCGTTGACCGACGCTCAGTTCCGGGTGCAGGTCGCCCGTCTCGGCGTCCACGAGATAGGCCGCGTAGGCGCCCGCGTCCCGCCGGAACAGCGTGTTGGACAGCGAGCAGTCGCCCCAGGCGAACCCCGCCAGGTGCAGTCGCACCAGCAGCACGGCGAGCGCGTCCATCAGCCGGTGCATGGTCGCCGGGCGCAGCGTCGTCTCGAACATCGACCGGTACGGCATCGAGCCGCCGAGATGCCTCGTGACCAGGACGCTCTCCAGGGGCTCCCCGGCGGGGTCGGAGCGGCCCGTGACCACGGCGAGCGGGTCGACCGCCGGGATGCCGATCCGGTCCAGGTCCCGCAGCAGTTCGTACTCGCGCAGCGCGGGCCGCTGGGCGAGCTCCTTCACCGCGATCACCTCGTCGCCGGCGCGGGCGTAGCGCACCACGTGCCGGGAGATGCCGCGCGGCAGCGGCACCAGGTACCGCTCCGGCCACTCCTCCAGCGGCAGCTGCCACGGCAGTTCCAACAGGAGCGCGGGATGCTCCGGGTTGGTGGCGTTGATCTGCAGTGCCATGGCTGCGGTGTCCTCGTCTCGCGGGTGATCGTCACCTCACCTTACGAGGCCCGCTCGCGCGCCAGCCGGGCAGCGTCCCGTACCGGCCCCTCGTGCAGCGGGCCGTGGCCGGGCAGCAGCAGGTCGCCGTCCAGTTCCGCCAGGACGTCCAGCGAGGCCAGGGCGGCGGCCCGTTCGTGGTGGAACATGTCGGTCAGCATCTGCGGCCCCTGGGTCCGTGAGGTGGGATGGCCGCTGACCAGGGAGTCGCCCGACACCACCACTCCGCTGTCCGGGAGGTGGAACGCGCAGTGCCCTGCGGTGTGCCCGGGTGTGTGCACGGGCACCGGCCGGCCGGGCAGATCGAGCGGGCCCGGCCCCGGGAACGGCTCGGGCGCGGCGACCGCCACGTTCGCCGTGCCGCCGGTGCGCAGGGCGTGCGCCGCCCAGGGCAGCACGCCCGGCCGCCAGCCGTTGCGCAGCACCTGCCCCACGGTCACCTGGTGCAGGAAGTCCCGCCGGGCGTGCGGGACTTCGGCCCGGTGGGTGTGGACGGGCGTGCCGTACGTGGCGCGCAGATACTCGGCGGAGCCCAGGTGGTCGTTGTGGGCGTGGGTGATCAGCACGGCGGTCACCGCCTCGGGACGACTTCCCACCTCGGCCAGGGAGGCGAGCAGCCCCTCGCGGTCGCCGGGGTAGCCGGTGTCGATGAGCGTGACGGCGTCCCCCTCGGTGAGGATCACCCAGTTGGTGTGGGTGCCGTGCACCAGATAGGTGCTGTCCGTGACGCGACGCACTGTTGCCCGCATGACCGTCCCGAGTCCGAGTTCGCTGCTGTCCGACGCGAGAAGGAAAGCAGATCACCGTGCGCACGCGGGCGGCGGGTCCGGCCGTGCGGGCGCCGGCGCGGACGGTGCCGCGGGACGCATGCCGAACAGGAACCGGGTCACCGCCGTCCTGCGCACCCCGAACTCGTACAGCACCAGGATCACCGCCAGTGAGGCCGTCGCGATCACCGTGTACTTGACGGCCATCGGCGCGCTCCAGCCGACCACGCCGTACGCGAAGGCGACCACGACGGGCTGGTGCAGCACGTACAGCGGAAGGGCGGCACGGGCCGTGTACGCGCCGATCGCGGGCCGGCGGCCGCGGACGCGCGGGCGTCGCGGCCGGTCCAGCAGGCCGAGGATGCCGACCACCCAGCACCAGCCGGCCGCCCCGAACAGCGCCCGCGTCACCAGCGCCGGCGGTGTCCACGCGGTGAACGGGTCGTCCCCGGCGACGAAACCGGGCGCACACCCGGCGAACAGCACCACCCCGAGCACACCCACGGGCAGTGCGACGCGGCGCATGAGCTCCCGTACCCGTTCGTCGTCCGCGAGGGCGAAGCCGTAGACGAAGAAGAACAGATGGGCCCAGCGGTTCCAGCCCGCGTACTCCTCCTCCATGCCGAGCAGCGCGTTGACGGCGGCCAGGGGCAGCGCGGGCAGCAGGAGCAGCAGCGGCCGGCGCCCCAGCGCGGGTGCCGCGCGGTCGGCCCAGGCCGCCAGGCGGGCGGCCACCGGGGCGAGCAGCAGGCAGAAGGCGAGCAGCAGGACGACGAACCACAGATGCCCGGTCTCGAAGTGGTCCCCCTCCAGCACGAAGGGGAAGTCGGGGAGGTCCGGACGCACACTCAGGAACCGCGCCCAGAACCGTCCGTACGACTCGTCGTAGCCGGGGTCGGCGGCGCGCAGCCGCAGCCACTGGGGGAGGGGGCACAGCACCGCCGTGCCGAAGACCAGCGGGACGCCCAGGCGCAGCAGTCGTTCCCTGGCGAACCCGCGCGGCCCCCTGCGGCGGATCGAATGGCGGGCGCCGAGACCGGCGACCAGGAAGAGCATCGGCATGGCCCACACCACGCCGAACCCGGCGAGGACGGTGACGGCGTCCGTCGTCCGCGTGTTCTTCACGTAGAAGTCGTCGTCCGGGGAGAAGACCAGGGCGGTGTGGAAGAAGACCAGCCCGAGGACGACGAGGGCGCGCAGCACGTCGAGTTCTCCGCGCCGGCCGCTCCTCGCGCCGCTCTCTGTGTCCCCCCGCTCCGTGTCCCCGCCCATCGGCCCTCCCGCCCGGGTGCGGACCAGTGTGGGGGAGCGCGGGCGGGGAGGACAGGCTTCCGGCCGTCAGTTCACGCCGCGCGGGCGGAACTGGACGCTGATGCGCGGACCGGCGGCGCGCGTGCTCTTGGGCACGGAGTGCTCCCAGGTGCGCTGACAGGACCCGCCCATCACGACGAGGTCCCCGTGCCCGAGCGGACGGCGCACGGTGTCGCCGCCGCCCATGGGCCGCAGCAGCAGATCGCGCGGCGCGCCCACGGAGAGGATGGCGACCATCGTGTCCTCTCGGGCGCCCCGGCCGATCCGGTCGCCGTGCCAGGCGACGCTGTCCCGGCCGTCGCGGTAGTAGCACAGCCCGGCCGTGGCGAACGGCTCGCCCAGTTCGCCGGCGTAGTGCGCGCTGAGCGCGTCGCGCGCCTCGTCCAGCACCGGGTGCGGGAGAGGGTCGCCCGCGCGGTAGTACGACAGCAGCCGGGGCACGTCCACGACCTGGTCGTACATCTGGCGGCGCTCCGCCCGCCACGGAACGTCGGCGGCCAGCCGTTCGAAGAGCGCGTCCGAGCCGCCGAGCCATCCCGGCAGTACGTCGAGCCAGGCGCCCCGGCCGAGCTCGATACGGCGCAGCCCGTCGAGCGGAGCCAGGCGAAGCTCGTCGGCCTGGTCGAACAGGGACCCCTGGAGCGCCGGGGGGTGGTGCGTACTCATGGATCCAGCGTAAACCTCATTCGAAAATTCGTTCTACATAACCCGGGGGGAGATGCTCTCCTCCCGGCACTTTCGATACACCGGTGTATCGGATACGTTCCTGTATCGAACGGAGGGACGACCATGGCGGTGGGCGGTACGGCGGGGCGTGTCACCAGGCGGCGTGTCCGCACGCGCGCGAACCTCCTGGAGGCCGCGTTCACCGTGTTCGCCGCCAAGGGCTTCGGGCATGTCTCCATCGAGGAGATCTGCGAGGCCGCCGGCTACACCAGGGGCGCCTTCTACTCCAACTTCGCCGGCCTGGACGAGCTGTTCTTCGCCCTGTACGCGGAGCGCGCCGAGCTGATCGCGCAGCAGGTCGCCGGGGCCCTCGCCCAGGACGGACCCGACCTGGACGTACCCGCCGCCGTGGACCGCGTCACCGAGGTCCTGCTGCTCGACCGCGACTGGCTGCTGGTGAAGACCGACTTCCTGGTGCACGCCGCCCGGGACCCGCGGGTGGCGCGCTCCCTGCTGGAGCACCGCGCGAGGCTGCGGGGCGCCATCGCGGACCGGCTGGCCCGGGCCCGCGGCCACACCGAACTGCCCGCCGTGCTCGGCGACACCGAGGGCGCGGCTCATGCCGTGGTCGCCGCCTACGACGGTGTCACCACCCAACTGCTGCTGGACCGGGACGTCGAGCGCGCCCGGGCCTGGCTGAAACAACTGCTCACCGCGCTGCTCACCGGATGAAGGAAGGGATGGTCGCCATGGATGCCGACGTCATCGTCGTCGGAGCGGGCCTCGCGGGCCTGGTCGCGGCCCACGAGCTGACCAGCAGGGGCCGCAGGGTCGCCCTGGTCGACCAGGAGAACGCCGCCAACCTCGGCGGCCAGGCCTACTGGTCGTTCGGCGGGCTGTTCCTGGTGGGCTCACCGGAGCAGCGGCGCCTGGGCATCAAGGACTCCTTCGACCTGGCCTGGAACGACTGGCGGGGCAGCGCGGGCTTCGACCGCCTCGACGACGAGGACGCCTGGGCGGTGCGCTGGGCGCGGGCCTACGTCGAGTGGGCGGCGGGCGAGAAGCGGTCCTGGCTGAACGGCCACGGCATCACCTTCCTGCCCACCGTCGGCTGGGCCGAGCGCGGCGACCTCCGCGCCGACGGCCACGGCAACACCGTGCCCCGCTTCCACATCGCCTGGGGCACCGGAACCGGAGTCGTCGAACCCTTCGTCCGCCACGCCCGGCAGGCCGCGCGCGACGGACTGCTCACCTTCCACCACCGCCACCGGGTCGACGAGCTCGTCGTCGGCGACGGCGCGGCGCGCGGGGTGCGCGGCACCGTACTGGCGGAGGACAACGCACCGCGCGGCGTCGCGTCCAGCCGCGAGAAGACCGGTGAGTTCGAACTCACCGCGCAGGCCGTGATCGTCACCAGCGGTGGCATCGGCGCCGACCACGACATCGTCCGCCGGTACTGGCCCGAGCGGCTGGGCACCCCGCCGCGGGAGATGGTCACCGGGGTCCCGGCCTACGTCGACGGGCGGATGCTGGACATCAGCGCCCGCGCGGGAGTGCGGCTGGTCAACCGGGACCGCATGTGGCACTACACCGAGGGCCTGCAGAACTGGGACCCGATCTGGCCCGGACACGGCATCCGCATCCTGCCGGGACCGTCCTCCATGTGGTTCGACGCCCTCGGCCGCCGGCTGCCCGAGCCCTGTCTGCCCGGCTACGACACCCTCGGCACACTGAAGCATCTGCGTACCACCGAGGACATCGCCGGTCACGACCACTCCTGGTTCATCCTCACCCAGAAGATCATCGAGAAGGAGTTCGCCCTGTCGGGCTCCGAGCAGAACCCCGACATCACCGCCAAGGACCGCGCCGGATTCCTCCGCGAACGGGTGCTGGGCAAGGGCGCTCCCGGGCCCGTGGACGCGTTCCTGCGCAAGGGCGCGGACTTCGTCACCGCCCCCACCCTGGAACAGCTCGTCGAGAAGATGAACGCCCTCACCGACAAGCCCCTGCTCGACGCCGCCGCCGTACGGCGCCAGATCGAGGCCCGCGACCTGCAGCTGGCCAACGCCTACAGCAAGGACGCCCAGGTCCAGGGAATCCGCAACGCCCGACGCTACATCGGTGACCGCCTCAGCCGCGTGGCCACTCCGCACCGGATCCTCGACCCGGAGGCCGGCCCGCTGATCGGCGTCAAGCTGCACATCCTCACCCGCAAGACCCTCGGCGGCATCCAGACCGACCTGGACTCCCGCGCGCTCGACGCCGACGGCGCGCCGGTCGAGGGTCTGTACGCGGCGGGCGAGGTGGCCGGCTTCGGCGGAGGCGGCGTGCACGGATACAACGCCCTGGAGGGCACCTTCCTCGGCGGCTGCCTCTTCTCGGGCCGGGCGGCCGGCCGGGCGGCGGCCGAACAGACGGCGTGACCGGGCGGTGCGGGCCCGCCCCTCGGCCGCTCAGCCGGACAGGAGGCGGGCCAGCACCGCGGCGTGACTGTGCTCGGTGTCCTTGGACGCCGTCAGCAGGGTTACGGTGCCCTTCCCGGCCAGCTCGCGTACGCGGTCGAGGAGTTCGGCCGCCTCGGGAGCGGCCAGTTCCGCCTCGTACCGCTCGCGGAACTCCTCGTACGAGCCCCCGTCCCCGTGGTACCAGCGGCGCAGCTCCGTCGACGGGGTCAGCGCCTTGGGCCACTCGTCCACCTGTGCCGCGTCCTTCGCCAGACCACGCGGCCACAGCCGGTCCACCAGGACGCGGACGCCGTCGTCCGGCTCGGGCGCCTCGTAGACACGGCGCACGCGCACGCTCATGATCGTCTGCCCCTTCCGTGGTGTGCCGCGAGCCTACTGCGGCGCACCGGGAGGCGGCCCACGGGACGCACCGGGCGGCCCTAACCCGACGAACGGCGGGCGGCGATGCGCCGTTTCAGCGCGCGCCGCTCGTCCTCGCTCGTGCCGCCCCACACCCCGATGGACTGCCCGCTCTCCAGCGCCCACTCCAGGCACTGCTCGCGCACGGGGCAGCGCCGGCACACCCCCTTGGCCTGTTCCGTCTGCAGCAGGGCTGGTCCGGAGGTGCCGATCGGGAAGAAGAGGTCGGGATCCTCGGTCCTGCAGGCCGCGCTGTTCCGCCAGTTGTCCATCGAAAGTCACCTGCGATCGGGAGTCGGTACACACCCTTGCGGATGCCTTACGCCTCTCCGGGTCACCTGTCGACACACGGTGAAACAGCGCCACTGCGTGCGAACGGTCACTGTTCGCGCAGCCCCCACGGCGAGCCGTACGCGGTGAGCAGCTCCAGGAACGGCCCCGCCGGGAACGCTTCCGGGCCGAGCACTCCCGTGCCCGTCCAGGTGCCGTCGGCGAGCAGTTCGAGGGCGACGACGGGGTTGACGGCGGTCTGCCACACCACGGCCTGGCAGCCGTACTCGGCCATGGACCACTGGTTGTCGACCACGTGGTAGAGGTAGACCTCGCGCGGTGCCCCGTCCTTCATGCCCCGCACCCAGGTGCCGGCGCAGGTCCTGCCGTGCATCCGCTCGCCGAGCGTCGCGGGGTCGGGCAGACAGGCGGCCACGACGTCCCGGGGGGAGACCCGCACCGGCCCGTCGGGACCGGGCACGGTCACCGGATCGGTGCGGTCCAGGCCCAGCAGGTGCAGTGTCCTGAGGGTCTCGATGAACTCGCGGCCCAGGCCGTACTTGAAGGTGACCCGGCGCGCGTCGACCCAGCGAGGGACGAGCAGCACCTCCTCGTGCTCGACGTTCACGCACTCCACCGGGCCGATGCCCTCGGGGAAGTCGAACACCTCCGGCTCGCTGAACGGGGCGGTGGTGAACCAGCCGCGGCCCTCCTCGTAGACCACGGGCGGGTTGAGGCACTCCTCGATGGTGGTCCAGATGCTGAAGGACGGCGCGAAGTCGTAGCCGTCCACCGTGAGGTTCGCCCCGTCGCGGACGCCGATCTCCTCGATCGAGTCGAAGAGTTCGTCGGCGGCGTACCGGGCGAACACGTCCGACAGGCCGGGCTCCACCCCCATGCCGACCAGTGCCAGCGCGCCGGCCGTCTCCCACTCGCCGGCCCGCGCGAACTGCTCGTCGCCGAGCTTGACCCCGCACTCCTCGTAGGGCCGCTCGGTGTGCGGCCGGGACAGGGACATCGCCATGTCGACATAGGTGGCGCCGGCGTCACGCGCGGCGCGGAACAGCGGCATCACGAACCGGGGGTCGGTGGCGTTGAGCAGGACGTCGCAGCCGTGCCGTTCGAGCAGCGCCGCCACCTGGGCCTCGTCGCCCGCGTCCACGCGCTCGGCGCGGAACCGCGCGCCGTCCCCGCCGAGTGCCGCGACGGCCGCCTCGGACCGGGACGGGTCGTGGTCGGCCACGACCATCCGGTCGAAGAACGGCCGCCGGGCCGCGATCCGGGTGATGGCGGTGCCCACCCCGCCGGCTCCCACGAGCAGTACACGCATGACGAAGCACTCCCTTTCTTTTCTTCCTCATGGATCTCGGATGCGGGGCCCCGGGTGGGATACAACGCCGTGCGCCGTCGTAAGGTCAATGGCGTTGGCATAAGGGCGGCGGGAGGAGACGGCCATGCCGAAACGGGTGGTTCCCGAGGAGCGGCGGCGGCGCCGCAGGCCGACGAGGAGCGGCCGGGTGCTGTCCGGGACGCTGATCGTCGAGACCGCGCTGCGGCTGCTGCACGAGCACGGCAGCGCGGGGCTGACCGCCCGCCGGCTGGGCCTCGCCCTGGACTGCGACCCGAGCACCCTCTACCGCTACTTCCGCGGCATGGACGAGCTGACCCTCGCCATCGGGGACGCGCTGATCGGCCGGGCGCTGCGGGGCTGGCGCCCGACCGGGCTGTGGCGCGACGACCTGCGGGCCATCGGGCTGCGCATCCACGCGGCCTATCTGTCGCACCCGCAGGCGGCGGTCCTCACGGCGAGCCGGGTCTCCGGGAGGGCGAACGAACTCGCGGCCGACGAGGCGGTGCTGGGCGTGCTGCGCGGCGCGGGCTTCCCCCTGCCGGAGACGGTGCGGGTCTACCACGCCTTCATCGACACCACGCTGGCCTTCGCCGCCCTCGACGCGGCGTCCCTCGCGCTGCCCGACGCCGCACGGCGCGCAGACGAGGACATGTGGCGCTCGACGTACGCCCGCCTCCCCGCCGCCACCCACCCGCGCATCGCCGAGGCCGCTCCCCTCCTGGCCACCCGCATGGTCACCAGCGCCTACCCGACGGCCCTGGACATGCTCCTGAGCAGTGCGGAGAGCCAGATGACCCGGCAGGCCCCGCGCCAGGTCCTGTCGTCACCTTCCCGTCTGCCGTGCGACGCCGTGCACGCTGCCCCGCTGTGCTGAAGGCGCGGGAGGTGCCCCCCACTCGCCGCACCTGGCCCTGACCCGAGTACATCCTGTACGAGGCTCAGGGCCCTGCACTCCCTCAGCCTTCGGCCGGGGGCCCCGGAGCACGCACCGGACGCCGCACACCCGCTTCGGGCGGACAACGGACTTCGACGACAGGACCTAGCGGTACAGCGCCTCCGCAGCAGCCTCCGTGACCGCGTGGGTCACCGCCGCCAGGGCGGGAGAGTCCAGCTTCCACTGCTGCCAGTAGAGGGGCGCGTCGACCTCGTGGCCCGGGGCGAGGACCGTGAGGCGGCCGGCGCGGAGCAGGGGGCCGGCCTGGCACTCCGGGACCATGCCCCAGCCGAGGCCGGAGGCGACCGCCTCGGCGAAGCCCTCCGAGGTCGGTACGTGATGCCGCGGTGCGCCCGCCTCGGCTCGTCCGCGCGTGAGCCGGCGCACGAAAGCGTCCTGGAAGTCGTCCCGCCGGTCGAACACCACCACCGGCGCCTCGGGCAGCACCTCGTCCAGCGGCCCCGTGAGGTACGTGGCCGCGAACTCCGGCCGGGCCACCGGCAGATAGCGCATGCGGCCCAGGTGCCGTACGGAGCAGCCCGGTACCGGCTCCGGTGACGAGGTCACCGCCGCCATCACCGTCCCCTCCCGGAGCAGGGCTGCCGTGTGGGCCTCGTCCTCCCGGCGCAGTTCGAAACAGAGCCGGGCCCCGGGCGGCAGCCGCGTGAGCGCCCCGAGGAACCAGGTCGCCAGCGAATCGGCGTTCACCGCCACCGACACCCGGGTCGGCTCGCCGGCCCCGCTCAGCCCCAGCTCGGCGTGCGCGTCCCGTTCCAGCCGGGCCACCTGACGGGCCAGCCGCACCAGGACCTCGCCCGACTCGGTCGGCCGCACCGGCTTGGTGCGCAGCAGCAGCACCCGGCCCGTCCGCTGCTCCAGCGCCTTCACCCGCTGGCTCACCGCGGACGGGGTCACATGCAGTGCGGCGGCCGCCGCGTCGAACGTCCCCTCGTCCACCACCGCGAGGAGGGTCCGCACCTGGTCCAGCGGAAGGTCCGTCATCACGAGAGCTAAGGGTACGTAAGAATCCTTAGCTGTACTGCACACGCGCTGTGCCCGTAGCGTCCTCGGCATGACCAGCTCGCTCACCGCCGCCGCGGCCGGATTCGGCACCGGCCTGTCCCTCATCGTGGCCATCGGCGCCCAGAACGCCTTCGTTCTGCGCCAGGGGATCCGCCGCGACGCCGTGCTCGCCGTCGTCGGCATCTGCGCCCTCTCCGACGCCGCCCTGATCGCCCTGGGCGTCGGCGGCGTCGGCGCCGTGGTCGTGGCGTGGCCCGGTGCGCTGACGGCGGTCGGATGGATCGGCGGCGCGTTCCTGCTCGGTTACGGGGCCCTGGCCGCCCGCCGGGTCTTCCGGCCGGATGCCGCGGGGCTGCGGGCGGAGGGCGAGGCGGCGGGCTCCCGCCGCCGGGCCGTGCTCACCTGCCTCGCCATGACGTGGCTCAACCCGCACGTCTACCTCGACACGGTGTTCCTGCTGGGTTCGGTCGCCGCCGACCACGGCCCGCTGCGCTGGACCTTCGGCCTCGGTGCCGTACTGGCCAGCCTCTGCTGGTTCGCCGCGCTCGGTTTCGGCGCCCGTCTGCTGAGCCGCTTCCTGGCCCGTCCGGCCGCCTGGCGGGCGCTGGACGGGCTGGTCGCCGCCACCATGATCGTCCTCGGTCTGACGCTCCTGACGGGAGTCTGAGGGCCCAGCCGCCGCCCTGGGCGGGCGGCCGGGCTACATCGTCGGGCTCCGCCGGGGTATCGAGTACTGCTCCAGCAGCTTGCCTCGTGTCGTCTCCAGCCGGTGGGCGAGGATCTCGGCGACCTTGCGCACCAGCATCAGCCCGAGCTCCGGGTCCTCCTCGCAGAGCCGGAGCACGGCCGCCGCGTCGAACTCGTAGGCGCGCACCGGGCTGAAGGCCACCGCGCCGAAGTCCCACTCGTAGGGCGGGAACAGCCAGGACCAGCCCAGCAGGTCACCGGCGCCGAGGCCGGCGACCGTGACCCGGTGCAGTTCGGTGACCTGCTGGTCCAGCGACACGGCGCCGGAGCGGATCACCCAGAAGCGGTCGGCGGTTCCGCCCGCCTCGAAGATGCGGGTGTCCTCGGGGAAGGACACCTCCCGCGCCAGGGCCATCAGACGCTCGCGCTGGGGAGGGGGCAGGGCGGTCAGGAGTTTGATCGCTTTGGTCATGGCGCGGGGCTCCTCGCCGGGCAATCGGTTCCGGTGCTTTCCCTACGTTCATTTCAGCCGCTGCCGCCGTTCGGGGCACCTCGGCGGACGGGAGATTTTCCGCGCCCGGGCACCGTGGCCATCCGGGCATGAAAAAGCCCTGGCTGGACGGGGGAAGCCAGCCAGGGCCGTAAGCGGTGGTGTCCGGAGGACAGGGCGTCGACTCCGTCACCACGTATGAGTGAACGATAAACCATTCGGTCGGGGTTCCGTTAATCGGGCCGCGTGACCTGCTTCACCGGGCTCACCCGGCGGCCCGCTCGTCCACGACCCTCACCGTCTCCAGGCCGGGATCCGACGGGTCGGGCAGATACATGCCCGCGGCCAGCCCCGTGGACAGATACCGGAGCACGGGTCCGGTGAGCCGTTCGCCCGGCAGGACGGCCGGGATGCCGGGCGGATAAGGGGTGATCATCTCGGCGGAGACCCGCCCGGCGGCATCGGACACCGGCACCTCCTCGGCGGGACCGAAGAACGCGTCCCGCGGCAGCATCGACTGTTCCATCCGCAGCTCGTCCGGCTGCGGCACCTCCACCCGCGGCGCCGCGGGCATACCGTGCGCCGCCCGGCCCAGGTCCCGCAGCGCCGACAGCAGCTCTCCGGCCGTCTCACGGTCGTCGCCATGGGTGATCTGCGCCCCGATGCGGCGGTGGTCCACCAGATGCGCGTCGATGCTCCGGTGACCGCGCAGCCAGTCCGCCGCCTGGTAGCCGGTGATGCCGAGGTCCGCCACCTCGATGACACAGGGAAGCGGGTCGAAGCCGTCCGCGAGCTCCGGGCCGCAGAAGTCGTCCCGGTCGTTGACGTGCATCCCGTCGATCTCCTCGACCGCGGCCCGGACGTCCGCCGCCAGGCCGAGCGCCGCCCCCATGAGCTCCTTGCCGCGCAGGGCCATCTGCCGCCGCCAGCCGTCGAGGCCCGCGAAGATCAGCACCGAGGGGCTGGTCGTGCCCAGCAGATCGGCCCGCATGCCGAGCAGCGCCGGAGGCACGAGGTCGCCGCGCAGATGGAACACGGAGCCCTGCTCCAGACCACTGCCCATCTTGTGGATGCTGGTCACACAGATGTCGGCCCCCGCGTCCATCGCCCAGGACGGCAGATCGGGGTGGAAGGGCAGATGCGCGCCCCAGGCCTCGTCCACGATCAGCGGCAGCGAGCGCCGGTGGCACACCTCGGCGATCGCCTCCAACGCCGCGGTGCTGCCGTACGGGGTCGGGCTGGTGACCAGTGCGCCGCGGGCGTCCGGATGCGCCTCGAAGGCACGGTCGAAGTCGGCGGCCGACGGCGGATGCGCCAGATGCCGCCCGGCGTCCCACCGCGGCTCCACCCACACCGGCTCGATCCCGGACAGGATCAGCCCCGCCACCACCGACTTGTGGGCGTCCCGCCCGATCAGCAACTTCTCGTGCGGACCCGCCACCGACAGCATCGCCGCCTTGACCGACAGGGAACTCCCGCACGTGCTGAAGAACGTGTGCTCGGCGTGGACCGCGTCGGCCATCAGCTCCTGGGCCTCCTGCAGGACCCGTCCCCGGGTGAGCCGGTCGTCCAGGCCGCCCGTCGCCAGCACATCGCCCAGGAACACCGAGTCACCGAGCACCTCGCGCACCGCCGGATCGGCGCCGCGGGCCTGCTTGTGCCCGGGCGGGGTGAAGCCCAGCCGCCCCTTGCGGTGATAGTCCTCCAGCGCCTGCAGAACCGGCGCCCGGCTGTGATCGACCGTCATGGGCCCCCGGGTGCCCGGGACGGGCGGTGCCAATCCCTCCGCCCCGGCCGCTCAGCCCGTCGTCGGGTGCTTGCCCGGCGTCAGGATCTCGTCCAGCACCCGCAGCACCACCCCGTAGGCCACCTGGCGCATGTCCGCATCGCGTGCGGCGGCGGAATCGCCGGAGCTCTCGCGCCCGAGTTCCTCACCGCGGGCCCGCCAGGTCCGCTCCTCCTGTGCCGCGCAGGCCCTCGCCCGCTGAATGCGCCGCAGCAGTTCGTCCGAGTCCACCACATCGGTCATACGACCACGCGTACCCCTGTGCGCCGTTCGAATGACAGACGTCCGGGAAACGGCCGGGAGGTTTGCCCGTACCGGGACAGGTGAGCCGAAAAGGGAGGTCCGAGGCGTTTGTCATCGCCCCTCATCTCCCTTCGTCACCGAATCTGGAGGCCGCAGCATGTGTGAGGAGTACTCGATCGAACCCGTTGCCGAGCCGCCCGGCGCGCGCCGGGCGGGGTCGTCGCTTCCGTGCCGTCCGGCCGAGGTGCGCGAGGCCGTGGCACGGGCGGTGTCCGAACGCTGCCGGGCCACGCACACCGACTGCGACACCGAAGCCCTGGCGGACGCCCTGCTCGTCGCCTCCGAACTCACGACCAACGCGATCCTGCACGGTGGCGGGGTCACCGACTTCCGGGTCGACGTCAGCGGGCCCGGAGTGCGGCTGTCGGTGAGCGACCGCAGCGACGAACTGCCCGTCGTCGTGCCGCACACCGACCAGCGCGGACGCCGCCGGCCCGGTGGCCACGGATGGCCCATCGTGTGCCGGCTGGCCCACGACGTCCGGGTGTCGGACCTGCCCGCGGGCGGCAAGTGCATCACCGCGGTCGTTCCCCTGGTCTGAGCCCCGGCGGATTCCGTGCAGGAAGCGGAGTTTGTTCCACCGGGTCGGGGGCAATCGGAGGTTCGTGCTTCGGACCGGAGGCGCGCCAGCGGGAGCGGCAAGCCGCTGAGGACCCTCCGGGTGTCCCGGCGGCGCCGGCCCGCGGTAGTCCACCCAAACCACCGTTCGGGAGCGAAACCGCATGCTCATTGACACGTCCGCCCCTCGTCCCGGTTCCTCCGACACCACCGGCGCACCGCCCCGCCGGCGCCACGACGACGCCCCCGACACCGCAGCCCTGTTCGCACGGCTGGCGTCCCTGGAGGACGGCCCCGAGCGGGACGCGGTCCGCGACGAGCTCGCCACCGCGTGGCTGCCCATGGCCCACCGCATCGCCGGCCGTTTCCGCGACCGCGGTGAGTCCATCGAGGACCTGCGCCAGGTGGCCGCCCTGGGTCTGGTGAAGGCCATCGACCGGTTCGACCCGAGCCGGGGCGCCTTCGAGAGCTACGCCGTCCCCACCATCACCGGTGAGGTCAAGCGGCACTTCCGCGACCGGATGTGGGCCCTGCGCGTCCCCCGCCGGGTGCAGGAACTGCGCAACAAGGTGCGGGTGGCCCGGCGCGAGCTCACCCAGAACCCCGGCAGTCCCGAACCGTCCATTGCGGACATCGCCGCCCACACCGGACTGACCGAGGAGGAGGTCGGCGCCGGCATGGAGGCGCTGGAGAGCTTCAGCACCCTGTCGCTGGACGCGGAACTGTCCACCGACGACGACGGCTACAGCCTCGCCGACACCCTCGGCGCCGCGGACGCCTCCTACGACGTCGTGGTCGACCGCGAGTCCGCCAAGGAGGGCCTGCGCCGGCTGCCCGAGCGCGAGCGCGCCATTCTCTACATGCGCTTCTTCGAAGACATGACCCAAAGCCGTATCGCCGATCACCTGGGAATCTCCCAGATGCACGTCTCCCGTCTCATCAGCCGCAGCTGTGCCCGGGTGCGCGCCGACGTGATGGGACAGCGCAAGGGCCCCCGCGGCACCGGCGGACACTCCGCGACGGCCTGAACAGCACCCGACCCGACCGAGAAGCGAGAAACATGCTGAAGCCCCACCCCACCGTGCTGCGCCGCCTCGTCGAGGAGTACGAGGCCCTGGCCGTCACCACGGCCGGCACTCCCGACGCGGCCCGGGCCGCGAGGATCACCGACCTGGCGTACACCCTCTGTGTGTCCACCGGCACCCGGGACGTACGGCACGCGCTCACCACCGCACACAGCTGGCTGGCCGCGGAGGACGCACCCGGCCCGGCCCGCTCGGCACGGCCGGCCGCCGTATGAGTCGCCGGTCGCGGGGAACCCGTAGCCGATGAGCGAATCCGAGATCCCCCCGGAAAGCCGGCCCGTGGACGTCTACCTCGACCTCCTGCGCGTGCGGATGGACACCGAGGACTACCGGCTTCTGCTCCGTGTGGTGGAGCCGGTCCTCGAGGCGATCGACGAACACCGCCTGTCGGGTCTGGACCTGGCGCTGGACGGCGGCGACGAGGAACTGCCCCAGGAGGTCCGTGACGAGGCCGCCCTGGTCATCGCCACCGCCGTCACCGGCCGCATGGACAACGAGGTGGTCGAGCTGGAGGTCGACGAGACCGGCCCGATCCGCGTGGTCACCGACGCGGCGACCGCCGCGGACCCCTCCCGGCTCGGCGAGATCGCCGACCTCATCCGGGACCGCCAACGCCAGAACGAGGAACTGCGCGGCATCGCCGAGGCCAGCGGCCTGCCCACGGACTTCTGAGACGTCCTGGCGCCGGCCGGTTCACCGGTCGGGCGCCGCCACCCGAACGCCCAGGGGCCGGGCGAGGCCGACCACGGCCTCGTCCAGCCGCTCCAGGTGGCGCAGCACCCGGCCGGTGATGCGCCCGTACCGGCCGGTGCCCTCGTCGCCCAGGAGGGACGCGATGCTCGGGCCCGTCTCGACGCGTCCGGTGCCGTCCTCGTCCGCGACACGGGCCGCGATGGTCCCGATGTTGCGCACCGTGCGTCCGGCCGCGCCGCCCAGCCGGGGGTCGGCCGCGATCGAGGGATGGGACGGCAACAGCTCCGCCGTCGCCGCCAGCGAACGCGCGTGGTACGCGCACGTCTCGAGAAGCGCCACGACGTAGCGAGCGTTCGTCCGCCGGGCCCGCAACGGCGTGACCGGGTGGGTCAGCGGCTGGGTCGCGGCACGCAGGTCGCCCAGCGCCTGGTCGAGCTCCCGCGCCTTGTCCAGCAGATCGCCGGCGGGCCCTCCGCTGAGCTGCCCGACCGCGGCCTCGGTGACCTCGGCGAGCCGTTCCAGCACGGTGACCAGCAGTTCGTTGGTCCGCCGGTCGGTGTTCACCGGCAGGACCAGTGCCGCGGCCACCACCCCGCAGGCCGCGCCCAGCGCCGTCTCCTCCAGGCGCAGCACCAGCACCTCCCAGCTGTAGGTGTGCAGCAGGGTGTACAGCAGCCCGAGCATCGCGGTCACGAAGAACGACATCAGCGTGTAGGACAGCGGCGCCGTGTAGAACATCGCGAAGATCAGCACCAGCACCAGCAGGAACGCCGCCACGGTGTGCCGGCCCACCACGGCCGCCAGCGCGATGCCCGCGACGACGCCGAACACCGTGCCCAGCAGCCGCCGGTAGCCCTTGACGAGGATCTCGCCGGTCGAGGCCGTGTTGATGAAGACGATCCAGCACGTCAGCACCGCCCAGTACCACCGGCCCGTGGACAGCAGCTCACCGCCGATGATGGCCAGGATTGACCCCACGGCCACCTGCACGGCCGCGCGCGTGGTGGGACGCTGCAGCCCCGTCCGCGACGCGTCCGGCTCCGGCTCCTCACCGGCGTCGATGGCCGCGTCCTCGGCGTCCAGCTCCTCCCGGCTCCTGGCCGTCGCCGGGCTGTCGTCCGACTCGTCCTGCGGACC
Organism: Streptomyces malachitofuscus; assembly: GCF_055571035.1. Taxonomy (NCBI): domain Bacteria; kingdom Bacillati; phylum Actinomycetota; class Actinomycetes; order Kitasatosporales; family Streptomycetaceae; genus Streptomyces; species Streptomyces malachitofuscus. The sequence continues at coordinate 23,163 of NZ_JBVIGA010000011.1, read as the reverse complement.
GTCCAGGGCGACACGCAGTCCCATGACGGCGCGGGCGGTCTCCCCGACGGCCCGGAACACGTCCTGCACCGCCGGCGAGGCGGGCGGCAGGTTCTCCTCGTCCCGGTAGGCCAGCAGCCGGTTGCGCAACTGGGCCATGCCGGTTCCCGCCGTCCCCGTCCACAGCACGAGCGCGCGCAGCGCCAGCAGATCCCGGCGCAACCGGTCCGTGGCCTCGTCCGGCCCGGGCAGCCGGCCCACCTCGGGGGCGGGCGCGCCGGGCAGATGGAGGGTGAGGGTGTCCGCCCGTTCGGCGCTGCGGGCCGAGAGCAGCAGCAGGCCGAGCCGCTCGGCGGCGATCTCGGCGTCCGCGATCCGGCGCTGCACCAGCCGCGCCGTCGGCTCGTCGGGCGTGCCCTCCTCCAGCCGCGTCTGGATCATCAGGGCCGTCTCGTGCAACCGGGCGGTGCCCTCCCGCACCTCCTCCAGCGCCTTGTCCACCTCGTCCGGCCCGGCGTCCAGCAGCGCCAGATGTGCGGACACGAGGCGGCCCAGCCGGGCCCGGAAGGCCTGGCGCAGCCGCTCGAGCAGTCCGGTGGGGGTGACGGGGACGACGAAGAACCGCACCAGGGCACTGCTCGCGAACGCGACGGCCAGCGCGGCCCACAGACCGGGCAGCTCCGCCACGGAGGCCCCGACGAACAGGGACACGAAGTACACCTGGAAGCCGATCAGGCCGAGGGCGGTCCCGCGGTCGCCGAACCGCCGGCCGTAGACGGCACAGAAGATCAGGACGACGAAGAAGGCGTCCCCGACGACCACCCGCTCGCTGAGAGCGGCGCCCAGTGACACGGACACCAGTGCGAGCGGCAGCCCGAAGGCCAGCGTGACCGCCTGGGCGCCGCGCTGCCGCTCCCGGATGGCGAACGTGGCGACCATCGCCGTCATCGCCCCCGCCACCAGCCGGGACACCTCGAAACCCAGCGAGGCGAGGACGGCCAGCGTCAGGGCGATGGCCCCCACCGTCCGCAGTCCCGCCGTCAGCCGCAGCAGTCCGGGATCGGACGCCGCCAGGTGGTCCCGCAGCCGCGTGCGCCCCGGGCGTCCCGCCTCCTTCACCCCTTCGCACCCTCCCCCGTCGCACCGCCCCGTGCGCGACGGATCACCGAGCCGCCCGGCCCGCTTCCTCGACGTGCGCCCGGACCTGCTCCGGTGTCAGGTAGGCGTCGAGGTACTCGAAGTCCCGCAGATTGCCGGGCCGGTGCGCCTGGAACCCGGTGCGTACGAAGTCGTCGCCGGCGACGGCGTTCAGCAGCCAGTCGGTCATCACCCGGGTCTTGGCGACATTCGTGCGCAGCGCCGACCAGTGGTATCCGCGGGCCACCGCCTGGGCGGGCAGACCGTGCAGTTCGAAGCCGAGCGGCTTGGACACCGCGTCGGTGCCGCCGAGGTCCACCACGAGCCCGAGGTCCCTGTGCACGTACGGCCGCGTCGGCCGGCCCCGCAGCGTCGCGATGACGTTCTCGGCCACGTGCCGGCCCTGCCGCAGCGCGTGCTGCGCGGTCGGCGGGCACACGGCGCCGTCGCCCTTGGCCACATCGGGCACCGCCGCCGAGTCGCCGAGCGCGAACACCCCGTCGTGACCCGGCAGGCACATGTCCGCGTTCACCGCGAGCCGTCCCCGGACGGTCTCCGCGCCGAGCGTGGCGATGAGGGGACTGGCGACGACACCCGCGGTCCAGATCAGGGTGCGGGTCGGCACCACCCGGCCGTCGGTGAAGGTGACCTCCTCGGCGCTCGCCTTCCCGATCGAGACGCCCAGTGAGACCTCGATGCCGCGCCGGGTCAGGATCTCGTGCGCGCTGCGCCCGAGCTTCTCACCCAGTTCCGGCATGAGTTTCGGCGCGATGTCGATCAGATGCCACTTGATCAGGCCCGGGTCCAGCCGGGGATAGCGCTTGACGGCCGCGTGCGTCAGCCGCTGGAGACAGGCCGCCGTCTCCGTACCCGCGTAGCCGCCGCCGACCACCACGAACTGCAGCCGGGAGGCCCGCTCCGCCGGATCGTGGCTCGCGTCGGCCAGGTCGAGCTGGGAGATGACGTGGTCGCGGAGGTAGGCGGCCTCGGCCAGCGACTTCATCCCGAAGGCGTGGTCCGTCAGCCCCGGGATGTCGAAGGTGCGGGTGACACTGCCGGGGGCCAGCACGATGTAGTCGTACGGCTCGTCGAGGATCTCGCCGTTGACGATGCGGATCACACACACCTTGGACCGCAGATCCACGCCGATGGCCCCGCCCGGGATGATCCGGGTGCGGTACCTCTCGCTGCGGCGCAGGGACAGCGCCACCGACTGCGGGGCCAGCACGCCCGAGGCCACTTGGGGGAGCAGGGGCAGATAGAGCTGGTAGGAGAACGGGGTCACCAGCGTGAGGTCGGCCTCGTTCGGGGCGAGCCTGCGCTCCAGCCGCCGCACGCATTCCACGCCGGCGAAGCCCGCGCCCACCACAAGGATCCTGGGTCGTGTCACGGTGTCCATCCCTTCCTCCGGCTGCAGGCGGTCCGCCTCGGCCGTCGATGCCTGACGCGTGCCCCTGTTCAGCACCACGATGCCCGCACCCGCCCCGGAACGCACCGGGAAGGCACGACGGTCACCGCGGCCGGCCCCGCCTCAGCGGTGCAGATGGCACAGCAGCAGACACACGTCGTCGTCGCGCTCGGAGTCGCTCAGCATCGGATGCAGGATCCGGTCCGCCGACTTCTCCAGATCCGTGTCCAGAGCATCGGAACCGTACGCCCCGAGGACCCCCGCGAGCCGTTCGATGCCGGGGTCGATGCCCCGGGCGCGCCGCTCGACCAGCCCGTCCGTGTAGAGCGCCAGCGTCGAGCCGGGCGTCAGCCGCTCGGTGTGGTCGGCGATCTCCTGCCGCAGCGGGATACCGAGCATCGCGCCCGGTTTGGCGTCCAGGATCCGCACCCGTCCGTCGGGCAGCCGCAGCACCGGCGGCGGGTGACCCGCCGCGGCCCACGTCAGCGTGTGCTCGTCCGGATGGAACCGTGCGATGACCGCGGTGGCGAAGAGGTCCGGCTGGAGGTGGCGCAGATACCCGTGCAGCCGGGTCAGCAGCCGGCCCGGCCCGCCGCCGTCGACGGCGTAGGCGCGCAGCGCGGTGCGCAGCTGGCTCATCATCACCGCCGCGTGCAGCCCGTGCCCGGTGACGTCCCCGATGACGGTGATCAGACTGCCGTCCCGCTGCCGGAACGCGTCGTACCAGTCGCCGCCGACGTTCAGCCCGTGCGTGGCCGGCAGATAGCGGGCCGCCAGGCTCAGGCCCGGTGTCGTCGGCAGCTCCGTGAGCAGGGCACGCTGCAGCGTCTCGGCGATGTCCCGGTTGTGCTCGAAGCGCCGGGCGTTGTCCATGGCGATGCCGGCCCGCCGGCAGAACTCGATCAGCGTCACGGCGTCGTCCGGGTCCCAGCGCTCACCGGGCGGCCACAGGGTGAGCACCCCCAGCGCGGCGCTGCGCGGCGTCAGCAGCGGGATGCACAGCAGGGGCCGCGCCGGATCCAGGGCCGACGGGGGCCGGTCGTCGACGCCGGGCAGCCCTCCGGGGTGGTCGGCGGCGTACTGCGGACGGCCGGTGCGGGCGGCCAGGACGGCCGCACCCGGGTGGGCGGTGGGCCGGTGCCGGTCGTCCTCGTGGTCGAACAGCCATACGTCGACTCCGCCGGCGTACCGCGGCACGAGCAGTTCCGGCAGCCGGCGCACGATCTCGTCGTGGTTCAGCGAGGCGTTGAGCGTGGCGCTGGCGTCGGCGAGGAACCTCAGCCGACGCCGGGCGTTCTCCGCCTCCTCACGCGCCCGGCGCTCGGCGGCGAACGCCTCACGCTGCGCCCTTCCGGCCGCGTCCAGCTCGGCGTGCAGCGCCAGAACCCCCTGGTTGGTCTGATGCAGCTCCTCCCGGTGGAAGGCGACCAGCTCCTCCTGCTCGGCGAGCATCTCCAGCACCGAGGCGGTGTCCTCGTCGGCGCCCAGCAGCGCGTCCGCCAGTCCGGCCGCGTCCTCGCTCTCCGGGCCGGCGTCGGCCGCGGTCCGCCCCGGCCCGGGACAGGGCACCGTCACCGTCCACGGGGTGCGGACGGAGGCGTCCGCACCGGGGGAGGGGCCCACCACGGCGCGCAGGACCGCCTCCTCGGCGGCCGCGTCCGGTTCCTCCACCCGCAGCTCCCAGACGCCGCCCTTGGTGAGGCACTGCCGCAAGTGGCCGCCGAGCGCCGTGGCCAGCCGGGTGCGTTCCACGGTGGGCACCCCGTACGCCGCCGCCAGCCGCGCGACGGCGACCCGGGCGCACGCCGCCTCGGTGACCGTCCCGATCCGCCAGACACGCGTCATGGCAGCCCCGGGCAATCACGACCCGCAACGACCGCAACGGTGCCGCCGGGCACGTGCGGCAGGCTCATGGCGGTGCCGGTCGGGTGGCTGGGTGTCATGGGCTCCGGAGGGGCGGGGTGGCTGCTGTCGCGGTGGGGGTGTGGGGGAGTGGTGGTCGGCCGTGCGGCGGTGGCGCCGGTGCGTGCCGCGTGCGGGGTGGGTGTCATGGGTGCTCCGAGGGGACGGGGGCGAGCACGGCCACGGCGGTGTCGTCGCGGACCGGGCGGGCGGGACTTCCGGCGTCCCGGACGGTCACGGCCGCCGTCACAGCCGGGTCGGCCGGCGGCCGGCCGGTGCCCGGAGGCGGCGTCCAGCGGCCGGGCAGACCGTCCGTGTGCAGGATCAGCAGGCTCTCGGAGGTCCAGGGAACCTCGTCCTCGCGCACCGTGTTGGGCCGGTGCACTCCGACGATGCCCGGCCGGGACAGCAGGGAGCGCCAGCGGTCGCCCTCCCGCAGCCGGGCCGACACATTGCCGATCCCGGCGAAGCGCAGCAGGCCCGTCCAGACGTCGAGCTGAGCCACGGCGACCGCCGCGCCCCGTGTCCCGGCCAGGGCCGTGTGGAGCTTCTGCAGCATCTCGGCGGGCGGCAGCCGGGCCCAGTGGCGCAGCTCCTCGACGGCGGCGGTCGACGCACGGGCCGCCTCGCTGCCGTGCCCCAGCCCGTCGGCCAGCATCAGCGTCAACCGGTCACCGGACCTGACCCAGGCCCAGGCGTCCCCCGAGAAGTCCGCGCCGGCGAACGGGACGTTGACCCCGCCGGCGTGCGCACCGGGGCCGCCCGGAGCGTCCTCGCCGGGGCCCGGACGGCCGATGCGGGCCACCGCGACGGTGCCCCGGCCGGGCACGCTGTGCAGACCGAAGTCGTCGGCGAGACGGCGGCAGGTGCCGAGGCCCGCGCCGAGCGAGCCGCTCGAGGAGAACCCGTCCCGCAGCGCGGTGTCCACATCGGTGATCCCCGGCCCGTGGTCGATCGCGGTGATCTGCACCGCCCGGCCCGGCAGGCCTTCCCGGGGTACGGACGGGGCCACCACGTCGATGAGCACCTGACCCGCCTGCGCGTGCTTGAGGAGGTTGGTGGCGAGCTCGGTCGCCACCAGTGCCACGGAGGCGGTGCGCCGATCGTCCAGCCCGGCCAGGGCCGCCGCCTCCTCCGCCGCGACCCGGACGTCCCGCACCCGGGTCGGGTCCTGGACCGGTACGTCCCACACGCGGGGCATCAGAGGTCCTCGCGAGGACGCGGCGGCCGGGACACCCACGAGGTCACCCGCACCGTGGTGCCCGACCCGGGGGTGCTCTCGACCGCGAAGTCGTGCACGAGCCGCCGCGCGCCGCCCAGACCCATCCCCAGCCCGCCGCCGGAGGTGTAGCCGTCGCTGAGCGCCCGGTCGAGATCGGCGATGCCCGGTCCCGAGTCGCTGAACGTCAGCCGCAGCCCGTCGGTCCCGTCGGCGGTGACGTGCGACGCCTCCATCACACCGCCCCCGCCGTGGACCAGGGCGTTGCGCGCCAGCTCGCTGGCGGCCGTCACCAGCTTCGTCTGGTCCACCAGACCGAAGCCGAGCTTGGCGGCGGCCTGCCGCACATGCTGACGCACCCACACCAGATCCATGTCCGACCGGATGGGAAGGCGGGCCTCCACGCCCGCAGAGGTGGGCATCACGGGCTCTCCTCGCGCACGCCGCCGGTCCGGCCCGGCACGATGGGCTGCGCGAGGAGCTCCAGTGCCGCCTCGGTGGTGAGCGCGGTCCGCAGCCCGGGCAGCGTCAGCCCGAGCTCCACCAGGGTGATGGCGACCGCGGGCCGCATCCCGGCCAGCACGGTCCGAGCGGCCAGCAGCTCGGTCTGGGCCGCGATCTCGGCCAGCACCCGCCCGAGGAAGGAGTCGACGATCTCCACACCGGAGATGTCGATCACCACCCCGGTGACCCGGCTGCGGGCGATCGTTTCGGACAGGTCCTGCTGGAGCTGGAACGCCATGCTGTCGTGCAGGTCGCCCTGAAGGGTGACCAGGAGGACGTTCCCCAGCCTGAGCACCGGCACATGTCCCGCGACCGGGCGGGAGAAGTCCTCGCTCACCGTCGTCCCGCGCCCTCGGGCGCCGCGTTCACGATGTTCGCCCCCAGCTCGTGCAGGCAGTACCCGAGGGCGTCGGCGAGGCTCGCCCGGGTCTTCACCGTGCCGAGGTCCAGCCCGAGGTGCACGATGGTCTGCGCGATCGCCGGACGGATGCCGGACACCACGCACTCCGCGCCCATCAGCCGGGCCGCGGCGACGGTCTTCATCAGATGCTGCGCCACCAGCGAGTCGACGGTGGGCACACCGGTGATGTCGAGGATCGCGAACCGGGCATGCTGGTCGACGACCGCGTTGAGCAGGGTCTCCATCACCACCTGACTGCGGGCGCTGTCCAGCGTCCCGATCAGCGGGACCGCCACGATGCCGTCCCAGAGCTTGATCACCGGGGTCGCCACCTCCAGCAGCTGGAGCCGCTGCCGGTCGGTCAGCGCCTGAATCTCGCTCAGCGCGGTCTGCATGGCCACCAGGCGCAGCGTGCCCATCAGCACGCTCAGTACCGTCGAACACTCCCGTACCCGCTCGGGGGCCTCCTGCTCGAGATCGGCGACCAGGAGGTTCTCCACCGGTGGACGCAGCGCGGCCAGTTCGGCCGCCACCTGGGTGGTGGACAGCCCCGCGCGGGAACGGGCCGCCCCCATCCGCGCCAGCTGCTCGCGCACACCGGTGAAGCCGGCCGCGTCCGGATCCTCGACCCGCTGGGAGTCGGCCACCTGGGCGAGCGCGTCGACGACCGCCTTGCCGGCATCCACCGCCTCCTCGCGGGAGACCGTGAACACCGTGCGGAACAGGGGCTCGTCGGCCCACCGCTGGGCGATCTGCTCGCTCCGGCGCAGCAGGAAGTCCCTGACCTCGTGCGCCGGTGTCCCGCCCGTTTCGTGCTGCGGCACGTGTTTCCTCTCCTCTACGTAGTCGCCCTGTGCCGGGCCCACCTCGGGCACCGCGGCGCGGGAATGTGTTCAGGCGCCCGGTTCGGCCGGTGCGTCCGGCATCGCGTCGACCCGCTCCAGCGCCTCGTCGACGCTCTCCGAGACCGGGACGGTGATGCTCACTCCCGTCAGGTCCAGGATGCGGCGCACGGCGGGAGTGGGCGCGATGATGTGCACGCTCCCCGGCAGCTCGCGCGCCTCCTGGTACACGCGCAGGATGATGTTCATGCCGGACGAGTCCATGAAGGGGACCGCCGACAGGTCCAGCAGGAAGTGCCGGCGGCCGTGATGCAGCTGGTTCGCCAGGTGGTGCTGGAACTCGGTCGCCGTGTCGACGTCCAAGTAGCCCTCCACCGTGAGAAGGGCCACATCCTCACGGGGAAGGGTCACCTCGACGGACAACGGGTCCTGGGCGATGTGCACGAGTACCTCCAACAAGGTGATCAAGCTCTACGTAGCGCTGCCGCGCGTACCCCCGAATCGCCGGCTCATGCCTCGGCCCGCCGTCCGTCGCGGCGAGCCGGCTCATCCCACCCGGATTCCCACGATGCAGGTGTCGTCGTCGGTGTCCGACCTGCTGTACGTGAGCAGCCGGTCCAGCCGCTGGTCGAGGGTGCCCGGGGCCGTCGCGGCCGTGGCCAGCAGATGGGTCAGGGACTCCTCCACGGTGCGGTCCCGGCGTTCGATCAGACCGTCCGTGTACATCAGCAGATTGTCCTCGGCGGCCAGCCGCACCTCCGCCTCCTCGTACGACGCCTCCGGTACGGCGCCCAGCAGCAGTCCGCGTACCAACGGAAGCGGAGCCGCCTCGGAACCGCGCACCAGCACCGGCGGCAGATGACCCGCCCGCGCCCACCGCAGCGTGCGCGAGGCCGGGTCGTACAGGCCGCAGACCGCGGTGGCGCTGACGCCGCCCGTGAGATGGTGCGCCACGATGTTCAGCCACGACAGCAGCTGCCCGGGGCCGGCGCCGGTCACGGCGAGGCCCCGTAGCGCGTTGCGCAGGACGACCATGCTGGTCGCCGCCTCTATGCCGTGCCCCGCGACGTCCCCCACGCAGAGCAGCACCAGCCGGGACGGCAGCACCACGGCGTCGTACCAGTCGCCGCCCACCAGCTGCTCGGCCTCCGCGGGCCGGTAGCGGACGGCCACGTCGAGGCCCGGCACCTGCAGCGGCGCCTGGGTCGGCGGCATGATGGCGCGCTGCAGCTGCAGCGCCAGCCGGTCCCGCTCGCTGGCGTGCTGCTCGGTGTGCGCCAGCTGGTCGCGGGTGGCGGCCAGCGCCACCTCCGTCCAGTGCTGGGCCGAGATGTCCTGGTAGGCGCCGCGGGTCGTGAGCAGCCTGCCGTCGGTGTCCAGGACCGGTTCGGCGACGACGCGGATGTGGCGGGTCACTCCGTCGGGCCGTTGCAGCCGGAAGGCCGCGGAGGCCGGCCGCCGGTGGTGCAGCAGCGTGCGCAGGAAACGGCCGATGGCGACCGCGTCGTCCGGGTGTGCGTGCGCGGGCAGTTCCTCGAGCGGCACCGGAGAGCTGGTCGGCGGCCGCCCGTACAGGTCGAACAGCTGACCGTTCCAGGTGATCTCCCCGGTCAGCAGGTTCTCCTCGAAACCGCCGATCCGGCCGAGCCGCTGGGCGTGCTGGAGCAGGCTCGCCAGGCGGGCCGTCTCGTCCTCGATCCGCCAGATGAACAGGATGCCGGAGCCGTGCCGGCTGACACTGATGTCCGCGACCGCGGCCAGCGGCACCTGGTCGACCAGGGCGGTGAGGTTCATCCGCCGGGCCCGGAACGGCTCACCCGTGGCGTACACCCGCTCGATCCGCTGGAACAGCTCGCTGTTCCCGGCGGCCATCGGATACGCCTCCAGCAGCAGCGCGCCGCTGACCATGGCACGCGGCCGGCCCGCCGGGTCCAGGAAGCGGCTGTTGACGTGCTGGATGCGGAAGTCCAGCAGGTTCCCGGAGGGGTCCAGGTGCGGCACCAGGACCAGGGCCGGGTCGTACAGCCCGTCGGCCAGGTCCATCAGCTCCGCGGCGTCCGGCAGCACCTGCGGCCGCCGGGCCGGGCCGCTCGGCGGCGTGTACGTCTCCAGGGTGTGCGCGCACAGCTCGGCCAGGGCCTCCACCTGGCGGACGATCTGCGGCGGCTGCTCGGGCAGCGGAGCCGGCCAGACGATCTCCAGCACGCCGTACACCCGCCCCCCGGTACCGGCCGGAACGGCCGCCCTGCCGCCCTCCGGGTAGTGGTGCCGGCCGACGCTGGGCAGACCGCGGTCGGCCGTCGACCCGATCCACAGGCCGTCGCGCTCCGCGAGGGCGCACCGGGCGACCGTCGCCACGTCCGGCGGCACGTAGTACCAGCGCGCCGCCTCGGCGGGGGAGAACCCGGCGCTGCCCGCGAGGGTGAGCGACCCGTCGGCGCCGGCCGCCCAGATCGCCACGGCCACCGCGCCCAGCGGGCGCAGCGCCTGTTCGAGGAGGGACTCGGCCACGGCCTGGGTGTCGTCCGCGGCCAGCGCCCCGCTCTCGGCCGCGCGCAGCCGTACGGCGGCAGGCTCGGGCCCCGCGTCCCCGGCGGCCCGGGTGGCGGCCAGGAAGGCGTCCGTCACCTCGGACATCCGGTCCCGGGCGGCCTGGTTGATGACCTCGACCGCGAACTCCAGCTGAGTCGTCCCGGCCTGCTCGGTCAGCTCCGTGAGCTGGCGGGCGGCCTGTGCGGGACCGCACCCCAGCCGTTCGACCAGGATGCCCTTGGCCAGTTCGATCAGCGCCCGGCCCTCGGCCTCGGCCTGTGCCGCCCGCACCTCACGGCTGAGCCGGTCCACGGTGGCCGCGAGCCTGCCCACGGGCGAGTCGGCGGACACCCCCGCGGGCCCCGCCGTCGGACGCCCGGGCAGACGCTCGGCGCTCATGCGGGCAGCCAACGGCGGACACAGGCGATCAGGGCCTGGGTGTCGACCGGTTTGGTGACGTAGTCGCTGGCCCCCGAGGCGAGACTCTTCTCCCGGTCACCGGGCATGGCCTTCGCGGTGACGGCGATGATGGGCAGGTCGGCGTACTGCGGCATGCCGCGGATCTCGGCCGTGGCGGCGTAGCCGTCCAGCTCGGGCATCATCACATCCATCAGCACGAGGGCCACTTCGGGGTTGTTCACCAGTCTCTCGATGCCCGCGCGGCCGTTCTCCGCGTGCAGGACACGGAAGCCGTGCAGCTCCAGGATCCCGCTGAGCGCGAACAGGTTGCGCGCGTCGTCGTCGACGACGAGGACCGTCCGGCCGGTGAACGAGCCGTCCACGACGGTCTGCGGGGCCGGCCGGTGCGTCTCGTCGGCCCGCACCAGCGACAGCACGTCCCCCGGTTCCTCGGCGGAGAGGTGCAGGGCGATGCGCTCACGCAGCTCGTCGAGGCTGGACAGGAACTCCAGTGCCGTCCCCTCGGCACGTGAGCGCAGATTCTCCTCCACCGCCACGTCGGCCGCACGGTGACCGCTGTGCACCAGCACCGGCACGCTCGCCAGCGCGGAATCGCCGCGCAGCGCCTCGAGGAACCGGGTGATCTCCTCCTCCATACCGAGTTCCAGCACCACGCAGTGGCACGGATCGGCGGCCAGCGCGCCGGCCGCCTCCTGGGCGCCGACGGCGGTGATGATGTCGACCGACGGCCGCGACGCGCCGTCGCCGCGCGTGACGTCCTGGACCACGCTCTCCGCCACCAGGGTCAGCAGACCCCGGGGCCGCTCCTCCACGACGAGCAGCCGCCGCGGACGCTGCCCCTGCCCGGCCCCCGACTCGAGCGACGGAAGCGGCCGGGACGACGCGTCCTGCAGCGCCTCGGCCGCCCCGTGCTCCACGACCGGTGCGGGTCGCAACAGCTCCTCGAAGTCCGGCCGGGCCACGGGCAGGAACAGCGTGAACGTGCTGCCCTGGCCCGCGACGCTGTCCACCGTGACCGCGCCGCCGAGCAGATGCGCGATCTCCCGGGTGATGGACAGGCCCAGTCCCGTGCCCCCGTACTTGCGGCTGGTCGTGCCGTCCGCCTGCTGGAAGGCACCGAAGATCGACTCCAGATGCTGTTCCGGGATCCCGACACCGGTGTCCCGCACCCGGAAGGCAACCACGGGCCCGCCCCGCAGCACGCCGGCGGGCACCTCGTCGTCCGGGGCGGGTTCGATCCGCAGCTCGACCCCGCCCAGCTCGGTGAACTTGACCGCGTTGGACAGCAGATTGCGCAGCACCTGCCGCAGCCGGGAGTCGTCGGTGAGCAGGTCCGCCGGCGCGCCCGGAGCCGTCGTCACCGTGAAGTCCAGGCTCTTCTGCATCGTCATCGGCCGGAAGGTGGCCTCGACGTACTCGACGAGCCGGCGCAGCTCCACCCGCTCGGGGCTCACGTCCATCTTCCCCGCCTCGACCTTCGACAGATCGAGGATGTCGTTGATCAGCTGCAGCAGGTCCGAGCCCGCCGAGTGGATGATCTGCGCGTACTCGACCTGCTTCGGGCTGAGGTTGCGGGAGGGGTTCTGGGCGAGCAACTGGGCCAGGATCAGCAGGCTGTTGAGGGGCGTGCGCAGCTCGTGGCTCATGTTCGCCAGGAACTCCGACTTGTACTTCGAGGCCAGCGACAGCTGCTGGGCCCGTGCCTCCAGCTCCTGCCGGGCGTGCTCGATCTGCAGGTTCTTCGCCTCGATGTCCCGGTTCTGCGCCGCCAGCAGCGCGGCCTTCTCCTCCAGTTCGGCGTTGGAGTGCTGGAGTTCCTCCTGCTGCGTCTGCAACTCCGCGGAGCGTTCCTGCAGTTCGGCGGTGAGCCGCTGCGACTCGGCCAGCAGCTCGTCGGTACGGGCGTTGGCCACGATGGTGTTGACGTTGACGCCGATGGTCTCCATCAGCTGGACCAGGAAGTCCCGGTGGATCTGGGTGAACGGGGACACCGACGCCAGCTCGATGACGCCCAGCACCTGGCCCTCGACCACGATCGGCAGCAGCACCAGCGCGGTCGGCACCACCCGGCCCAGCCCGGAGGAGATCGTCACGTAGTCCGGCGGCAGCTCGTCCACCGTGATCGTGCGGCGGCTGCGCGCGGCCTGGCCGACCAGGGTGCGGCCGAAGGCGATACGGGTGGGCCGCCCGTCGTCGTCGGGGTAGCCGTAGGAGCCCACGAGGCGCAGCTCGGGGCCGTCGTCGCCGTCCTCCGCGAGGTAGAAGGCGCCGTACTGGGCCGACACCAGCGGCACCAGCTCGTCCATGATCAGCTCGGCGACCACGGGCAGGTCGCGCTGTCCCTGCATCAGGCCGGAGACCCGGGCGAGGTTGGTCTTGAGCCAGTCCTGCTCCTGGTTGGCCCGGGTGGTCTGGCGCAGGGACTCCACCATCGCGTTGATGTTGTCCTTGAGCTCGGCGACCTCGCCGGACGCCTCCACGCTGATCGAACGCGTCAGATCGCCCTCGGCGACGGCGCTGGTGACCTTCGCGATCGCGCGGACCTGCCGGGTGAGGTTGCCCGCCAGCTCGTTGACGTTCTCGGTCAGGCGCTTCCAGGTGCCGGAGACACCCTCGACCTCGGCCTGGCCGCCGAGGCGGCCCTCGGTGCCGACCTCGCGGGCGACGCGGGTGACCTCGTCGGCGAAGGCGGAGAGCTGGTCGACCATCGTGTTGATGGTCGTCTTCAGCTCGAGGATCTCCCCGCGCGCGTCGACGTCGATCTTCTTCGACAGATCGCCCCTGGCCACGGCGGTCGTCACCAGCGCGATGTTGCGCACCTGGCCGGTGAGGTTGTTGGCCATGGAGTTGACGTTGTCGGTGAGGTCCCGCCAGGTGCCCGCGACATGGGGCACATGCGCCTGGCCGCCGAGGCGGCCCTCGGTGCCGACCTCGCGGGCGACGCGGGTGACCTCGTCGGCGAAGGCCGACAGCGTGTCGACCATGGTGTTGATCACGTCGGCCAGTGCCGCCACCTCGCCGGCGGCCTCGACCCTGATCCGCTGCGACAGGTCGCCCCGGCCCACCGCGGAGGCGACCTGGGCGATGGAGCGGACCTGACCGGTCAGGTTGGACGCCATCACGTTGACGTTGTCGGTGAGGTCCTTCCAGGTGCCGGAGACCCCCCGCACCTGGGCCTGGCCGCCGAGGCGTCCTTCGGTGCCCACTTCGCGGGCGACGCGGGTGACCTCGTCGGCGAAGGCGGAGAGCTGGTCGACCATCGTGTTGATGGTGTTCTTGAGTTCGAGGATCTCGCCGCGGGCGTCGACGGTGATCTTCTGGGACAGGTCGCCCTTGGCGACGGCGGTCGCCACCAGCGCGATGTTGCGGACCTGGCCGGTGAGATTGCCCGCCATGAAGTTCACCGAGTGGGTGAGATCGCGCCAGGTTCCCTTGACGCCCTGCACATCGGCCTGGCCGCCGAGGCGTCCTTCGGTGCCGACCTCGCGGGCGACGCGGGTGACCTCGTCGGCGAAGGCGGAGAGCTGGTCGACCATCGTGTTGATGGTGTTCTTGAGTTCGAGGATCTCGCCGCGGGCGTC
>NZ_JBVIGA010000011.1:0-9143 GCF_055571035.1 Streptomyces malachitofuscus | reverse complement strand
CGTCGACGGTGATCTTCTGGGACAGGTCGCCCTTGGCGACGGCCGTGGTCACCTGCGCCACATTGCGGACCTGCGCGGTGAGGTTGCCCGCCATCGCGTTCACCGAGTCCGTCAGATCGGCCCAGGTGCCCGACACCCCCGGCACCTGCGCCTGCCCGCCGAGCGCTCCCTCGGTGCCGACCTCGCGGGCCACGCGCGTCACCTCGGAGGTGAACACCGACAACTGGTCCACCATGCCGTTGAAGACCTTGGCGATGTCCCCCATGAGACCGTCCGCGTCGTCCGGCAGCCGGGTGCCGAAGTCCCCGTCCCGTACGGCCGTCAGCCCCGCCAGGAGTCGCTTCAGTTCCTCGTCCCCCGGCGCCACGTCGGTCCCCTCGGGGCTCTTGCTGGTCATGCGCACCCTCGTTCCGGCAGAGTCAGTGCGCGTTTCCGCAGTTCACGGATGTGCGCGATGAGAAATACGCCGAAGGCTAACCCACGTGACGGGTGCCGAACAAAGCGTGACCCCGCCCCCGAAACCGGGCCGGAGAGAATGCCGTCCGACGTGCATACCTTCGCGTTGCGCGGGTACCTGGCAGGATTTCGCGAGGTCGGAAGGCACGGTCCGAAAGCGCGTGGTTTCCGGCCCCTGCCCTTCGAATGCACGCGCGCCCGCAGGGTATTTGCTGCTGTGGAGAGGGCGGGAGCCGACGCCGCCCGCTCCGCGCAGCAGACGTCCACAGGGGAGGCAGCGAGTGGTGTCCACCGACAGCATCTGGTCGTACGCGCCGGGCCTGAGCGAGGCATTGGAGCGGGACCTGACGGACTACACCGTCGCCGCGAGCGACGGCACCATCGGTCATGTGGACCGTCAGGCCGACCACCACGGCATGCGGCACCTCGTCGTCGACACCGGCGTGTGGGTGTTCGGCCGCAGCCTCCTCGTCCCGGTCGGCGTCGTCACCGAAGTGCACGCGGGGGAGCGGAGGGTGACGGTGTCCTGCACGCGGGCCGAGGTGAAGGCGGCGCCCCGGTTCCGGACCGACAGCGAGACCATGGACCCGGACTATCTCAGCACCGTCGGCGACTACTACCGGGGGCTGCCGTCCCGCGAGGATCCCACGGGGTGAGACCCGCCGCCGGACCGGGCAGGGCGCCCCGGGTGGCCGCGGCTCACCACGGCAGGAACACGTGGATGTCCTTGCCGTGGTCGCCGCCGACGACGCTGACCTGGTCGCACAGTGTGTGGATCAGATGCCAGCCGATCCCGCCGCCCCCGCTGTTCGGGTGGAAGGGCCGTGGGGAGGGCTCGGTGGTGCTGGTGTCGTGCATGACCACGTGCACCCCGTCGAAGGTCCTGCGCAGACGCATCTGGAAGGGGCCGGGCGCGTACTGGACAGCGTTCGCGGCCAGTTCCGTGACCACCAGAAGGATGTCGTCCCAGTGCTCCGGAGCCGACGGCGCCGACACACGGGCCAGGTCGAAGAGGAACTCCTCCGCGACCAGACGTGCGTCCGTCACATCGTGCAGCTCCCCCGGGAAGCTGGCGATGCGGATCGTGATCTCCTCGCCGGCCAGTGTCCTGTCCCTACGCGGCTCGGGTGCCATCTCGCCTTCCAGGCCCCGTACGCCGGGGCGGTCGTTCGCGTGCTTGAGTCCTTTCGGTCTGTGGGTTCCCGTGAGGGCGGAGCCTACGCGCCCGCATGCCCGGGCGTGGTCGCCGACAAACCCGCCACCGGCCGACGGCCGGCTTCGAAGCTCAGCGGAACACGTTGTCGGAGTCGTCCCAGCCCGCGGAGTCGTCGGGGGCCGGGGCCCGCCCCGGACGCGTCCGCGACTGGTACATCGCGTCGATCTCCAGCGCGTAGCGGCGCACTATCTCGTCCCGGCGCAGCTTCATCGAGGGCGTCAGCAGTCCGTTGGTCACGTCGAACGGCTCGGGCAGCACCCGGAACACCCGGATCGACTCCGAGCGCGACACACTGCTGTTGGCCGCGGCGACCGCCCGTGCGATCTCCTCACGCAGCGCGTTCTCCTCCCGCGCCTCACGGGCCGGCGCGTCGCCCGGCAGGGACAGCGCCGCCCGCCAGTCGGCCAGGAAGTCCGGGTCCAGCGTGATCAGGGCCCCCACACACGGCCGGTTGTCCCCCACGACGACGGCCTGGTGCACCAGCGGATGCATCCGCAGCCGCTGTTCCAGGACCGCCGGCGCCACGCTCTTGCCGCTGCTCGTGATGATGATGTCCTTCTTGCGGCCGGTGATCGTGAGATAGCCCTCGGAGTCCAGCTCCCCCAGATCCCCCGTGGCCAGCCAGCCGCCGCGCAGCGCGGCCCGGGTGGCGGTCTCGTCGCCCACATAGCCCTGGAACACCGACGGCCCGCGCACCAGGATCTCCCCGTCGTCGGCCACCCGGATCTCCATACCCGGCAGTGCCTGTCCCACGGTGCCGGACTTCTCCCGGCCGAACGGCTGCATCGTCAGCCCGCCGCTGGTCTCGGTGAGGCCGTAGCCGTCGTGCACGTAGATGCCGATCCCCTCGTAGAACAGGGAGAGATCGCGGTTGAGCGGCGATCCGCCGGACGTGCCCCGCTGCACCCGGCCGCCGAGCGACGCGCGCAGCTTGCGGTAGACGGTGCGCTCGTACAGGGCGTGCTGCAGCCGCAGGTCGAAGCCCGGTCCCGAGCCGCGCCCCAGCCGCTGCCGCTCCACCGCGGCGGCGAAGTCCCGGGCCGTGTCGGCGGCCCGTTCGAACAGAGCGCCGCGCCCGTGCTGCTGCGACGCGCGCAGGAAGTTCTTGTAGATCTTCTCCAGCAGCGACGGCACCGCGTACAGATAGGTGGGCCGGAAGGTGCGCATCGCCGAGGCCAGCGACTCCGCGCCGAGATCGGGCTCGTGCCCCATCAGCAGACCGCCGCGGACGCACAGGCTCTGGATCATCAGACCGTAGACGTGCGAGAACGGCAGGAAGGCGAGAACGGCACCGCGTTCCCCGGGCGGCGCCGCGGTGTGGCCCCAGCCTTCCAGCAGGGTGTCGCAGATGAAGGCCAGCCCGCGGTGGCTCAGGGCGCAGCCCAGGGGATGACCCGAGGTGCCGGACGTGTACGCGATCACGGCCGTGGAGTCCGGAAGCACGATCCGCCGCATCGAGTCGACCGTGGCCAGGGGAATGAACTCACCCCGCGCCACCAGCTGGTCCAGTGCACCCGAGTCGAGCTGCCACACGTGCCGCAGCCGGGGCAGCGCCGCGCACACGGACCCCACGGTCATCACACTCTGCTCGTCCTCCACCAGCACGGCGACACAGCCGGAGTCGCGCAGGATCCACTCCACCTGCTCGCGCGAGGAGGTCGGATAGATCGGGACGACCTCCGCGCCCACCGTCCACAGGGCGTGGCACAGGAGGGTCCACTCATGACGGGTGCGTGCCATGATCGCCACTCGCGCGCCCGGCGATATCCCGGACGCGATCAGTCCCTTGGCCAGGGCGACGACCGTGTCGCGGAACTCCACGGCGGTGATCTCCTCCCAGGTGGAGGAGTCGGGACCGGCACGGTGGGCGAGCATCGGCAGGGTCGGGCTCTCGTCGGCCGTCGCGAAGAGGCTGTCGGCGAGGCCGCCGGTCAGGGGCGAGGCGGACGGGGGAGCGAGAGCGAGGTCGCGCATGCACTGCTCCTGACATGTACGGGGTGTGACTCGGCCGGTGAGGACGGTCATCGGCGGTGCCTGAATGTAGCCGAGCCGGACCTCCCCCGCGCCGGGATCGCGACAAGTGTGTCCGCACTGATGATCTCGGCGGAATCGGGGGACCCGGACCCCATGACCTACGTCAACCCAGATCCCGAACCGGAACGCAGCACCGGCCTCGAACCGGGCGGCGGCGTACCCCCGGGCGAGACCCCGCCCGCGGAGAGCAGCATGCCCGAGGCCGGGCCCCGCGAGACGCACAACCCGACCAAGGGCTGGGCCAAGGGCCCGCTGGCCGCGATCCTCGTCCTGGTGGTGCTGATCGCGGCGTTCTTCCTGGTCTACGCCCTGATCCTGATCCTCTGACCCACCACCTGACCCACCAGCCGCTACGCCTGGGTGTGCCGTACGCACTCCGTGACGACAGACCTCAGGCTCCTTGTGCGCCGCATCAGGTCCCGCTGCACCTGCGCGCCGTTGCCGTCGCGCAGCAGCCGCGCGCACCCCTCGCGGGCCCGCTCCAGGTCGCCGTAGGACTCCAGCGCCTCGGCGACATGGTCGAGCAGGGCGTCCAGCACCGTCTCGGCGGGCATCCGCCGCATCGTCCGCGGATGGAGCAGCTCACTCGTCAGACCCGAGCGGGCCGCCTGCCACGCCGCCAGCCGCAGCAGACTGACACCGGGGTCCAGCGGCTGCCGGTCCGCCCGCCACTCGCGCGCCGCGGTCTCCACCAGCCCGCGGGCGAGCGTGGCGATCAGCCCCGCGGTCTCCGCGTGCAGACAGACGTCCGAGACCCGGATCTCCACGGTCGGATAACGCTGGGACAGCCGGGCGTCGAAGTAGACCATGCCCTCGTCGAGGATGACGCCGGTGGACACCATGTCGGCGACCTGCCGGTGGTAGCGCTCGGCCGAGCCGAAGATCTCCGTCGGGCCCGCGGACGGCCAGCGCTGCCAGACGCGGCTGCGGTAGCTGCTGTACCCCGTCTCCTTGCCCTGCCAGAACGGTGAGTTGGCGCTGAGAGCCGCCAGCACCGGAAGCCAGGGCCGCAGCCGGTCCACGACGCCCACGCCCTCCTCGTCCGACTCCACGGACACATGGACGTGGCAGCCCATGACGAGCTGCTCCCGGGTCGCGATGCCGTACTGCTCCTCCATCCACTGGTACCGCCGGTTGACACCGATGGACGGGCTGACCGGCAGCGGTGACGTGGCCAGCGCGGCGACGGTGCAGCCGATCTCCCCGGCGTGGTCGGCCGCCTCCTTGCGGCAGCGGGCGATCTCTTCGCCCAGGCTCTCCATGGACGACTGCGGATGCGTGGCGAACTCCAGCATCTGCTCGTGCAGTTCCTTCTCGAAGACGTCCTGTTCCCCGCCGTCCCGTTCGGCCCGGGCCAGCACTGCCGCGGACATCGCCCGCGGATCCCCCGTCTCCGGATCGACCAGGAGGAGTTCCTCCTCCACACCCACCGTGCGCACGTGATGCTCGCCCTTCTGCGACTGCCGCGACGACGCCGAGAGACCCTCGGCCGTACGCACCCCGAATGCCCCGCCAAGGGCCCGGGACACCTGGCGCCGTCGCCGTGCCTCACAGAGGAACGGGTGCCAGCCAGACCGTCGCGAGCGGCGGCAGCGTGAGCCGGATGCAGCCGTCCTCGGGCTTGACCGGGTCGGGGGCGGTGACGCCTCCGCCGCCGTAGCGGGCGGCGTCGGTGTTGAGGACCTCCTGCCAGGCGACCACGTCGTCGCCGGTGACGAGCGGGTAGTCGTGCCGGACCACCGGGGAGAAGTTCGACACCGCGAGCAGCGGCCGGCCCTCCGCGTCGTACCGCAGGAACGCGAAGACGTTGTCGTCGGCGGCGTCGACCGACACCCACCGGAAGCCGGACGGGTCGGTGTCGCGCTGCCACAGGGCCGGGGTCGCCCGGTAGCGGGTGTTGAGATCGCGGACCAGATCCTGGATGCCCCGGTGGTCGCCCGCGGAGTGGTAGCCGTCGTCGAGCAGCCACCACTCCGGGCCCTGCTTCTCGGACCACTCCGCACCCTGGGCGAATTCCTGGCCCATGAACAGCAGTTGCTTGCCGGGGTGGGCCCACATGAAAGCGAGGTAGGCGCGGACGTTGGCGCGCCGCTGCCACCAGTCGCCCGGCATCTTCGACACCAGCGCCTGCTTGCCGTGCACCACCTCGTCGTGGGAGATGGGCAGCACGTAGTTCTCGCTGTAGGCGTACACCATCGCGAATGTCATCTCGTGGTGGTGGTACTTGCGGTGCACCGGCTCGTGGGAGACGTACTCCAGCGAGTCGTGCATCCAGCCCATGTTCCACTTCAGCCCGAACCCGAGGCCGCCGGTGTCGGTCGGCCGGGTCACCCCGCCCCAGGCCGTGGACTCCTCCGCGATGGTCACCACCCCGGGGCAGCGCCGGTACACGGTGGCGTTCATCTCCTGCAGGAACGCCATCGCCGCCAGGTCCTCCCGGCCGCCGTAGGCGTTCGGCTCCCAGCCGCCGTCCTCGCGCGAGTAGTCGAGGTAGAGCATGGAGGCCACGGCGTCCACCCGCAGCCCGTCGATGTGGAACTCCTGGCACCAGTACACGGCGTTCGCGACCAGGAAGTTGCGCACCTCCGTGCGCGCGAAGTCGAAGGTGTACGTCCCCCAGTCGGGGTGTTCCGCGCGCCGGGAGTCCCCGGGCTCGTACAGCGGGTCGCCGTCGAACCGGGCCAGCGCCCAGTCGTCCTTCGGGAAGTGCGCCGGCACCCAGTCCATGATCACGCCGATGCCGGCCCGGTGCAGCGCGTCGACCAGGTACCTGAAGTCGTCCGGGGCGCCCAGCCGTGCGGTCGGCGCGTAGAAGCCGGTGACCTGGTAGCCCCAGGACGGTCCGAAGGGGTGCTCGGCGACCGGCATCAGCTCGACGTGGGTGAAGCCGAGGTCCTTGACGTACGCCGGGAGCTCCTCGGCGAGTTCGCGGTACGTCAGCCCCGGCCGCCAGGACGGCAGATGGACCTCGTACACCGAGAACGGCGCCTCGTGCACGGGCGTGACGGCCCGCCGTGCGAACCAGTCGGCGTCGCCCCATTCGTAGTGCGACGCGGTCACCACGGACGCCGTGTTCGGAGGTGCCTCCGTGCGCCGCGCCATCGGGTCCGCCTTGAGGAACCGGTGGCCGTAGCGCGAGTGGATCTCGAACTTGTAGCGGGTGCCCTCGCCGACGTCCGGCAGGAACAGCTCCCACACGCCCGACGAGCCGAGCGAACGCATGGGGAACGCCGTGCCGTCCCAGTGGGTGAACTCCGTGGCGACCCGCACCCCTTGCGCGTTGGGCGCCCACACCGTGAAGCGGGTGCCGGCGACGCCCTGGTGGGTCATGGGGTGCGCGCCGAGGGCGGTCCACAGCTCCTCGTGCCGGCCCTCACTGATGAGATGCAGGTCGAACCCGCCGAGCGCGGGCAGGAACCGGTACGGGTCGTGCGTCTCGACCGCCTCGTCGTCCTCGTAGGCCACCGTCAGGGTGTAGGCGGGAATCGTGTCCAGCGGCAGGACCCCGGAGAAGAGGCCGTCGCCCTCCGAGACGAGCGGCGTGCGCTCGCCGTCGACGATCACGCCCACGTCGCGTGCGAAGGGGCGCAGTGCCCGGAAGGCGATCCCGCCGGGCACCGGATGGGCACCGAGCAGCGCGTGCGGATCGTGGTGGGCGCCCGCCAGCAGGCGTCCCCGGTCGGCCGGGTCCAGGGCGGGCGCGGCCCCCGGGGCCGCGGGGGCGGACGGGACGGGCCCGGCCGATTCGGAAAGCGGGGTGTCATGCAGGGCCACGGCTTCAGTCTCCTCTCACGGCGAGGCGCTCGATCGCCGCCATGGGTACGGGCAGCCAGTCGGGTCGGTGCCGGGCCTCGTACAGCACCTCGTACACGGCCCGGTCCGTCTCATAGGCGCGGAGCAGGCCGTGCTTCTTACGGGGGTCCCAGCCGGCGCGGGCGGCGTAGCCCGCGCAGTAGGCCTCCCGGCAGCGCCGCGCCCACTCCGGGCGCCAGGGGCGGCGCTGCCGGGCCGCGTAGTCGAAGGAGCGCAGCATCCCGGCGATGTCCCGCACGGGGGAGTGGGCGCTGCGCCGTTCGGCGAGCGGCCGGGACGGCTCGCCCTCGAAGTCGATGACGAACCACTCGCGCCCCGCCCGCAGCACCTGCCCCAGGTGCAGGTCGCCGTGGATGCGCTGGGCCGACGGCCCGGCGTCACAGGTGGCCAGCGCGGCGAAGGCGGCCCGCAGGCCCGGCACGAACGGCTGGAGCGCGGGCACGGCGTGCGCCGCGGCGGTCAGCCGCTCGGTCATCGCCGCCGCCGTCCGCCCGTTCTCCCCCGGTGCGCCGATGGGGAACGCGGACGACAGCGCCAGATGGACGTCCGCCGTGGCCCGGCCGAGCGCGTGCGCCTGCGCGGTGAAGTCGTCACCGGAGGCGAGCGCGTCGAGGGCCAGCGTCCAGCCGTCGGAGGCGTTGCGCAGATACGGCTGGAGCACGCCGAGCGTCGCCTTGAACGGATGGGTGGTGCGGAACCAGGCCACCGGGGCGGGGACCCGGTGGCACCCCTGGCGGGCGAGTGCCCCCGGCACCTCGAGATCCGGATTGACACCGGGCTGGATGCGCCGGAAGACCTTCAGGATGTACTCGTCGCCGTAGACCAGGGAGGAGTTGGACTGCTCGGCGGTCATCAGGCGCGGCACCAGTCGTGCGGGCACCTCCTGGGAGGCGTCGCACTCGAAACGCAACGGCCCCTCCGTACCGGGGCGACGCAGCCGTTCCAGGAGCAGCTGGGCGGCGCGCGGATCGTGCAGGGCGTCGTAGACGGTCAGTCCGGCCAGCCTGCCGTCCACCACCCTGCCGATGAGCGCCTTGCCGAGCCGCGGCGAGGGGTGCTCCCGCACACCGAGGAGGAGCTGGTAGCAGTCACCGGCGGGGATGGCTCCCCCGGGAGCGGGCACGCCTCCGTGACCGGCGTGCACCAGTACGTGCAGACAGCCCGGGAACAGCTCCGTCATCGACAGCACACCGAGGTCGGTGACGGGCCGGTCCTTGCCGGCGAACCAGCGCTGGAGCGGCAGCCACTCGCGCAGCAGCCCGGCCAGCGACTCCATGGGCTCGGCGGGAGCGCTCCGGGGGCGCAGGAATGCGGTCTTCGTCATGGTGACGCCTCCTCTCGCCGGCACACGCTCACAGTCGTCGGCCGATGCGGGACGCGACTCGGGTGAGCCGGAACCAGTAGAAGCCGTGGCCCCCGAGGGTCAGCAGATACGGCAGTTCGCCGACGGCCGGGAAGCGCACCCCGCCGAACAGCTCGACCGGATGGCGTCCGTCGAACTCGCGCAGGTCGAGCTCGGTCGGCTGGGAGAAGCGTGAGAAGTTGTTCACGCAGAGCACCAGGTCGTCCTCGTACTCGCGCAGGAAGGCGAGGACCGCGGGGTTGGAGGAGGGCAGCTCGGTGT